>CALAOW010000128.1 GCA_937889395.1 uncultured Pseudomonadota bacterium | reverse complement strand
CAGACTCTTAAATCAGACCATCGTGGATGAATTCAATCCGGCGGCCTCAACCAATTTCGTATCACAAAAAAAGGGCCCGGATGCGATTGCATCCGAGCCCTTAAGTCACCTTGTTGAAATTTCGGGCGGCTACTCGCGCTCCTGGAAGCCCTCGAGGGTGCGCGACCTGCCGGTCTGGCGCAGTTTGCGCAACGCCTTGGCCTCGATCTGCCGGATACGCTCGCGGGTGACGGCGAATTGTTTGCCAACTTCCTCGAGCGTGTAGTCGGTTTTCTGGCCGATGCCGAAGCGCATGCGCAGAATTTGCTCCTCGCGCGGCGTGAGCGTTGCCAACACCTTGCGCGTCTGCTCGCCAAGGTTGCCCTGAATTGCCGCCTCGACGGGAGATGGCGCGAGTTCGTCCTCGACAAAATCGCCGAGCGAACTTTCCTCTTCGTCGCCAATTGGCGTTTCGAGCGAGATCGGCTCCTTGACGATCTTGAGCACCTTCTGGACCTTGTCCAGCGGCATCTCCATCTGCTCCGCGATTTCTTCGGGGCCGGGTTCGCGGCCGAGCCGTTGCACGAGTAAGCGCGTGACCCGGAGCAGCTTGTTGATGGTCTCGACCATGTGGACCGGGATGCGGATGGTGCGGCCCTGGTCGGCGATCGCACGCGACATCGACTGTCTAATCCACCAGGTCGCGTAGGTCGAAAACTTGTAGCCGCGTTGATACTCGAACTTGTCCACCGCGCGCATCAGGCCGATGTTGCCTTCCTGGATGAGGTCGAGAAAGCCAAGACCGCGATTGGTGTAGCGCTTGGCCAGGCTGACGACGAGGCGCAAGTTGGCCTCGGTCAGTTCCTTTTTCGCGCGGCGGCTCTTGTCCTGTCCGGCGGCGATCGTCTCGAGCTTGCGCGCGTAATCCTCGCCGTCGTCCTTGGCCTTTTTTTCGACTTCGCGAATAGTCTTTTGTGCCAGGCGAATTCTGGCCGCGATGTCGAGCAGGTTCTCGCGGACATCGTTTATTTTCAGGACGTGGCGGCGGTCTTCGGCTTCGGCGGCTTCCTTGAGCAGGTGAGTGCGCGAGCGGCCGGTCGCTTCCTCGTATTTCGCAATCGTGTGCTGCGCGATGCGGTACTGTTGAAGGAAGTCGCGCATCTCGCCGATCACCGCTTCCATCAGGCGTCGCGACAACGCCATCGCGCGCAATTCCTTTTTCACGCGCTCGTTCAGACGCGTCAGGTTCTTGTCGAGCTTGGGCTTGCGGCGCGGACCGGGCTTGTTGCGGAGTGTTTCCTCGATTGCCTCGATTTTGGTGCGCAGGTCGGTGAGCTTCTTGGTCGCGAGCATCAACTTCTTGAGCTGGCGCTCGTCGGCTTCGGGTCCGCGCTCTTCGTCGGGATCTTCAGGCGTCTCGGCGGCGTCCTCGAACACATCGCGCAGATCGGCTTCGCCTGCCTCTACGCGCTCGCCCACTCGAATCACGAAATCGAGCGTGATCGGCGAGCCCAACACTTCCTCTTCGACTTCGTTTTCGCCGGCTTCGATGCGCTTGGCGATTTCGACTTCCTGCTCCCTCGAGAGAAGCTGGAAGTTGCCCATCTCCTTGAGATAGAGCCGGACCGGGTCCGACGACTCGCCAAGCGAATCTGCAGCCGCCGGCGCGGCCTCGGGCGCTTCTTCGGGCTCTTCCTTGCCTTCGACCTCGACGTCGTCGGCGCCCTCGGTCGGGACTTCCTCGAGCACCTTGATGTCAAGGTCCTCGAAGCTGTCCAGCGCGGCGCGCAGATCGGTTGGTGAAGCGACATCCTGCGGCAGATAGTCGTTGACCTGCTCGAAGGTCAGGTAGCCCTGCTCACGGCCGAGATCGACAAGACCCTGTAGGTCTTTACCTTCGTACTTCTGCTTCATTCGTTTTGCTTCCGTTTTGCGCGGGCGTTGGCCGCCGATGCGATGCGTGAAAATCGGCGCGCAATGCGGCCGTCATTGCGACCGCGAGCCGGGAATCAAGTAGCCTCATTTATACAGACGAGAATACAAAGGCAAGTGAGCCACACCAAAGAATCAAGTCTAAGGATCGCTTCGCTGAGAGTCAACTTACGCACCATCGCCCGCGCGATCATTGGGCGAATCACGCTCCGCCGCGCGGCCTTATCGCGAATTCGCCCTCGCCAGTGACCGCTAGAGATATTATACGCATCGTTTGCCCGTTTGGCTGCATTGCGGCCGATCTTTTCCTCTGACTCGAACCGAAGTGCTGGAAAGTGGGTGCGCGCTGGAAATAGCGAGCGGACCTCTCTATTCTCGACGCTGCTGCGCCGCCCTTTGAGCACAATTTTGGCAATACACGCGATAATCCTGACGCTCAGCTTCGCGATAATCCTCGCAGGCTCGGAACTTTTTACCAATGGGGTCGAATGGGCGGGGCATCGATTGCATATTGCCGAGGCCGCGGTCGGAAGCATTCTCGCCGCGGTCGGAACGGCGCTGCCGGAGACGTTCATCCCGGCGGTCGCGCTGTTGACCGGCCGCGATTCCGCGGCTGCCCACACCGCGGTCGGACTTGGAGCGATTGTCGGCGCACCGCTGATGCTGTCCACGGTGGCGCTGTTCGTGATGGGCATTGCGGCGCTCGCATTTCGCAGGCGCCACGGACGGATTGCGCTGAAAGTGATACGCGAGGACGCGCGCCGGGACCTCGCATTCTTCTTTCCGGTTTTTTTGTGCGTGGTTATCGCGGGCACAATCGAGATGGGCCCTGTGCTTCGCCACGTCATGGCAGCCGCATTGTTGATAGTGTACGCGAGCTACACGGTTGTGATGCTGCGGCTCAAGCGCGTGGCCGGCGCGGAGGTCGAGCACGGACTCTATTTCGAGTCGATCTTGCGCGGAAGTCCGCTCGATCCGCGCGCATCGGCGATAGCGGCGCAAGTATTCGTCGGCGTACTCGCGATTCTGATCGGCGCAGTCGAGTTCGTCGATCAGATCGTCGTGTTCTCAGCGCATGCGCATCTGAATCCCGGCGTGCTGTCGCTCATCTTGAGCCCGCTCGCGACCGAACTGCCCGAGAAATACAACTCCGTTGTCTGGATTCGGAATGGCAAGGACCATCTCGCGCTCGCCAACATCACAGGCGCGATGGTTTTCCAGTCGTGCATCCCCGTTGCACTGGGGCTCGCGTTTTCGCCGTGGCATCTGACGAATCCCGATCTGCTCGCGGGATCGATCGCGCTCGCTTCGGTAGCGATTCTTTACATCAACTTGCGCGACTCGGAACTCGGAACTCCGACGCTGATGATCGGCGCAGCCGCATACGCGATCTTTCTGATTGGCCTCTGGTACCTCGGCACGCTCTGAATCTACGCGCGGGGGCGCGTTGTCTGACGCGAGCTTGCGGGTGCACAATCGAGGGACGCGGGGCACGATGACTACTTACCAGGAGATTTCGGCGCAGTTTTACGGTAACCGCCTGCTGTTCGGCGATCCCGCCGACCCGGGCGTGGTCGCGGTCGAGATCGCATCGAAGACCGAGATCGACGTTTACCGGCGCCTGTCGGGCAGGCTTACGCGCGAGCGCCGTCCAATTCTTCCATTTCTGCTCGTCGAGGATATTGCCTTACTCGAAGGTTTCAGGCCCGTGCATGAGACGCGCGCGCTCGAGGGCGATTTCCGTTACCGGGTGCTCGTCACCTTCGGCTCGCTCGACGCTCTGGAAGCCGCCAAGCGCCATCTCAGGAACCTAACCGGCAAGGCGCCTAACGCGCCCGACGCGCCGTATCTGGTGCTGGCCGATCCGGTCGAGCAGCATCTGATGCTGAGCGGGACCACGTTTTTCATCGGGATGGATTTCAGCGAGCTGCGCCGCCTCCAGCTCGATATCGAGACCTATATCTCGCCGGGGTTTGAATTTCCGTCGGCGGCACGCGAAGGCGATCGCGTTATCGCGATCTCGCTCACCGACTCGGCCGGTTTCGAGCGCTTGCTCAGGGGCACCGAGATGGACGAGCGCGCGATGCTCGAGGAGATGGTGCGAATTATCCAGGAGCGCGATCCCGACGTCGTCGAGGGCCACAATCTGTTTCGGTTCGATCTCGCATACCTGGAGACGCGGGCGCGACGCCACGGGGTGAAGCTCAAGCTTGGGCGCGACGGCGGCGAGCTTCGTGGCCGCCCGTCGCGCATGCAAATTGCCGAACGATCGATCGCCTACCGCCGCTACGACATCCCGGGCCGCAGCATCATAGATACGTGGATCCTCGCGCAGCACTACGATATTTCGAGTCGCGAACTGGAGAGCCTGGGGCTGAAGCAGCTTGCGCAACATTTCGGGCTGGCGCGCAAGGATCGCGTATATATCGACGCGTCGAAAATCAGCCACTACTTCGAACACGAACCGGAAAAGCTCTACGAGTACGCGCTCGACGACGCCCGCGAGACGCGCGCGCTGGCCGAGACCCTCTCTCCCAGTTACTTCGTGCAAGCGCAGATATTCCCGTACTCGTACCAGAGCGCGGTGTTGCGCGGGAATGCGACCAAGATTGACGCGCTCATGATGCGCGCTTATCTGGCGGCGGGGCATTCCATTCCCGAGTCGTCGCAGCCCACGCCGGTCGCGGGCGGCTACACGGAGGTGCGCCGATGCGGTGTCGCCCACGGCGTCCTGCACTGCGACGTGACGTCGCTGTATCCGTCGTTGATGCTCCAATATGGGCATGCGCCGGCCGCTGACCGCCTCGGCGTGTTCCTCAAGATGCTTGGCGATCTGCGCAGCTTCCGGGTGCAGGCCAAGGCGCTCGCGCGCGAACTCAAGGGCGCCGAGCGGCGCAACGCCGACGCTCTGCAGCAGACGTTCAAGATTCTCATCAATTCATTTTACGGCTACCTGGGTTTTTCGCTCGGCCATTTCAATGACTTCGGCGCGGCCAACGCTGTAACCAAGCGCGGGCGCGATCTGATTCAGCGCGCGGTGGCGGAACTCGAGCAGCGCGGCGCGCAGGTTATCGAGGTCGATACCGACGGAATCTATTTCACCCCGCCGCCCGATGCCGGAAGCCGGGAAGGCGCGGACAGGCTCCTGGAGCAGGTCGGATCGATTATGCCCGAGGGAATCCGGCTGGAGATCGACGGCCGTTACCGCGCGATGTTCTCCTACAAAATGAAAAATTACGTCCTGCAGGATGAGACGGGAAAGATGACCATTCGCGGCTCGGGGCTGCGCTCGCGGGGACTCGAACGCTTCCAGCGCCGCTTCATGGAGGAGATGTTCCGCATGCTGCTCGAGGATCGACGCGGCGAAATTGAGAAACTCCACGGCGACTATCGCGCGCGTCTGGCCCGCCACGAAATAGGAATCGCCGATCTGATGAAGACCGAGACGATTCAGGATTCGCTCGACACTTATCGCAACAAGATCGGTGACAACAGCCGCAATCCCGCGGCGGCCTACGAGCTTGCGCTCAAGGCCGAGCGGCAGTACCTGGCCGGCGATCAAATTTCATACTACGTCACCGGGCGCGGCGCGCGTGCGGCGGTGAACGAATTCGCGAAGATGGCGGCGGAGTACGATCCGGACAATCCCGACGAAAACGTCGAGTACTACCAGGCCAAGCTTGCCGACCTTTTTGAAAAATTCCGGGTATTTGTCGAGCGGCCCGGTCTGTTCGCACCAGCCGCGCAAGACGAGGGCAAGCCGGTTCAGCTCTCGATGTTCGCCGCCCCGCAAACGAAGTCCGAAGAACAGAGCGCGGAGCCCGAAAAGTAGGGAAAGTGTGTCGGAGATCGATTTTCGGCACAACGCGCGTAAGATCGAAGATGGTGGGCGCACGGCGCTTGCGATCCGCAACGCCGACGGGAAGCGTTTGACCTATGCCAATCAAATCGGGAAAACAGCGGAAGCCAAAAGCGCATAAGCCAACCGGACCGAAACCGGAGACTCTCCGGATTGAGGGCAATTGGAAGGAGGCCATGAAGAAGGCGCTCGGCAAGAAGCGCCCTGCTCAGGGATGGCCGCAAAAAGAGCCGCGATCCGAACCGAAAAGCCAATAAAAAAGCCTGCGGAAAGCAGGCTTTTTTGTCCGATCATTTTAAATCTAGGGCTCCTAGTAATCTAGCTCCTTAACCATCATGTCTTAAATGTTCCTCCATTGGACCTAGCGAGTCTAGCGGTCTTCCCAGCGTTTGTACAGACCCTCCAATTCTATCCACATCTTTTGACGTTTTGTGTTGCTCCGATGTTCAGCAATCCATGACTGATACGTTCTGAAGCATCTTAGCACCAGACCCGCAAAGGCATCTGCGAGAATCGTCTCGTCGGCATAACCGACCCTAATTGCTATGGCCACTTCCTCCAAAAAATTCAGGACATGGCGGACGTTTGCAGCAACAAGCTCGTCTTTGTCCAGCAATTCGCGCACCGCTTTATCGCCGCTTTGGTCATAGAGCTGGAGAGCCTTAAAGCTGGCCGACCTGGCGTGGAATAAATCTGGGCTATTCCATCTAGCGATCAGTCCAAACGCTTCACGTTTTATCTGCTCGTCCTGACCCCGTCTCAGCGACTCTCCAACGTAAAAACTGCCCCCAAGTGTCCCCGCCGCAGTTACGGCGAGCGCAAAAAACTCTATACCGTTTCGTTCCGAAGGCAGCCAGATAAAACCGGCAGTAAACAAAAGAACAAGCAGCAGAAGAACGCCAAAGATTCCAATGCTGATCGTTATAGTGAAGCCGAGAAACTCGCCAAGTTTTCGAGATCCCAAGGTGTTGTAGATTCTAGCTATCTGTTTGCGTCAAGTACACACTCCCAAAAAGGAGCAGCGTCAAAGCCCCAGGTCTGGAAAGGGTGGCGGTGGACGGCTGAATTGATCGATACTGCGCGTTTGCGGAGGAAAACTATGGCCGGGGAAAAGCAGCAGCTCGATTGGGACAAGATCAAGCAATTCTCGATGCAGGTATCGATTGATATCGGCGCCGCGATGCTCGGTGCGCTGACCTATATCGGCGACCGGCTGGGAATTTTCAGCACGCTGGCCGGAGCGGGCGCCGTCACGAGCGCCGCTCTGGCGGAGCGGACGGGACTCAGCGAGCGGTATCTGCGCGAATGGCTCAGCGCGATGACTGCCGCCGGGTACGTGATCTACGACGCCTCGGCGAAGACCTACGCGATGCCGGCCGAGCATGCGATGGTGCTGGCGCGCGACGACTCGCCGTTCTTCGCCGGCGGCTTCA
>CALAOW010000127.1 GCA_937889395.1 uncultured Pseudomonadota bacterium | reverse complement strand
TTCCAGTGATTGCATTCGCGGGACCTCCATATATCACAGACGACCCCGAACCCGTCGAATATCAGCACTGGGAGGTTTACCTGGCATCGCTATTCACCAAACAGCCGGATGCCTGGACAAGCACAGCGCCGCACCTGGAAGTGAATTACGGGCCGCTTCCAAATGTTCAGCTCCACGTGATCGCACCGCTGGCCCTCTACGCGCCCAGCCATGGCGGTACCAGCTACGGATACGGCGATACCGAGCTGGGGATCAAGTTCCGCTTCGTTCAGGAGAGCGACTGGCTACCGCAGATTGGAACGTTTCCGCTGTTGGAAGTGCCGACTGGATCCCACGGTCGGAATCTCGGGAGCGGGCACCTGCAGACGTTTTTGCCGATATGGCTCCAGAAGAGCATGGGCAAGTGGACCGCTTATGGAGGAGGCGGTTACTGGATCAATCCCGGCGCGCACAACCGCAACTGGTGTTTCACCGGGTTGGTCATACAGCGTCAGGTCCTGCCAAACCTCACGCCGGGCATCGAGATCTTTCACGGCACCTCGCAAGAAGTCGGCGGTCCACGTGAAACGGGTATCAATCTCGGATTGATCTGGGACCTTAGCGACACTCAACACATCGTTCTCTCCGCTGGTCCCGCTATCGAAGGGTCGAATCAACTCCAGGGATATTTCGCTTATCAATTGACCTTTGGACCATAGGCGTCAGGTTTCGGCGATGACGTGGGCGATGGCCTGGGCGGCGGTATGCGTGATGCTCAGATGAAAGCGCGTGATCTGTTTTGTTTGCGCGAACGCCGCCGCCTTGCCCGATAGCGCGATGGTCGGCGCTTTGCCGCGCTCGCGCACGACTTCTATTTCGCTCCATCCGACGTTGCGGTTCCATCCCGTGCCGAGCGCCTTCATCGTCGCTTCCTTGGCGGCGAAGCGCGCGGCGTAGCTCTGGTAGCGGGGACGCCCGCGCGACTCGCAGTACCTGACCTCGCCTGCCGTGAAGACGCGGGCGCGAAAACGCTCGCCCGTGGCGGCCCGCGTCAGAGCGCGCTCGATGCGTTCGACCTCGATAACGTCGATTCCGGTTCCGGCGATTTGCCCCATCGCGAATGAGTATCAGCCGCGCCGCGGGCGGATTCAATTGCGCGCGCGCACGGCCGGGCGATTGAAACAGTAAAATACTTGCAGCGCGCTGAGTGCGGATTCTATTCTTCATCCACAACGCGGAGGCAGCGATGGCGAAGTGTTTTCCGATCGCGGTGGTGGACGAAGACGCCGGCGTGCAGCTTTTTCCGCCGCCGAAGAAGTAGGTTCGCGGGTCGCGCCATGGCAATACGCAGGCATCGCGCAGGCGAACTCGTAATCGAGCAGACGCGTGACCTCGCGCACGTGCGCGAGATGCTCGCGCGGGCCGGCATGATGACGGACGGAATCAAATGGCCAGCCGCGTGTTACATCTTTGCGTATGTCGGCGATGAAGCGGTCGGAGTGATCGGCGTCGAGTCGAAGATCGACGCGGCGCTGATACGTTCGCTGTACGTGAATGAATCGATGCGCCGGCGCGGAATCGGCGGCGCGTTGATCGCGGCGGCGCGCAAGGCTGCGCACACGCGCGGTGCGCGCCATCTGTACCTGTTCAGCACTGAAGCTGGCGGGTTTTTCGGGCGACACGGTTTCACGACGGTGGCCGTCGCCGACGTCATCGCCGCGATCCCCGGCGCGCCGCAGGTCGAGTATTATCGCGCGCGGCCCGAGGAGCTTGCGCGCGAGGTCGCGTACCATCTGGACATTTCGGGCGATGGAGTGATCGAGAGATAGCAGCGGCTAGCCCCTGCACCCGAGTCAGGAGGAACGGGAGAGGGACTACTGAGCTTGAGACGCGAGGTACCGGCCGAGATAGTTTCCCATTGCGGTCGTCACAATCAGGTACGGATTCGAGGCTAGCAGTTGCGCGGCGAGTCGCGGCGTCATGTCGGGGCGAATCGTTTGCGGACCGGGATTCATCGCATCGAGTGCGCGCGGCGCGGATTCGGATTGTTCGATCGCGCCGAGCAGGACTCCGTCGGAAGTGAGCACGACGGCGCACGGCGTCGGCGAATCGGGCGAGGCCGGCGGGACGGAATCTTCGGGACCGAGGCGGACGAGGTTTTCGTTGTCGCGCATGAACTCGCCGACGCGCACGCGATCCGAATAGCGAATCCAACTGGAGCGCAGGCCGGGCGCGAGATTGTTGACGAAATAGGGAAGCGCGCGCATCCGCTCTGAGAGCGGTGCCGGTGGATCGGTGGGCAATCCGCGGACGATCCAATCGGCCTTGCCCCGGAAGTAGTGGCGGACGTCGGTGAATCCCAGCAGATCGAGCTGCGCCGCAGCTCGCGCGCTAAGGTCTCACAAGGAATCACGGCAATAGACAACGACCGGGCGCGTGCGGTCCAAAGACGCGGGCGCGTCGCGGATAATGCGGCGCAGCGGAATGTGCACGGCGCCGCGAATGTGCGCGGCGTCGTACTCGTGCGACGGAAGCACGTCAACGATTTGCACGCCGCCGGACGCGCGCATCCGGGCAAGCTCGCGATGCCGAATCTCGCGCACGAGCTACGCGCCCATCGCGGCGAGCGCAGAGAGTGCAGTATTGACGATCGTCTCGCCGCTACCGGCGGCAATCCGCGCGGTATCGACTTCATAACCGCCCTCGGCGTACGCGGCGCGGGTGGGAATATATCCGATCAAGTCGTTGCAGTAGCCGGCCACAAAAGTCTGATCGAAGTGCGGGGTTGCCTTTATCGCGAGGCCGAGCTCGACGAAAAGTTCGCCCGGGATGCCGACTATCGCGAGGTTCCCGACGGTGACGATGGTCATCGCGGTGGCAAGCTCGCGACGCGCCATATCAACGCGGCGGTCGCGGCGATTTTGCTCCTCGAGGGCTTCCAGAGCGCCCAGCGCCGAGAGCGATTGAGCGTGATGGTCGCGCAGGCGCTTCAACTGATAGCCGTCGCCGCCACGATGGTTGTCGAGCGAGGCCTGGGTCTGGGCGGCGCAATCGCGTGCAACGGCGAGGTCGGCGCCGAGATCCTTGAGCTTGAGGTTGAGTGCGATTCTGCGCGTGGCGATTCGCGAGGCGGCAATCGAGGGCGCGTGCTCGAGCGCGTCGAACGCGCCGCGACCCATCGCGCGGCCGTATTGCTCGGCGACTTCGAAATTGCCGCGGCTGTGTGGATCGATGTTGCCGGTCGCGCCCTGGAGGAAAATCGATATCGGGCGCCGAGCTGCGCTGGAGCCGGCCGCGCTTTCGATTTCGTCCATCGCGAAGCCGGGCCAATCGCGCGAGTAGAGCAGGTTGTCCTCGCACAGCACGACACCGTGGCATGGATAGTTCATGAGGAACGCGAGCGGACTTCCGTTTGGGCGATACGCGCCGAGCGCCATGGCTTCAGCGTCCGCGGGCCCGGAGCGGTTGGCGGCAAGTTGAATTTGCCGGTGCGGGCGCATCAGTCGGCGATGGATTCCGAGCGTGAATGGGGTGCTGGCGGCACGGAGCGTCGCCGACTCGAGATTTTCGTGCGCCTGAACGATTGCGGACGCGATTTTTGCGGGTATCGCGCGCTCCCATTCGAGGTCGCGGCCGTCGGCGCGATTCGCGTCGGCGCGCGGAGTCGCGAAGATGTTGAAGGCGGGCGCGGAATGAGTGTGAGTGGCGCAAATCAGGATCGAATCGGCGGGGATGCCGGTGCTTGCGCCGACGCGCTCGCGGACGTCGTCGGCGATGCGCTTTCCGAGCGCGAGAACGTCAACGCCGGCGATGGCGACTTTCGCGCCGCCGTCATCGAGCACGAGCGCTTGCGCGGCGAGGTCGTCGTGCACGCCGGCGTTGCGGCCGACGCGATTGCCGTAGCCGATCATCGCGAGACCGACGGGCGGATCGAGCTTTACTCGCGCGGCGCCGGCGTAGAGGGGACTCATGCTAGCCCGATTTTTCGAGATTGGCTGCGGCAAGCTCGGCCGCTCTGGAAGCCACTTTCACGGCCGCGGCGACGATGTCGTCAACGTCGCGGTCGTCGCCGAGCAGGCATTCGTGCGGTATCGCGGCCATCGCGTGCTCGAAAAGGCGTTCAGCGACCGGGCAATCGATCGTGATTCTGTCGGCGCCGGCGCCCGCGAGGTCGCACGCTTTCAGATAGGCGGGCGACTCGCGCGGAAACAGTGCGGATCGATAGACGGGATCGTTGCCGACGCCGCATGGAATGCCCTCGGCGCGCATCGCGCGGACGAATCGATTGCGCGAGACGCCGAGTGCGGATTCATCGACGAGAAAAACGAACGCGTAGATAACTTCGCGCGTGATGCGTGGATCGCGCGCGATCGGGGTAATCCCCTTGATAGCGCCGAGTCCTTCGCGCAGGCGGGCGGCAGTGCGGCTCTTGCATTCGATCTGCTCGGGAAGGCGCGCGAGTTGCGCGAGCAGAATTCCGCATTGCCATTCCGTCATCCGGTAGTTCGCGCCCATCAATGGCCCTTCGAAAGTGTCGCCGGGGCGGCGACGTCCGCAATTGATGAGCGACTGGCATCGTTGCTCGAGGTCGGGGTCGTCGGTCGTGATCATTCCACCTTCGCCCGCGGTCATGGGCTTGGTGGACTGAAAACTAAAGCATCCGAGAGCGCCATGAGTACCGACGCCGCGCTCGCGCCATCGAGCACCCGGGACGTGGGCGCAATCCTCGACCAGCGGAATGGAATGCGCGCGCGAAATTTCCGCGAGTGCGTCGAGATCGGCGAGCGACGCGCCGTAGTGGACGGGGATGATCGCCTTGGTGCGGCGCGTGATCAGCCGCTTGACGGAATCCGGATCGATGCATGCGTTGGTGGCGCTGACGTCGGCGAAGATCGGACGCGCCATGCATGCGACGGTGGCGTAGGGTGTTGCGGCGAAGGTGAGTGCGGGAACGATGACCTCATCGCCGGCGCCGATGCCGAGCGCCTTGAGTGCGACTTCGAGCGCGCTGGTGCCGGAAGTGGTCGGAATGGCGAAGCGAGCGCCCTGATACGCGGCGAATGCGGCGGCGAACTCGGCGGCCTTGCGATTGGGGCTGGGGAAGCCGCCCCAGTTGGACGAGGTGAGGACGTCGTCGAGCTGCTCACGCTCGCGGGCGTCGAAGACCGGCCACGTGGAGAAGGGGCGGGTGCGAAGGGGCAGGCCGCCGAGGATTGCGAGTGTAGATGGCATCAAAGTTAAACGATTACTTTAAGTACCAAAATATCCGCAGCCTCGCCTGCCTCGCTTACGCTGGGCGGGCGCGGCGCTACTTGCGCGCGACTTCTTCGAGCACCGCAATCTCGGGACGTCCGGCGAGCAGGCCGCCGATTTTTCCGCCGAATGCCCTCATGTGATCGGTCTTGCCGTGGGAATCGAGCGCAGCCTGATCCTGGTAAACCTCGTAGTAGGTGAATTCGGTCGGGTCCTTGGTGTTCTTGTGCAGGACATAGGCCAGCGTGCCGGGCTCGGACGTTTTCACCGTCGCGATCATTTCCTTGCCGGCGGCTTCGAACGTGGCTTCGCTGCCGGGCTTCACTTTAAGCTTCGCAATCACAGTAATCGGCATCGTGGGTCTCCTTGAACGATCAAATTCAACTACCGTCGTATTCGGACGCGCGCGATTTATCAAGGCGAATCGACCCGCGGCGCGGCGGCTCTTTCCTTGCAGCGCGCGGTCGGTTAACGGTTAAAAGCCAATTGCGGCGACGCGATGATCGATCACAGCCGGGATCGTGGAGAATAATAAGATGCTTGGTTTCGATTTGACCGACGAACAGCGCGAACTCAAAGAGCTGGCGCACAAGTTTGCCGAACAGGAAATAATTCCGCGCGCGCGCGAATACGACGAGAAGGAAATTTTTCCGGTGGACGTGTGCGAGAAAGCGTTCGCGGCGGGGCTGATGAACTTTGGAGTGCCGAAGGAGCTGGGCGGACCGGGACTCGGCGTGCTCGACACGTGCCTGATCGTCGAGGAGCTGAATTACGGATGCTCGGGAATCTCGAACGCGGTCGGAGCCAACGAGCTGGCGACGATCCCGATACTAATCGCGGGCAACGAGCAGCAGAAACGGACCTACCTGGGACAGTTGGTGAAGAAGCTGACGTTTTGCGCGTTCGCGATCACCGAGCCGGGCGCGGGATCGGATGCTGCCGCGATGAGTACCGCGTACCGGCGCGAGGGCGACGAGTTCATCCTCAACGGCACCAAGCATTTCATCTCGAATGGCTCGCGCGCGGACTGGTACGTCACGTTTGCGACGTCGGACAAGCGGCTCAAGCACAAGGGCATCTCGTGCTTCGTGTTTCCGTCGAGCGTGCCGGGAATTACGCGCAATCGGATGCACGGGAAACTCGGGCAACGCGCAGCCGACACCGGCGAAATCTTTTTCGAGGACGTGCGAATACCCGCCAGCGCGCTGGTCGGACGCGAGGGCGAGGGTTTCAAGTACGCGATGGCGACGTTCGATCACAGCCGGCCCGAGATCGGCGCGATCGCCATTGGGATTGCGCAGCGCGCGCTCGACGAATGCCTCAAGTACTCGAAGCAACGCAGCGCCTTCGGGCAGCCGATCGCCAACTTCCAGGCGATTCAGTTCATGATGGCCGACATGGCGATCGAAATCGAAGCGATGCGGCTGCTGACGTACAAAGCGGCGTGGCTGGTCGATCGCGGCCAGGGCGCCAACACGATTTCGGCCTACGCGAAGGCCTTCAGCGCCGACGCGACGATGCGGATCACGACCGACGCCGTGCAGATTTTCGGCGGCTACGGCTACATGAAGGATTATCCGGTCGAGAAGCTGATGCGCGACGCGAAGCTGCTGCAGATCTACGAGGGCACGTCGCAGATCCAGCGCGTCGTGATCGCGCGCAACCTGCTCAAAGAGTGAGCGCGGCGCGCGGGATCAATTCGCGGGCACGACGGGATGCGGGATCGGCGGGTCCTGGTCGGCGGGCTCGTTGCCGGTGACGGAGCCGACATAACCGCCCTCGTGATAGACGTCAACCTGGCCTGTCGTCGGATCGGGAAATAGATTCCATTCGTCAGGCGGCGGCTCATCAGAGGGCGGCATATAGACGACCGGTGCAGGCGCAGCAGGAGCCGGCGGCGCCGCGGAGCATGAGGCGATCGCGATCGACAACAGCAGAGGAAACGCGGCTCGCGAAATCCTTTTATTCATGGCGCGGCGCTGATTCGCGCAGACAGCACTCAAAGTTATCTTGTCGCCAGATGGCACGAATCGCAAGCGCTGCGGCGCGCGCCCGCGAACGCTATTTGCGCGGGAGGCCCAGGACTTCGCGGAAGTGATGGATTGTTTTTTCCAGCCCGGGCCGAAGTGCGGTATGCGGCTCCCAGCCGAGCACCTTTTTCGCGAGCTCGATGTTTGGTTTGCGGCGGATGGGATCGTCGGCACGGGGCGGCTTGAGAGTCACTTTCGAGGAGCTGGCTGACAGTTCGATGGCGAGTTTGGCCAGTTCCGCGATTGTGAATTCGTCGGGGTTGCCGACATTAACCGGGCCGACGTGAGTGTCCTGATTCATCATGCGTACGAGCGCGTCGATGATGTCGTCAACGTAGGCGAACGAGCGGGTCGAAGTGCCGTCACCGTAAATCTCGAGATCCTCGCCGCGCAGTGCGGCCACGCAGAAGTTGGAAACCACGCGGCCGTCGTTGATCGCCATCCGCGGGCCGTAAGTGTTGAAGATCCGCACGATGCGGGTGTCGACGTTGTTCTGCCGGTGATAGTCCATCATGAGGCATTCGGCCACGCGCTTGCCCTCGTCGTAGCAGGAGCGCACCCCGATCGGGTTGACGTGGCCCCAGTACGACTCGGTTTGCGGATGCTCCTCGGGATCGCCGTAAACCTCGCTGGTGGAGCTGAGCAGGATACGCGCGTGCACGCGCTTGGCGAGGCCGAGCATGTTGATGGTGCCCATCACGCTGGTCTTGATGGTCTTGACCGGGTTGTACTGGTAGTGCACGGGCGAGGCAGGGCAGGCGAGGCTGAAGATGCGATCGACCTCCAGCAGGATTGGCTCGACGACGTCGTGGCGGATAAATTCAAAATTCCGGTTGCCGAGCAGGTGCGTGATGTTGGCGCGCTTGCCGCTGAAGAAGTTGTCGAGGCAGATCACCTCGTGGCCGTCTTTGAGCAAGCGCTCGCATAGATGGGAGCCGAGGAATCCCGCGCCGCCGGTTACCAATGCTCGCACAGTTGTTCTCCGGGTCAGCGGCGGTTTTCGCGGGCGATCGCGAGAACGGTTTCGATTACGTAGTTGACATCTTCGTCGGTCATCGAGGCGTAGATGGGAAGCGACAGGCAGCGGCTGAAGATGCCTTCGGCGACCGGAAAATCGCCGTTGCGGTAGCCGTAGTTGCGCTGATAGTAGTGCATCGTGTGCAGCGGGATGCAGTGCACGGAGCATCCGACGCCGCGCTCGCGCAGTATCTCGACGAACTGATTGCGGCCGAGCTTGAGCCGCTCGGGCCGGATGCGCAGCACGTAAAGATGCCAGGCGTGCTCGATCCCCGGCTCGGAGTAGGCGGTCTGCAGCGCGTCGTCGGCGCGAAACGCCTCGTTGTAGGCGCGCGCGATCTCGCCACGGCGGCGCATGAAGCCGTCGGCGCGCTTGATCTGGGCCAATCCGATGGCGGCGTGCACGTCAGACAGGTTGTATTTGAAACCCATGTCGTGGATTTCGTAGTACCATGAGCCGTTCTTGTCGTAGCGCTTCCACGCGTCCTTGTTCATCCCGTGCAGGCTGGCGACCGCGATTTTTTCGGCCAGCGCGTCGTCGGCGGTGGTGATCATGCCGCCCTCGGCGGTGGTGAAATTCTTGGTCGCGTAGAAACTGAAACAGGTGAGGTCGCCGATGGTGCCGATTTTCGCCATCCCGCGCCCGTCCATGTGGCGCGCGGAGCCGGCCGCGTGCGCGGCATCCTCGACGATTTTCAAATTGTAGTCGCGCGCGATTTTGAGGATCCGATCCATGTCGCAAGCCTGGCCGGCGAAGTGCACCGGCAGGATCGCGCGGACCCGTTTGTTGGCGCCGCTCTCGAGCGCCTCCTCGATGCGGGCCGGGTTGATGTTGAAGGTGCCGGGATCGACGTCAACGAACACCGGCCGCGCGCCGAGGTAGGCGAGAATCTCCGCGGTCGCGGTGAAGGTGAACGGCGTGGTGATAACCTCGTCGCCGGGACCGATGCCGAGCGCCCATAGCGACAGATGAAGCGCGCCGGTGCAATGCGAAACGGCCAGCGCGTGTTTGGCGCCCACGTAGCCGGCGAATTCATTCTCGAAGCGCTTGGCCTTCGGTCCGGTGGTGATCCATCCGGAGCGCAGCGTGTCGAGAACCTCGCGCTCCTCGTCGGGTCCGATAGACGGACGATGAAATGCTACTTGTCGCATCGTGTGTGATTCGGTTGAAATCGGCGCAATCCCGTTTGTCGAGTCAGTTTCGGAGTATAAGGGATAGGTCAAAAGCGGAGCAAGGCGGAACTCGATGAGGCGCGCAGGATGGGCCGCGGCAGCGGTGGTGGTTGGATGGCACGTGTTCGCGCTGGCCATATTGCGTCCGCTGACCGACGCGCCGGTGGTGGATAGCTGGCTATACGCCTTCTCAGTGCGGCGCTTTCTGCGCACCGGCGAGATCAGGTTTGCCGGCTTCACGCAGGCGATGCCGATAGCGCAGGTGATCTACGGCGTCGGCTGGTCGCACGCGTTCGGAGCGAACTCGGTGTCGCTGGAAATCTCGGTCGTGACGCTGGCGGTGCTGTGCGGAGTGATGTTCCATGCGCTCGCGATCAGATGCGGGGCGTCGCGATGGCAGGCGCTGGCTGCGACCGGGCTGCTGATCTGCAATCCTTGTTTCACGTTCCTTAGTTTTTCGTTCATGACCGAGATTCCGTTCCTGACGGCGCTGATCGCGGCGCATCTGGCGTTCGCCAAAGCCGGCGGACGGCGCGAACATTTGTGGCTGTGGATCGCGGCGGCGCTGGCGGTGATCGCTTTCATGATTCGGCCGTTCGGTGCGATGGCGATCGCCGGGTGCGCTGGAGCGATGCTGCTCTACGACGCGGGACTGCCGCGAGCGAATCGCTGGGATCGTGTGCAGTGGATCAGGATGACGGCGCCGTTCGTCGTGGCGCTGGCGGTCTGCGCGTGGCTGTGGATCTGGCTGACGGTACTGAGTCCGAAGCCATGGGACCTGCAACTCAACGAAAATAACTTCGCCTACATTTTCCGCGTGCCGCTGGCGAGCTACCTCCGCGCGGGCGTGCTCGGTCCTGCCCTTTACTTGGGCATGGTGCTGTCTCCCCTTGCGATTCTACAGTTGACGACGCCGCGATGGCGCCGGGTGGCGATTGGCGGCGCTGGAATTTTCGCAGCCGCGCTGATCCTGATGTGGATGGATAATCGGTTGCCCGTGACGCCGGAGTGCAGTTGCTTCGGCGGGTGGCGCAACGTGCTTATACTGCGCGGGGGTTCGAGTCGTTTTTCATGGGACGGAGACTGGCAATACGCGTTCCTGACGCTGGCAAGTTTTGGCGCGGCCGGACTTATCGCCGCGTTCGCGGACATCTTCAGGACTCTTTCACGGGCGGCTGCCGCGATTGTGATAGCGGCGCTGATCTATTGGGCGGCGACTATCCCGCTGTGGTTTTTCAACGACCGCTACTATCTGGTGATGGTCCCGGCCGGCGCAATCGTGCTTGCGCTTGCACCGCTGCCTCGAAGCAGGATGGTGAGGGCGGCGGGATTTGCGATGACGCTCGCGATGGGCCTGATGTCGCTCGGCGGGACGTATGCGTATCAACGTGGAATGGCGGTGATCCTCGCAACGCGCAACCAACTGGAACGCCAGGGAGTTCCGCGCTCAGCGATCGACGCCGGCTACGCGCTCAACGGCGAAGACCTCTATCGCTATCCCAAGCATGGGATTGAAACGATGCAGCTCGAAGCTGGAATCCCGATGATCACGTCGGAGAAAGTGGATGAATACACAATTGCGAGCGAGCCTGTCGCCGGCACCGAAGTCGTGCGGCGTCTTAAATGGCCGGGACCGTTCGGCCTGGGCCATCGCTACTTTTACCTGGTGAAAAAGCGCGCCGCGGCTGGCAACGGCAGCAATCCGCCCAACGCGGCGCCAGCCGGGCGGGGACGGAACTAACTGCGGCTGCCGGGGAGAGGTCCCGGCATCACGTAGGTCGGGACGCCGCTTTTCTGTTCGACGGCTTTTTCCAGCTTGCGCATATCGACCTGGTCGGTAATTCCCAGCCGGTCGGCTTCCTTCTGCGCGTATGCCCACAGCCCCGCGTAACGGCCGTAGAGATCGTCGTGGACCTCGACGTAGAGCGAGTCGCCGCGCCATCCGAACTTCACGGGCTGATAAACGAACATCCCGGGCGTGCCGATTTTCACCTTGTTGAAGAGGCGCTCGATGTCCTCGGGATACAGCCGGATGCATCCGTGGCTGACTTCCATGCCGACGCCCCACGGCACGTTGGTGCCATGCAGAGCGTACTGGGGCAGAGTCAGTTCGATGCGGTAATGGCCGAGAGGATTGTCGGGATCGTCGCCGTAGACAACATGATCGGCTTCACCGTCACGCTCGAGATGTTCCTCGTAGATGTCGTCGGGCACCACCCAGGTCGGATTGCGGGTCTTGCCGCGGACCGTAAAATCTCCGATCGGCGTTTTCCAATCGAAACGTCCCAGCCCGACCGGAAACGTGTACACCACCGATGGCCTGACTCCGCCCGCAGAGTGCTTCTTGCCCGTGACGAATTTGGCGGGCGCGACCTTGCCTTTGCGATGGAGCCCTCCGGTCGGCGACGGAAAATAATAGTACAGCCGCATCTCGGGGATGTTCAGCACGATTCCGACGTGCGGCGTATTGGGCAGGATGTGCTCGTCGGGCAGAATGATTTGCCTGCCGGCCGGGGGCCCCCACCAGTCGATTCCGCCATTTGCGTTCGAAATTTCCTTGGCCGTCACCCCGAACCATCGCCCGACGTCGAGCAGCGTGTCGCCCTTCTGGATTTGGTACGTAATGAGATTGCCGATGATGTCGTCCTTGCCGTGAGGAAGCGGGTACGCATAGAGCGGGCGACGCTCGAATTCGTCTTCGCTCCACGCGCCATTCGCAGCCGGGATCGCGACCAACGCGATCAGCAGCAGGGCGGGGAAGATTCGAATCGCGATATCAATGAAGCGCTTCATGAACTCCGAGGCAAAGTTGAACGAAAATCCGCGCGAACGATTCAGATAGCGGCGTATTCAGGTACCGGCGTGGTCGCATTCAATGGAATGATAGCGGCCCGATCAGTCCACAAGCAACCGCAGGTTTGCGAACTTCAGCACCAGCAGCTTGATTCCGCCGCGCTCGAAATTAACCCACGCCTTGGCGCCATCGCCGCGCCCCTCGCGCCGGCGAACGACTCCGCGTCCGAAGGTCGGATGGGCCACGCGCGCCCCGATTGAAAGGCCTCCGTTGTCGCCCCCAGGGCCCGGCTCGTCGTCGGGCAACTGGCTGTCGGTGAAATCGACGTAGGGCTCGCGCGGTGACAGCGGGCGTATCGGCGAGGTCTCGCGAGCTGGCGCGATACGGCGAATCAAGGCGGGATCGACCTCGCGCAAGAATCGCGATTGACGCGACTCCTGGCGCACGCCGTAGATTTCGCGCGAGAGCGTGTTGGTCAGATAGAGCAACTGCCGCGCGCGCGTCATGCCGACGTAGCACAGCCGGCGCTCCTCCTCGACTTCCTCGTCGATGTCGGCGGCGCGGCTATGCGGAAACAGGCCTTCCTCCATCCCGGCCATGAATACGATTGGGTATTCGAGGCCCTTGGAGGTGTGCAGCGTCATCAGCGCGGCGCGTCCGCCGCTGGAATCGATCTGCTCGGTGTCGCTGACGAGTGCGACCCGTTCGAGGAACTCCGACAAACCGCCGCCGGACTTTTCGGCGTCGAAGGCGCTGGCCGCGGAGAGCATCTCGGCGAGATTTTGCTTGCGTGCGGCCGCGTCGTCGAGCGTATCGAGGTACGCCTCGAAACCGCTGTGCGCCACTACTTCCTCGACAATTCCGCGCACGCTCAAGCCGGGCACGCGGGCGCTGAGTTCGTGCATCCATGAATAGAGCATCCCGGCCTGCTTGGCGATTCTGAGCGCAACCTTCGAGTAAGTCTCGAGCCGGCCCATCGCCTCGAACGCCGGGATGCGCTCGCGCGCGGCCAGTTCGGCAATCGCCTCGAAGGACTTCGCGCCGATTCCGCGCGGCGGCGTGCCGACCATTCGTTCGAGGCTGACGGCGTCGGCCGGATTGGCGATCACGCGCATGTAGGCGAGCAGATCCTTGACGTCGCGCTGCTCGTAAAAGCGCACGCCGCCGACGATGTAGTAGGGGATTCGCCGGCGCACGAGAGCCTCTTCGATCGCGCGCGACTGCGCGTTGACGCGGTAGAAAACCACGACCTCGGCGGCTCTGAATCCGCCCGTGCCGGTCAGCCGCGCAATCTCGAGCGCGATAAAGTCGGCCTCGTCGCGCTCGTCGCGCCCGGTGAAGTAGGTGACCGGCTCGCCGGCGCTGTTTTCGGTCCACAGGTTTTTGACCTTGCGCTCGGTGTTGTTGCGGATGACGGCGCCCGCCGCGGCAAGGATGGTTTTCGTCGAGCGGTAATTCTGCTCGAGCTTGAAAATCTGCGCCGCCGGGTAGTCGCGCTCGAAATCGAGGATGTTGCGAATGTCGGCGCCGCGCCAGCGGTAGATGGATTGATCCTCGTCGCCGACCACGCACAGATTCCCCGATCGCGCGGCGAGCGCCTTGACGATCAAATACTGGACGCGATTGGTGTCCTGGTACTCGTCGACCAGCAGATGCGCCGCGCGCCGCTGCCATTTCTCGAGGATTTCAGGAAAGCGCTCGAACAACAGCCAGGTTTGCAATTGCAAATCGCTGAAGTCCATCGCGTTCATCTCGCGCATCCGATCCTGGTAGAGCCGGTAAATCTGCGCGATCGAGGCCTCGCGCCCGGGCTTGGCGCGCGCCAGCATCTCGTCGGGCGTGACCGCCTCGTTCTTGGCCTGCTCGATTCGTGCGCGTGCAAGTTCGAGCGGCGGCGAGTCGGCCAGCGCCGCGTCGCCGAGCACGCGGCGAATCGTGGTCAGCGAATCGCCTTCGTCGAGGATCGAAAAATTGCGGTCGTAGCCGAGTGCGTGGCCTTCCTGGCGCAGGATTCGCGCGCACGCGGAATGAAACGTGCTGACCCACGGGATGCGCGCGGCGTTGTCGCCGCCGGCCAGCGAGGCGACGCGCTCGCGCATCTCATTGGCCGCCTTGTTGGTGAACGTGACCGCAATCATCTCGCCGACCGCTGCCTTGCGCTCGGCCAGGATGTGGGCGATACGGTAGGTCAGCACGCGGGTCTTGCCCGAGCCTGCCCCGGCCAGGATTAGTATCGGGCCGTCGGGCGCAAGCACCGCGGCGCGCTGTTCAGGATTCAAATCGTCGAGCTTCACGGTGACCGTCGCAGCTTCAAAACTTACCCGCGGAGCCAATCAGGATAGCTGCTCCAGCGCGTGCGGCAAAGCGAGCGAGCGTCGCGGCGGGTGAATTTGTGCCGACTTACGAACCACACGACAAATTTTACCGCAAGGCGCGTGCGCTGGGATTGCCGTCGCGGGCGGCGTTCAAGATTGAAGAAATAATTGCGCGCAATCGGCTCGTCGGGATGGGTGCGCGAATCGTCGATTTGGGATGCGCGCCCGGCGGATGGCTGGCGATCCTCGTAGCCGCGGCCGGCGCCGGCGGACGCGTGGTCGGAGTCGATCTCGCGCAAGTGAAGAATCCGCCGGCCGGTGCGATCACGATCGCCGGTGACATCCTGGATCTAACTGTCGCCGCGCGTGTGCACAGCGAGCTTGGCGGACGCGCCGATCTCGTGACCAGCGACCTTGCGCCGAAACTGACCGGGATTGCCGCGCGCGACGAGGCACGTTCGCGGGAGCTGATAGATTCCGCATTGGGCGTCGCGATAACGATGCTGAAACCGGGTGGCACGATGGTTGTGAAGCTCTTCATGGGCGCGCAATTCAAGGACATCGTCGATTCATTCAAGCGGCATTTCGGAAATGTCGAAGTGACGCGCACCAAAGCCAGCCGCCCGGGATCCTCGGAACTGTACATCGTGGCGCGCGAATTCCGGGGTTGAGAAGAGCGAGACGGAGCCGCGATGCGCTTGGCATCTGGCGCACGACGCGCGTAAGGTTTGACTATGAAGGCTGTAAGCGGAAGGCATCTCTGCCTGCTGCTTATCGCAGCCGTCGTGGCGGCCTGCTCGTGCGGCCGTTCGCCATCCACCAGCGCGCTCACCGCCGCCGGATTTTCGCCCGACGAGGTCAAAGTCCAGGTCGCGCGCGTCGGCTTTGACGACCAGACGGGCTCGCATTACGTGCTGCTGCTCGACGAGACCGAGTCGCGCCAATTGCCAATCATGATCGGCGAGAACGAGGCGCAGGCAATTATGCTCGCGCTGCACGGAATCAAGCCCGAGCGGCCGTTCACGCACGATCTGATTCGGTCGATCATTGGGCAGACCGGGAATCGCGTCGATCGAATCGTGATCGCGGATATGCGCGACGAGATCTATTACGCGACGATTTACATGGACGGCGGCCGCTACTCGATCGACAGCCGGCCCAGCGACGCGATCGCGTTGGCGATGGTTATGAACGCGCCGATCTACGTGAACCCCAAACTTTTCGGGTCGGCGCCCACGCTCGGTCTCGGCGCCGGCGGGAAAATTCCCGACACCGCGCGGGCGCTGGGACTGACCGTCGAGCAACTGACTCCCGATCTGGCGAGCGCGTTCGGCCAGCCCGCCGGGCGTGGCGTGCTGGTGTCTGGGGTCTCTTCGTCGGCGGAGAAAGCGGGCGTCGCGCGTGGCGATATCGTAGTCAAGGTGGGAGATCGCGAGGTCGCGGCACTCGACGATTTCAGCCGGCAAGCCGCGCAGCTCAAGAGCGGCGGCGCCGTGATGTTGACTCTCAAGCGCGGCGGCTCGAACCGCACCGTCACGCTTGAAAATCGGCCCGCCGGATACCCGCCGAAACCCTAGCCCTGGCGCACCAGCACGCTTTCGATAAAGCGCGGATCGATCTCCCGTTCGCCGCCCAGGTTGGCGAACTCTTCTTCGAGCAGGTTCAGGCATGAGTTCAGGAAGTCGGCGGTGCGCCGTCGCGCCGCGTCGTCCAGCCTCTCTGCCAGCGCCTGATGCACCCTGGTGCGAAACTCGTCGCTGAGGGCGCCCGGCTGCCCGGTCATGATCGCCGCGCGCATCGCAGTCAGCCTGCCGCCTTCGATTGGATCGATCGCGAGGCGGTTGTCCAGCGCCA
This sequence comes from uncultured Pseudomonadota bacterium, assembly GCA_937889395.1. Classification (GTDB taxonomy): domain Bacteria; phylum Desulfobacterota; class Binatia; order Binatales; family Binataceae; genus Binatus. Next base: position 12,350 of record CALAOW010000127.1, on the reverse strand, counting down.
AACGCGCCAGCCCGGTCAGCACAAGTTGACTGAGGCGAATTTCCCGCGCCGCCATCTGAGCGCGGAAGTTCGGCGATGCGATATCGATCGCGAACATCGCGCGGAACAATTCGGCGGCCGAATCGATCTGATCGAGAACCGCGTAGCTCAGATGCAGATCGCGCATGCTGCTGAAATCGCGCATCTCGACCGCGCCACTGCCGTCCAGGCCGCTGTAGAATCGCGGCTGCCGCGCCATGAAGCCCGCCAGCGCCTCCCGATAGGGCGAGTCGAGGTACGATATCTCGCGCACCTTGACGGTCGAGAGGCCGAGTTTCCTGAGCGTAGCCTCGGCGCTGGCGCGCAGATCGATCGTCAAGCTCACGCCGAGCCGAAACAGCAGTTTCAGCGGCGTATCGCGCAGATGCTCGATCGCACTTTGCAGGTCGCCGCCCGCCAGATGCTCCAGCGCCAGGTTCAAGTAATGATGCGTCATCTCGACCGCGACGCGCACCGCTTCCAGATCGCCGAAATCCACCGCGCGCGCAACCAGCACCTGGTTGCTGACCATCGCCATCTCGCTGCGGAGCTGGCGTTTGCCTTGCGCCGCGAATCCCGCCGTGAGCGCGGTGTTGAACAGCGAGACGTCGCCGTCGGCAATCGCCGGCGCCATCTCCGGCGCGATCACTTCGGTATCGTCGGGCAGATCGGCGCGGCTCGGCGGCTCATATTCAGCGCGAATCTTGAGAAACTGCCCGGGCTTGAGGTACGCGAACACGCTCTGCGCCTCGAAGAAGTCGGGAAAGCCGCGGTCGTTCAAGCGCGCGCGCCGGGACTGGTAGGCCTCTTCTTCGAGCTCGGCTTCGACGCCCCAATAGATTTCCTCCATCAGCCCGGCGAAGTAGTTGTAGTCGCGCTCGAACGCTTCTTCGATGAAGTCCGAGATGTGCTGCGAGATTGCGTCGTGCAGGATGAACTCGATCAAATAATTTTCGTCGTACTGCGCGAAGCGATTCGCCGTCGCGTCCGGCGAGGACGCCGCATCGTCGATTCGATGCACTTTTATGTAGCCGCGCAGCAGGATCGACATCATCTCCATGTCCAGCCCCATCAGCGCGTCGGCCAGTTTGCGCCGTCCGCCGTCGGCCATCGCCTCGATCCACTCGCGCATCCGATCCACGTCGGGACGATCGCGGCTCCAGCAATCCAGGTCGAACAGCGACTTGACCTGCTCGGGCATCGCCAGGCTGAGCAGATCGCCGGCGTCGGCGCTGCCGATTTCCTTGAGCGTGTAGAAAAGCGTCTCGGGCGAAAACGATTGCACCAGCCGCTCGGCCTCGGGCGCGGAGAGGATCAGGTCGCGCTTCCGGCGCGCGGGAAGGCCGTACAGGAACTCGAGCTTTTCCTGGAAAGGAAGAATCAGAAATTCCGATTCGCCTCTTACCGCCATATCGCTCGGATCGATAGTTCCATCTGAACAGCAAAGTATCGCGCGCTTCCACAACGGATCAACTAAGCGCCTATCTTTCGCTTGGCCGCGCCGTTAGATAAGATTTTTACAACGCATAAGAGCCCATTCTTGGCCTCTCCCAACTCGAAACATCCCGTCGCGCTGACCATTGCGGGCAGCGACCCCGGTGGCGGCGCCGGTCTCCAGGCCGACCTCAAAACCTTCGCCGCGCTTGGCGTGTATGGCTACTCGGTCATCACCGAGGTGATCGCGCAGAACAGCTCGCGAATTACCAGCGTCGAAAACGTATCGCCCGGGATGGTCGAGGCGCAGCTCGATACCCTCGCTCTGGAATGCGCGCCGCGCGCGCTCAAGACCGGTGCGCTGGCCGGCGCGGCTATTGTCAAGGCGGTGGCGCGCGCGATCGAGCGCCTCAAATTGCCGGCGCCGGTGGTCGATCCCGTCATCGTGTCGAGCAGCGGCGCGTTGCTGATTGGCCCAAAGGGAGAGCGCGCGATTCGAAAACGCCTGATTCCCATCGCGCGCATCGTCACGCCTAATATTCCTGAGGCCGAAGTGCTCGCGCGCATTCGAATCGATTCCGAGGCTGCCATTCGCGAGGCCGCAATCAAGATCGTCAAGCTCGGCGCGAGAGCGGTCGTCATCAAGGGCGGGCATCGCAAGGACGATGCGTCCGCGACGGATTTGTTTCATGACGGCCGCCGCTTCATCGAGCTCAAGAGCCCGCGAATAGCCGGCGGCGGTGCCCATGGCACAGGATGCGCGTTCTCGGCGGCGATCGCGGCGTATCTGGCGCGCGGGATGAGCCTCGAGGAGGCAGTCCGCGGCGCGAAACGCTACGTCACCGCGGCGTTAAGCCACAGCTTCAAATTGGGAAAAGGCCGCGCGCTCCTCGATCACTTCGCGCGCGGCTGATAGGCCTGAGCGGATTTCCGCCAGGGGTTAGTATCGGTCAACATCAATCGTAGTATAGCGTTTCCATAGTGGCTGCGATGGACGCAAGCAAATCCGGAAATGGCGGCGCCGGTTGGGACGCGCGGATGATTGACGAGATCGTCGCCGGTCTGGCCCACATGCCCGGTGCGTTGATGCCTGTTCTGCAAGCGGTGATTGAGCGCGTCGGTTTCATCCCGCCCGACGCCGTGCCTGCCATTGCGCGAGCGCTGAATCTTTCGCGCGCCGAGGTCCACGGAGTCATCAGCTTCTATCGTGACTTTTGCACCGGGCGGCCCGGCCGAAAAATCATTCGCGTGTGCCGCGCCGAGTCGTGCCAGGCGATGGGCGCGGTCGCGCTCGCAGGGCATATTCAATCGCGCCTTGGAGTCGGTTTCGGACAAACCAGCGCCGACGGCGATTTCACGCTCGAGCCGGTTTACTGTCTCGGCAACTGCGCGTGCTCGCCGGCGATCGTCGTCGGCGACGATCTTTACGGCCGGGTCACGCCCAAGCGCTTCGACGAAATTTTTTTCAGTGTCACCTCATCGAGGTCGTCGCGATGACGGCAGTCGTGTACGTTCCGCGCGATTCGAGCGCGGTGTCGCTCGGAGCTGACGCTGTTACCGAGGCGATTCGGACTGAAACAGCGTCGCGCAAGCTGGACGTAACGATCGTGCGTAATGGTTCGCGCGGGATGTTCTCGCACGAGCCGATGGTCGAGGTCGCGGCTGCTGCTGGGCGGATCGCGTACGGACCGGTCGCGCCTGCCGACGTCGCATCGCTGTTCGATTCGAACTTTCTCGACGGCCGCGAGCATCGCCTGCGTCTCGGCGTCGCCGGGGAAATACCGTGGCTCAAATCGCAAAACCGCCTGACGTTCGCGCGCGCGGGTGTTACCGATCCCGTATCGCTCGACGACTTCATTGCGCACGGCGGATACCGTGGACTCCGGCGCGCGATCGAGTTGAGCGCTGACGCGGTTATCGCGGAGGTCACGAAGTCAGGTCTTCGCGGCCGTGGCGGCGCGGGATTTCCGACCGGGGTAAAATGGAAGATCGCGTTGGACGCACCGGCTGCGCCAAAGTATGTCGTTTGCAATGCCGACGAAGGCGATTCCGGCGCCTTCTCCGACCGCATGATCATGGAGGGAGATCCCTTCGTGCTGATCGAAGGGATGACGATCGCGGCGCTCGCCGTTGGCGCGACGCAAGGTTACATCTACCTTCGATCTGAGTATCCGCACGCCCGTCGCGCACTCAGCGAGACGATCGCGACTGCCTGTTCGAACGGCTATTTGGGCGCGAACATTCTTGGCTCCGGCAAATCGTTCGAGCTCGAGATTCGGCTCGGCGCCGGCGCGTACGTCTGCGGCGAGGAAACCGCGATGCTCGAAAGCATCGAAGGCCGCCGCGGGATGGTCCGCTTCAAGCCGCCGTTTCCCGCGCTGGAAGGACTGTTTGGCAAGCCGACCGTGATCAACAACGTAGTCTCGTTCGCGACAGTTCCCATCATCATCGAGCGCGGCGCGGAAGTTTTCCGCTCCTGGGGCGTCGGAAACTCGCGCGGCACGATGCCGTTTCAACTCTCCGGCAACGCAAAACGTCCGGGCCTGATCGAAGCGCCGATGGGTGTGCGGCTTCGCGAAATCGTCCACGACTACGGCGGCGGGACCGCCAGCGGCAGCCCCGTTCGCGCGGTGCAGGTGGGAGGACCGCTGGGCGCTTTTTTCAGTGAATCGATGATGGATGTTGAGCTCGATTTCGAGTCAGTCGCGGCGCGCGGCGGAGTTTTGGGCCACGGCGGAATCGTCGTCTTTGACGAGACGGTCGATATGGCGCGGATGGCGCGCTACGCAATGGAATTCTGCGCCATCGAATCGTGCGGCAAATGCACGCCGTGCCGAATCGGATCGATTCGCGGCGCCGAGGTGATCGACGACATTATTAATCGGCGCCGTCCGCGCGAGAATCTCGAAGTGCTCCGCGATCTGTGCGACACGATGAAGTTCGGGTCGCTGTGCGCGCTCGGTGGTCTTGCGCCGTTGCCGGTTTTGAGTGCGCTCAAGTATTTTCCCGGGGACTTCGGTCTCGCGCCGCGCGATGTCGATTTCATCGGCGCCGACCTCACAATCTCGACCTCAGGAGCTGCCAGTACTCATGCGATCGCGGGCCGATAGCGATTTCGCCACACCGCTTCGCCGTGGCGCGGCGACGGTCGCGTTGGAGATTGATGGACGCGCCGTAGCGGTACCCGAAGGGACTTCGGTGATTCGCGCGGCCGCAGAGGCGGGAATCCATGTGCCCAGACTCTGCGCGACGGATTCGCTCGAGCCGTTCGGGTCGTGCCGGCTATGCATTGTCGAAATCGACGGCCAGCGCGGCTACCCTGCGTCATGCACCACTCCGGTGCGGGCCGGGATGAAGGTGCGCACCGAGAGTCCCGCGCTCGCGCGAATCCGCCGCGGCGTGATGGAACTCTACATTTCCGATCATCCGCTGGACTGCCTGCCCTGTCCCGCCAACGGCAATTGCGAACTGCAGGACATGGCCGGAGCGGTCGGTCTGCGCGAGGTGCGCTACCGTAAAGGCGGCGCCAACCATCTGCACGCCGAGAAGGACCAATCGGATCCGTATTTCACTTTCGATCCGTCGAAATGCATCGTGTGCTCGCGATGTGTCCGCGCGTGCGAAGAAGTCCAGGGCACGTTCGCACTGACGATCGACGGTCGCGGGTTTTCATCGGTGATTTCGCCGGGACAAAACGGTCCATTCTCGGCGTCCGAGTGCGTGTCGTGCGGCGCCTGCGTGCAAGCATGTCCGACCGCGACGTTGATGGAAAAATCCGTCATCGAACTCGGCCAGCCCGAACACAGCGTCGTCACCACCTGCGGATACTGCGGCGTCGGATGCTCGTTGAGGGCCGAGATGAAGGGCGACGTGGTCGCGCGAATGGTTCCCAATCCCGGCGGGCACGCCAATCACGGCCATTCGTGCGTCAAGGGCCGCTTCGCGTGGGGCTACACGACGCATCCGGATCGCGTCGCGCGCCCGATGATTCGCAAATCGATCGACCAGCCGTGGCGCGAGGTTTCGTGGCGCGACGCAATCGAATACGCCGCGTCGGAATTCAAACGCATCCAGAAAGAGCATGGGCGCGGCGCCGTCGGCGGGATTACGTCCTCGCGATGCACCAACGAGGAGACTTTTCTCGTGCAGAAACTGGTGCGCGCCGCGTTCGGCAACAACAACGTCGATACCTGCGCGCGCGTCTGTCATTCCCCGACCGGTTACGGACTCAAGACTGCGTTCGGCGCCTCGGCGACGACCCAGGATTTCGATTCGGTGATGCAGGCCGACGTGATCATGGTGATCGGCGCCAACGTCACCGAGGGGCATCCGGTTTTCGCGGCGCAAATGAAGCGTCGAATCCGCCAGGGCGCGAAGCTTATCGTCGTCGATCCTCGCGTCACCGAAATCGTGCGGCTGCCGCACGTGGCTGCGTCGTATCACCTGCAAATCCGCCCCGGCGCCAACGTCGCGCTGATCGACGCGCTCGCGCACGTGGTCGTGACCGAGCGTCTCACCGACGAAGCGTTCGCGGCCGCGCGATGCGACCCGGATGAGTTCGAGGCATGGAAGAAGTTCGCCGCGGAGCCGCGCAATTCTCCGGAGTCGATGGAGAAGATAACCGGCGTGCCCGCCGCAAAGGTTCGCGCGGCTGCGCGCCTGTATGCCATCGCGCCCAACGCCGCGATCTATTACGGCCTGGGAGTCACCGAGCACAGCCAGGGCAGTACGATGGTGCTGGGCATCGCCAATCTTGCGATGGCGACCGGCAATATCGGCCGGCCGGGAGTCGGCGTGAATCCTCTGCGCGGCCAGAACAACGTGCAAGGCGCGTGCGATATGGGTTCGTTCCCGCATGAGTTGAGCGGCTATCGCCACATTTCCGATGAGGCCGTGCGCGCGAGTTTCGATGCCGCGTGGGGCGTGCGCGTCGATCCCGAACCGGGCCTGCGCATTCCCAACATGTTCGATGCCGCGCTGGACGGCAGCTTCAAGGGCCTCTACATCCAGGGCGAAGACGTCGCGCAGTCCGAGCCGGACGGCCGGCACGTCGCGGCGGCGCTGCGCGCGATGGAGTGCGTCGTGCTGCAGGATTTATTTCTCAACGAAACCGCGAAGTACGCGCACGTCTTTATTCCCGGCTCGTCGTTCCTCGAAAAAAACGGCACCTTCACCAACAGCGAGCGGCGAATCTCGATGGTGCGCAAGGTCGCGGCGCCTCTCGCCGGCAAGGAAGATTGGGAAATCACCTGCGAGCTTGCGACCGCACTCGGCTATCCGATGAAGTATTCGCATCCGTCGGAAATCATGGACGAGATCGCGCGGTTGACTCCCACTTTTTCCGGCGTCAGCTACCCGATGCTCGAGCGGCTCGGTTCCGTGCAATGGCCGTGCAACGACAGCGCGCCCGACGGCACATCGGTCATGCATGCCGATCACTTTGTGCGCGGCAAAGGCAGGTTCACGATCACCGAGTATGTTCCCACCGAGGAACGCACCAACTCCGAGTACCCGCTGATACTCACTACCGGCCGAATACTCAGTCAATATAATGTTGGTACCCAGACGCGGCGCACGCTGAATGAAGCGATGCACGCGGAGGATCGCCTCGAGATACATCCGAGCGACGCCGAACTGCGCGGCATCCGCGACGGCGACTGGCTGCGAGTGCGCGCGCGCCGCGGCGAGACTCGCTTGCGCGCGCTGGTGACGGAGCGCATCCAGCCCGGCGTGGTTTACACCACGTTTCATCATCCCGAATCGCATACCAACGATCTGATGACCGACCATTCCGACTGGGCCACCAACTGTCCCGAGTTCAAGGTCACCGCCGTCCAGGTCGCGCCGGAAGCGGGATCCGTGAATGCGCGCCGTGGCAACGGGCGCTTGGACGCGGAGAATCGAGCAGCTATTCGCGACGCTCATGCAATGGATATTCATCACCTCGTCACGATGGCGAATGATATCGGCGCCTACTTCGCCTGCTATCCAGGTCATGACGAAGCCGTCGAAGGAATTGCGGACCATCTTCGCAGTTTCTGGGAGGCGCGGATGCGCCGCGACATTATCGATTACGTCGCAAGCGGCGGCGCTGATCTGAAGCCGCTCGTGCGCGAAGCTATTCTCACCATTACGCGCAAGACCCCGGCCGGTTCAGAAGAAGTTGGCGACGGATGACAACCGATTCCACCCGCAGCCCGTCGGTCGACCAGGGCGATGGTACTCGCGATGAAGTCCGCGAGCATCGCGCGCTTGGATGGCGCAGCGGCGGGACTTCCGAGCGCACCGAGAAACTCGCCGTCGAAGAACCGCTGGAGATTCGACTCGCCGGCCGCCGCTTCACGGTCACGATGCGCACCCCCGGGCATGACGAGGAACTCGCCGCCGGCTTTCTTTTCACCGAGGGTTTTATAAATGACGCCACCGAACTCGGCGAGATTCGGCGCGTGCGCGGACGCAAGGGCGCGCCCCAGCCCAACGCCATCGACATCGTGCTCAACGTGCCCGCCGACCAGCTGCGCAGCCGCCTCAAGCGCAACTTCGTGATGACTTCAAGCTGCGGCGTATGCGGCAAAACCACCATCGATTCGATTCGCCGCCGCGTCGCACCGGCCTCGGATTCCGCACGCGTCGCGCCGGCCACTCTGCTGGCGCTAGCGGAGAAACTCCGCGCCGGCCAGCGCGTGTTTGCCGCGACGGGAGGACTCCACGGCGCCGCAATCTTCGGCCTCGACGGCACCATGCTCGCGATACGCGAGGACGTCGGGCGTCACACCGCGGTGGATAAAGTAATCGGGTACGCGCTGACGAATGCGATGCTCCCGCTGTCGCGTCATCTGATGATGGTCAGCGGGCGGCTCAGCTTCGAGATTGTGCAGAAGGCCGCGGCCGCGGGCGTGCCGATTCTCGCGGCGGTGTCGGCGCCGTCGTCGCTGGCGGTCGAATTGGCAGAAAAGGTCGGCACAACGATCGTCGCCTTCCTGCGCGACGGCAGCTTCAACATTTACACGCGCCCCGACCGCATCACGACCTGAGTGCGCCTGCGCCGCTGCTCTTGAGCACGCCATCCACCCTTCGATAACCTGTATTGATCATGTCGGCGGCAACGAAGGCGAATGTACCCGCGTAAGCGCGCGCTCGAGCGCATCGCGCGCGAAAAAGTGCTCTACCCGCGCCACCCTGGCGGCGACATCTCGGTCTGCGTCATCTACCCCAACACGTACCGGCTCGGGATGGCCAACCTCGGCTTCCAGGCCGTGTTCCACATCTTCGAATCCGATCCGTCGGTCGCGGCCGATCGCGCCTTCATCCCCGACGCCGACGAGCGCGACACGTTGCGCGGCGGCGGCGAGCGTCTGGTCTCGTTCGAGCGCGGCCGGCCGCTCTCCGATTTCGACATCCTCGCGTTTTCCATTTCCTTCGAGACTGACTATCTCAATGTCTTGACCGTGATGCGGATGGCCGGGATTCCGGCTCGCCGCGCCGATCGCGCGGGCCGCAATTTTCCGCTGATCATCGCCGGTGGCTCCGCCATTTTTCTCAATCCCGAGCCGATTGCCGATTTCATCGATCTGTTTCTGATTGGCGAGGGCGAGGAGATGGTCCCGGAGTTCATCGAGCGCTGGCGAGCGACGCGCGCGGCGACCAATCAACTGCGCGAACTCGCATCCGTCCAGGGCGCCTATCTACCCGGCTTCTACACTCCCGTTTACGACGACGCCGGCCGCCTCGCCGCGGTGAATTACAGCGGTCCCGGGGTTGCGCAGGTGAATCGCCGCCTGATTCGCGATCTTAACCGCTTCACCACCTCGTCGCTGATTCTCACCGAGGAATCCGTCTTCGGCGACATGTTCCTGGTCGAGGCGAGCCGCGGATGCCAATGGGGATGCCGCTTCTGCGCGGCCGGTTTCATGTATCGGCCGATCCGTTATCGCGCGCCTGAAACTCTAATCGCCGAGGCCGAGCGCGGTCTTGCCGAGCGCAAAGTGATTGGCCTGGTCGGCGCCGAGATGGCGAGTGTACCCGGCGTCGCCGACATCGCATCCGCGGTCGCCGATCGCGGCGGACGGCTGTCGCCGTCGTCGCTGAAGGCCGATTGCATTTCGCCCGCGCTCGCATCGGCGTTGGCGCGCGGCGGAAATCAAAGCGTGACCGTCGCGCCGGAGGCGGGCAGCGAGCGGATGCGCAAGGTCATCAACAAGAATCTTACCGAGGCCGAGATTCTGGGCGCGGCCGATATGATGCTGGGCGAGGGCGTCGGCAACCTGAAATTTTATTTCATGATCGGCTTGCCCGAGGAGCGCGACGAAGACGTGCTCGCGATTGCCGACCTGGTCGCCAAGGTGCTCGAACGCGCCCGCGCGCGCCGCACCCGCATCGGCGCCGTGACCGTGTCGCTCAATCCATTTGTGCCCAAGCCGTGGACGCCGTTTCAATGGGACCCGATGCAGGACGCGCGATCGATCAAGCGCAAGGTGGCGATGCTGCGCCAGCGCCTCACGCGGCTGGGACAAGTCGAACTCGATGCCGAGTCGCCGCGCGAGGCGTATTTCCAGACCATGGTCTCGCGAGGCGATCGCCGCGTCAGCGGTATCCTCGAACGGCTGGAAGCCGCGGGATGCGAAGGTTCCGGACCCATCTGGCACGAGCTGTTGAAGATTCATCGCGAAGTCCAGGCGGGCGGTAAAGCTTCATCTTTGCCCGACCCCGATTTTTTCGTCACCCGTCCTTACGCCCATGACGAGCTGCTGCCGTGGGACTTTATCGATCATCATATTCACAAATGGTTTCTGCTCGCAGAACGAAAAAAGGCGCATCATGAGCATCAGAGTCCTCCGTGCGACGTGGTCCGATGCACCGTGTGCGGAGCCTGCTAGAATAAATGCGCAAGTCGAGGATGGGAGGAAGGGGAAGATGGTTCATCGTGATTTTCGTTCAGCGCGGATAACGGCTATCCTGGCCGCGGCGGTGGCGATGCTCGCATTGTCGGCGCCGGCCTTCACGGCCCCAGTCGGCGAGGAAGACGTTCCTGCGACCTCGATTGTTCCGGCCGGCGGCGAGGGCGCGCCCGCGCCTGTCAATTCTCCATCGTCGGCGGGGACTCCGTCGGCGCCAGCCGCAGCCGGTATGCCCTTCATTCCCGGGCCGAAACCAAAGCCCCCTTCGCACCGCGCGTCGGTTAAAAGTAAAAAGAGCGTCCGCGAACCGGAAATCGAACCAGCGCAGGCTCGGCTGAAGTTGCTTCAGAGCGTGCCGGTCTATTCCGCGCCCGCGAAAAGCAGCAAGCATATCGCGCAGGTGTCGCTGGACAATTTCGTGATTGTGACGGGCTCCAGTCATTATTTTCTGCAGGTGAAGCTCAAAACCGGACAGACCGGATACATCGATCCGTCGGCGGTCGAACTGGTTAAGCCGACCGACAAGGTCTTTGTGCTCACCCACGACGCCGGTGTGCTCGAAAAGCCGAATCGATGGGCCAAGAAACTCGCCGACGTTCACCAGGGCCGCAATGTTCACATCGTCGGCGTCTCGCTGAACTACATGAAGATCCGGATGAAGAACGGGCTCGAAGGCTTCATCCCGATGACGGCGCTCGAATAATCGGCGAGGCCATCGGCCGCGCGGATCGATCGAGTTTTTCGCGCTCGACGCTGGTCCGTCGTGTCGCTATAAGTCTCGACTCGGGGAGTCTTAGATGACGGATCGGGAACGACAGGGTTGGATCATCGTCGCGAGCCTCTTCGTTACGCTGGTGTTCGTTTTTGGCTCCGGCTACAACACCGGCGGCCTGTTCTTTCCGCATCTGCTGAAACATTTCGGATGGAAGCGCGCACAACTCTCCACCCTCCAGGGCGCTGCGCTGCCGCTGTCCGCGGGGCTTAGCGTTCCGCTAATCGGATGGCTGCTCGATCGCGTCGAGGCGCGGGTGGTGATGGTTGCCGGCGCAATCATGACCGGCGTCGCTTTTCTCGTCGCCAGCCGCGTCGATTCATTCGGTCCGCTGTTCGGCGCCTACATCCTGCTTGGCGTCGGCATCGGCGCATCGACGCTGCTGCCGTGCTCGCTGGTGATCGCCAACTGGTTCGGTGCGCGGCGCGGGCTTGCGATGGGGCTGGCCTTCGCGGGCACCTCGCTCGGCGGTGCTGCGATGACGATGGTCGGGAACTTCGCGATCGTGCGCGGCGGATGGCGCGCCGGCTACGTGGCGCTGGCGATCCCGATGTTCGTCATCGTGGTCCCCTTGATAATCCTCGTGGTCAGGACCCGCCCGCCGCAGGCCGATGGCGTCAGCGCCGCGCAGGCCCGCGACGCGTTGCCGGGACTCGAACTGCGCGAAGCGTTCCGCGCGCGCTCGTTCTGGATGATTTCTGCGGCGCAGTTCTTTTTCGCCGCGGTCGCGGCTGGCGCGGGGTTGCATCTGATTACCTATCTCACCGAACTTGGCTACACGCCGTCATTCGCGGCCGGCATGATGAGCCTGGGGTTCGTGTTCGCGGCCTTCGGCAAGCTCGGGATGGGCCTGTTTGCCGATCGCGTGAGCGCAAGAATCGCGCTGACGTGTAACTTTCTTGCCGCCGGCGTCGGGATGATCCTGATATTCGGTGCGGCGCGAACCGCGGTGCTGATTCCGTTCGTGCTGATTTTCGGACTGTCGCTCGGCGCGCCGTTGGTGCTGATTCCGATGCTGGTGGCGGAGTCGCTCGGGCTCAAGCGCTTCGGCTCGATCGGCGGTATCGCAGGCGTCTTCAACACGATCGGCGCGTTCGTCGGCTCGGTCGGCGCGGGCAAGATTTACGATCTGAGCGGCAGCTATGTGGCCGCCTTCGAAGTGTTCGTCGTGATGTGCCTCGCCGGCGCGGCGGTAGCATTTTCGTGCCGATCGCTCGAGTCGGAGCAAG
>CALAOW010000126.1 GCA_937889395.1 uncultured Pseudomonadota bacterium | reverse complement strand
CGTGCCCACGGGCCGAATCAATTCGCGCAGCACGAACGGCAGGATTCCGCCGTGCCGGATGTACTCGACCTCCTCGGGCGTATCGACCCGCAGCGTCGCCTCGAACTCGATCGTCTTGCCGCTGGATTGCGCGCGCACCTTCACCGCCTGGCGCGGCTTGATTCCCGCCTTCAATCCTGTGATCGAGAACACTTCATCCCCTGTCAGTCCGAGCTTCTCGCGGCTGTCGCCGCCCTTGAACTCCAGCGCCAGCACGCCCATCCCAATCAGGTTGCTGCGATGGATTCGCTCGAAGCTCTCCGCGATTACCGCGCGCACGCCGAGCAGTTGCACGCCCTTGGCGGCCCAATCGCGCGACGATCCCGTGCCGTATTCCTTGCCCGCGATCACTATCAGTGGAGTCCCTTCTATCCGGTAACGCTCCGACGCTTCGAAGATCGTCATCCGCTCGCCGTCCGGGATATGCGCGGTGAAGCCGCCTTCCACCCCCGGCACCATCAGGTTCTTGAGCCGGATATTCGCCAACGTCCCGCGCACCATCACTTCATGATTTCCGCGCCGCGCTCCGTATGAGTTGAAATCGGCGCGATGCACGCCATGTGCGATCAGGTACTTGCCCGCCGGACTGTCGGCCGCGATCGAGCCGGCCGGCGATATGTGATCCGTCGTCACGCTGTCGCCGAGCACCGCCAGCGCCCGCGCTCCGCTGATATCGGAGAGCTCGCCCACCTTGGCCGTCACGCCGTCGAAAAACGGCGGCGCCTTCACGTACGACGAATCCTTCTCCCAGCGGAACAGGTTGCCCTCCGGCACCGCCAGGCTCTGCCATCGCTCGTCGCCGTCGAACACCTGGCCGTACGCGCTCTTGAACATCGCGGCGTCAACTGAACCCGCCAGCGCCGCCGCCACTTCCTCCTGCGACGGCCAGATGTCGCGCAGATAAACAGGACGCCCGTCGGAACCCGTGCCGAGTGCCTCGTGCTCGACGTCGATATCCATCGTGCCCGCAATCGCGTATGCGACCACCAGCGGCGGCGACGCCAGGTAGTTGAACCGCACCGCGGGATTGATGCGCCCCTCGAAATTGCGATTGCCGCTCAGTATCGCGCATGCCACCAGGTCACCCTGCTTCACGGCCCCGGCTATCGCCTCCGCGACCGGCCCGCTGTTGCCGATACACGTCGTGCATCCGTAACCGACCAGGTTGAAGCGCAGCTTATCGAGCGACTCGGTCAGCCCCGCGCGCTTGAGATACTGCGTCACGACTTTGGAACCGGGCGCCAGGCTGGTCTTCACCCACGGCTTGACCGTCAGCCCGCGCGCGACCGCCTTTTGCGCGAGAATTCCCGCCGCCAGCATCACCGACGGATTCGACGTGTTCGTGCAGCTGGTGATCGCGGCGATCACGATCGAGCCATGCGTCAACGCGTAGCGCTCGCCCTCGGAATGCACTTCGACCTTGTTGACGATATGGCCGAGCTTCGATTCGACGACTGCCCCTTCCTTCGCCGACGCACCGTTGCCGCCTTCTGTGACCCACTTCGCCAACTCTTTGGCATCGACGCTTGGATGTTTCTCGAATTCCTTGGCAAGCTCGCCCCGGAAACCGCTCTTCGCCGCCGTCAGCGCAACTCGATCCTGCGGACGGCGCGGCCCCGCCATGCTCGGCACCACGCTCCCGAGATCGAGTTCGAGGGTGTCGGAAAATTTCGGCTCGGGCGCATCGGCGGAATTAAACAGGCCTTGCGCCTTGCAGTAGGTCTCGATCAGTTTGACTTGGGCGCCGCTCCGACCCGTCAGCCGCAAATAAGTCAGCGTCTGATCGTCAACCGGGAAAAATCCCATCGTCGCGCCATACTCGGGCGACATGTTGCCCAGCGTCGCGCGATCCGCGACCGGCAGCGACTTGAGCCCCGGCCCGAAGTATTCGACGAACTTGCCGACCACGCCCTTCTTGCGCAGCATCTGCGTGACCGTCAGCACCAGGTCGGTAGCGGTGGCGCCTGGACGCAAGCTGCCCGCCAGCCGAAACCCGATCACTTCGGGAATCAGCATCGGTACCGAGCGCCCGAGCATCGCGGCTTCGGCTTCGATTCCGCCCACACCCCATCCCACCACGCCGAGACCGTTGATCATCGTGGTATGCGAATCCGTGCCAATCACCGTGTCCGGATACGCTTCGCCGTTCTTCGACGAAAAAACCACCGGCGCGAGATATTCCAGATTCACCTGGTGAACGATTCCAGTGTCGGGCGGAACGACGCGGAAGTTGTCGAATGCGCCCTGCCCCCAGCGCAGAAAAAGATAGCGCTCGCGGTTGCGCTCGAATTCCAGCCGCGCGTTGGCCGCGAACGAATCGGCGCTGCCAAAAGAATCGACCTGCACCGAGTGATCGATCACCAGGTCAACCGGCTGCAGCGGGCTGATCTTGGCAGGATCGCCGCCGAGCTTTTTGATCGCGTCGCGCATCGCCGCCAGGTCCGCCACCACCGGCACGCCGGTGAAATCCTGCAGCAGCACGCGCGCCGGCATGAACGAGATTTCCCGCTCTCCGCCCTTGCCGTTCCATTTGGCCAGCGCCTCGATCTGCCCGGTCGTCACGATCACGCCGTCTTCGCGCCGCAGCACGTTCTCGAGCATCACCTTGATCGAATACGGCATCCGCGCCAGCGAAAACCCGCGCTTCTCGAGCGCTTCGAGCTTGTAGATCGTGTAGCTGTTGCCTTCCACCGAAAGCGTCGAACGAGCACCGAAACTGTTTGTCGCCATTGATCGAGCCTTGCCCTCCTGGTGCGATGGTAAAAATGGAAGAATTGGACGCGAGTTCCAAATCCGGCGCGCCGCCCAATCCGATTCGATTTGCTATGCGTTCAGAATACCGTGCGAGCGCGCTCGATCAACTGGCCAACTTGCGGGAGACGACCGCCCTCTAGCCGGGGCCGGCGCCGCGGCGCGATGCGCGCGCGGGCGCCGGGCCATGCAATCCGTCGAACACCAGCGAGTGTCCGTCGGAATGGAATCGCATCGCGGCCAGAATGCCGACCCGCGGCGATTCGAGCGCCGCCACGCCGTCGATTGAATCGATCACGATACGCGGCTTCAGCGCCAGAACAGCCGCCACCGCCGCGCTGAAACTCTCGTCGTCGGCTCCGCGCTGGCCCGCCGTGATCATCGCGCGTCCCTGCAATCCCGCAATCACGCATCCGGCGCGAATCACCACGACGTTGGCCGCCTCGCGCGCGATACCGCATCCGGCAATCACGGCGCCGTACGGATTGGCGGGATCGATTGCGCTCAACGCAACCGGTTTCTCTCGCCCCGGAATAAGACTCCGCGCCGCGCGCAGCATCGCTACCGCCTCTGGCAGGGCATATTGTTCCGCCGAAATCGATCTCACGAACCATCCGCGCCGAATCGCACCGCCGTATTCCAGCCGCCGCAGCGCGAACGCGATCTCGTGCCACGAGATATGCGTCGATTCGAGGCCGAGCATCTCCCGGGCGAGAATTCCATGGCGCTCGAGCAATTTAAGCGCGAGATCCCGAGCGTCATCCGCGCTCGCCGCGCGATGCTCGCCCGCGCGTATCAGCGACCACCTTCCCGCCAGGCTCGACTTCAGCCGCGCGCGAACCGCCGCGTCGTGACGAGTCGTCGGGCGGCGCGCGACCGACTCGAGCGCACGCGCGGCGCCGCGATCGTCGGCAAACATACGCAACGGCGCAAAGTTGTCGTTGCTCACGCGCCCCGCCGCCGCCATCCGCCATAGCGCGGACAATGCGTCGCGCTCCGAAACATTCGCGCGCTCCGCGACCTCGTCCAGGTACTGCGCACCCGCGGCTCCCAGCGCCTCCAGCACCGCTTTTTCGTTGGCGTCATCCGGCGCAGATTCGGCGCCACGCACAAAGAGACTCGCCTTGCGCGCAATGAATGTGACCCGCGACGGCGTGCTCGCGCGATGCGCGCTTTCGATCCCTTCTTCGGCAACGGCGACCCACTTCATCCGGCCGCTCATGCAGACCAGGTCGAGCATCTCGGGCCGATAGCCTGCGATGCGTGCCGGGATAATCGCGTGCTCCCAAATCTCGGGCGTCGCCGCGATTCCTGACAACTGTTCGAGCACCGCCGCGACGCCGCTCTGATCGGCCGGCAGTTCAGCACCGCCGACGCGCATCCATCGCAGCCGAAACGCCGCGTACTCGTGATCCGCGCACGGCTCGATTTCAGCGCGCACCCGCGCCAGCGTCATCCGATGAATCCGTTCCAGGTTGTAGCGGTCGCACCACTGAATCGCGTCGGCGCGCGTGAAATGACCGCGAAAAATCGCGCCATTCCCTTCCAGCGCCGCGAGAATCTGCTCGATTTCCGATTCTTTGATATGCAGTCGCGCCGCGATTTCACCGGGATTCGTCGGTCCGCAGGTCTTCATCGCGCGGCGCACAAGCTCGGAGCGCGCGCTGTCGCCGTCAATCGATGCGCCGGCATACGCCGAAGCGAACAGCACTTTGTCCTCGATTGCGATAATTCTTTCCAGTAATTCGCCGCTGAGACTGACACGTGCGATTCGCCGCTCCGCGTCCAACTCCGCAATCATCGCGCGGCCACCCTCGCCGGCGCGTTCTTCGACCTCGGCTTGCGTGAGCGAACCGTGCGCCCGAATCAATTCGTATAATTCGTCGCGCGAGCGCGGCCTGCGTCCGGCCGCGCGGCCCGTCACTTCGGCGCCGACGCTGTCGACCGCCTCCGCCGAGAGCAGATCGGAAAGGTCTTCTTTGCGCAGCACGTCCTCGGCCATGCCGCGATTCATCGTCACGGTGCGCGAACGGCGATTGGCGCGTTCGCCGTCGTCGAGAAATGAATAGTCCGACGCGAGCAGGATGCGATGGGCAAACACCGAGGGCGCGATCGCATCGACGGCGACGGTGCGAATCGCGCCGCTCTCGATACCTTCGAGCATCCGCACCGCGCGCGGCAGGTCGGTGGACTCCTCCAGGCATTCGCGAATCGTTTCCTCGATCAGAAAATGGTCCGGGAGTTCGATCACGCCGGGGCGGTTCTCGAAGCAGGCTTGCTGGCCGGGGAAAATCGCGGACAGAAGTTCCTGCGAGCGCAGACGTTGAATCCAGGCAGGCACCCTCATCCCGTGCGCCGAGCGCATCACGGCCAGCGCGCGCGTCGCGACGTGGCGGAAGCGCACCTCGAACATCGGCGCAGCCAGAATCGCCTGGATAAGTACGTCGCGCGCGTTGCGCGCCTTGAGCATGCCGAACAGAGTGTCGAGCGGAAAACTATGCCGCGAATTCAGCGCGAGCAGCACGCCGTCGTCGATCGCCGACGCCTGGATTTCGAAATCGAAGGACTGGCACAGGCGCTTTCGAATCGCCAGACCAAGTCCGCGATTGAGGCGGATTCCGAACGGCGAGTGAATGATGATTTGCGTGCCGCCCAGGCCGTCGAAGAAGCGCTCGACGACGACGGTCTTCTCGTCCGGGATCGCGCCGAGCGCCTCGACGCCGCGGCGGACGTAGTCGACGGCTTGCGTGGCGGCGCGCTCCGGCATCGCGCATTCGTTCATCAGCCAGTCGGCGGCAGATTCATTACGTTCGATACGGCGCCAAATCTCGCGGCGAAGGTCGCAAATCTCCGCCGACAGCGCATCCGAGCGGCCCCCCGCCTCGGTCTGCCAGAACGGCAGCGACGGCGCCATCCCGGGCGCCGGCTCGACCATCAGGCGCCCGCGCGAGATACGCTGAATCTGCCAGGGCATCGAGCCGAGCGAGAACACGTCGCCGCGCGACGCTTCCTGCGCGAAATCCTCTTCGACATCGCCGACCTTGCGGCCCTCGGACTCGATCACGACGTCGTAGTTGCCGGCTTCGGGGATCGTTCCGCCCGAGGTGATGGCCGCGAGGCGGGCGGATCGGCGCGGGCGGACGCGGGCGTTGACGCGATCGAAGAAAATCTTTGGCGACGCGCCCATGATTTTTTCAGGAAACTCGGCCGCGAGTTGTTCCAGAAGATGACGCATTTTATGGGCGTCGAGATCGCCGAAGTTGTAAGCTCTGCGCAGCACGCGCAGCAGCTCGGCTTCGGAGATTTCCTCTTCCTCGGCGGCGATTGCGACGATTTGCTGCGCCGCGATATCGGCGCATCCCATCGGGATTTCCACTTCGTCGAGATGCCCGCGGCGAATCGCGCGCACCGCCGCGCCGCATTCGAGCAAATCGTCGGTGGTCAGCGCGAAGAAGCGTCCCTTGGGAGTCGCGCCGAGGCTGTGTCCCGAGCGGCCGACGCGTTGAATCGCGGCCGAGATGGATTTGGGCGAATCGAGCTGGCATACGAGCTCGACGGCGCCGACGTCGATGCCGAGTTCGAGCGACGCGGTCGCGACGATCGCCTTCAGCTCGCCGCGCTTGAGGCGTTGCTCGGCGAGCAGACGCTCGGCGCGCGCGAGGCTGCCATGATGCGCAATGACCGCGTCGGCGCCGAGCCGCTTCTGCAGATTGAGCGCGACCCGCTCGGCAAAGCGGCGGCTGAGCGTGAAAACCAGCGTCGTGCGATGCGCGCAGATCAGGCGCGCGACTTCGTCGTACATCGCTTCCCAATGCGGATGAGTGGCCAACGGTCCAAGCTCGGGGCCGGGCGCGATGACCTGGAGATCCATCGTGCGGACGCGATCGTCGGCGCGAACTATTTTTATCGGACGCGGTGACCGCGAATTGTCCCGAGCCACGTCGTAGCCGGCCAGAAACCCGGCCAGCTTTTCGATCGGATTCAACGTCGCCGACAGGCCGATTCGATTCGGCCGCGCCTTCCCGCGACCCGTCACGAAGCGTTCGAGGCGTTCGAGAGTCAGCGCGAGATGCGCACCGCGCTTGTTGCCGGCCAGGGCGTGGAGTTCATCGACGATCACGTGGCGGACGGCGGCGAGTTTTTCGCGGAACTTCGGCGAGGTCAGCAGGATGAACAGCGACTCGGGCGTGGTGACCAGAATGTGCGGCGGCCGCCGGAGCATCGCAGTGCGCTCGCTCGCGGAGGTGTCTCCAGTGCGAAGGCCGGCGCGAATGCGCGAAAGATCGAGGCCCGATTCGGCGCCGGCGTCGCGCACGCCGTCGAGCGGCTCCTCGAGATTGAGCCGGATGTCGTTGGCCAGCGCCTTGAGCGGCGAAACGTACAGAACCGAGACTTCATCGCGGAGCCGGTCGCGCGCCGCGTCGAGGACCAGCCCGTTGATTGCCCACATGAAGGCGGCCAAAGTCTTGCCGCTGCCGGTTGGCGCGCACAGCAGGACGTCGAATCCGGGCGTTTCGTTGTCGTTGGCGGCGCCAATAACGGGCCATCCGAGGTCCTGCGCGCGTGAGGGCGCGGTGAAGCGCCGCTCGAACCAGGTGCGAACGGCAGGATGGAAGTCGTCGAGCGCTGTGGGCATTAGG
>CALAOW010000125.1 GCA_937889395.1 uncultured Pseudomonadota bacterium | reverse complement strand
TCCGTTGGCAAATCCAGTGCCCGCGATCAGGAGCATCGCAAAACCGAGCACGAGCGCGAGCATCGCCGCGTCGATTCCTTTGAAGCGAAAGACGGACGCTTCGGCCGCATTAGCGCCGGGCCGAGCGGGTTCTGATGAAGCAGAATCGGAAGAATTGGGCGGTTTTACCGGGATCGCTCCACTTCGTGAATGCGCCTTGGCGCGCGTACTTCGCTGCATTCAGGATCCTCCGTGAATCACCCTGAACCGGAATTTCCCTTCCGAGTCTCCGATTTCAACAACATATTTCGGGCGGTCACCGCCTGCAAGATTCCAGTTCAGACAGTACCCGAATCACGCGCTCGGTTGATCCGCACGACTGCCGTATGTTTATCTGTAAAGGTTAAACCGTCATGAATGTAAATATCGAAGAACCCAACAGTCTCCGGCGCAAACTGACGATTGAAGTCGAGCCCGACGAAATCAAGCATGAGCTGGATCGCGCATTCAACGAACTCAAACGCGGCGTGGTGCTCAAGGGCTTCCGCCCCGGCCGTGCCCCGCGCAATCTGCTCGAGCGATTTTTCGGCGAGCAGGTCCGCGGCGAGGTAGTTCAGAAACTCGTCAAGGAATACACCGACAAGGCGCTCGAGGAGCACAACCTCAAGCCCGTGGCAGCGCCCGAAATCGTCACCGAACAGACCGACCTGCAGAAGGACCTGTCGCTCAAGTTCAGCGCGACGTTCGATCTGCGCCCGAAGATCGAGGTCAAGGACTACGAAGGTCTCAAGGTGCCCGAGTCCAAGGTCGAGGTCAGCGACAATGAAGTCGAAGAGGCGATCGAAAGATTTCGCGAGCGGCAGGCGACGCTCAAGAAGATCGAGGATCGCACCGTCGTCGAGGACGGCGATTACGCGCTCGCCTCGGTCGAGGCCTTCGTGGACGGCAAGCCGCTGTCGAGCACCCGTCCCGAAGATCGGCTGGTGGAAGTTTCCGAGCGCGCGCTCGCCCACGGCGTGTACGAAGTGCTCAAGGGCGCGGAGCTGGGCAAGCAGATGAAAGCCTCGAAGACCTACCCGGCAGACTACAGCCACAAAGATCTCGCCGGCAAAACGATCGAATGGCGCGCGACGGCCAAAGAGATTTATCGGCGCGAACTGCCGACCGTCGATGATGACTTCGCCAAGGATCTCGGCGACGAAAACCTCGAGGCGTTCCGCACCCGCGTTCGCGGCGAACTGCTCGCGCACGCCAAGCAGGAGGCCAACGCGCGCGCGCGGCAGGGACTGCTCGATATCGTGATCGAGCGCAATCCGGTCGAGCTGCCCGAATCGCTGGTCGCGCGCGAGCTGAGCGCGATGGAGGCCGAATTGCATCAGACGCTCGAAGCGGGCGGCCTGTCGCATGAGAACGCCAGCGAGCGGGTCAAGCAGAATGCCGACGATTTGAAGGCGCGGGCCGAGAAGCGCGCACGCACCGGGCTGATCGTGGACGCGCTCGCGGAGCAGGAAAAGATCGAGATCAATGACGAGGAGCTGGGTGAGCGGGTGGCGGCAATCGTCACGCAGAGCGGGCGTAATCGCGACCGCGCCGCCGAGTTTTACCGCAGCCCGGAAAATCGCGAGGCGCTTCGGCAATCGATGCGGCGGGAGAAGGCGCTCGACTTTATTCTGAGCCGCGCCAAGCGTGAAGATGCTGCAACCGAGCCGAAGTAGCGTCGATGCAACTTCGTTCGGAGCCAACCACGGTTGCTCGACCATTTCCCAGACGTTACAATTTGAAGGCGTCAGCGGCCTTCTCTCAATTGTCACGACCTGGCTGTGGCGCGGACCGGATTTATGAGCAACCTGGTACCGATTGTCGTCGAACAGACCGGCCGCGGAGAGCGGGCCTATGACATCTACTCTCGCCTGCTGAAAGACCGCATCGTTTTTCTCGGCACCGAAGTCACCGACGACGTCGCCAACCTGATCACGGCTCAGTTCCTGTTCCTCGAATCCGAAGATCCCGAAAAAGAGATCAACTTTTACATCAATTCGCCGGGCGGATCGGTGACGGCCGGGATGGCGATTTACGACACGATGGAGTTCATCCGGCCTCCCGTATCGACGCTGTGCATGGGGCAGGCGGGCAGCATGGGCGCAATCCTGCTGCTGGCGGGTGCGAAGGGACGGCGCTATGCGCTCCCGCATGCGCGAATCATCCTGCATCAGCCGCTGGGCGGGATGCAGGGTCCGGCGAGCGACCTGGAAATACACGCGAAGGAAATTTTGCACGCGCGGGAGGACATCAACAGCATCATAATGAAGCATACCGGACAGAATCTGCGTAAGATCGAGAAGGATACCGATCGCGATTATTTCATGTCGCCGCAGCAGGCGGTTGAATACGGACTGATTGATGAGATAATCGTTAGCCGGAGGCCCTCCAAGTGAGCCGCGGGAGGCAGTATGGCCAAGCATGACGACCGCTCGGGCAACCTGGTTTGCTCCTTTTGCGGGAAGAGCCAGGACGAAGTTCGAAAGCTGATTGCCGGCCCGACGGTTTATATTTGCGACGAATGCATCGACCTTTGTAACGACATAATCGCAGAGGAGGCTGACGGCGAGGAAGCGTTCAGCCAAAGCTCCGCGGTGCCCAAGCCCGCCGAAATCAAGCGGGTGCTCGACCAGTACGTGATCGGACAGGAGCGCGCCAAGAAAATTCTCTCGGTCGCGGTCCACAATCATTACAAACGAATCGACTCGCAGATGGTGACCGGCGACGTCGAGCTGCAAAAATCCAACATCCTGCTGATTGGCCCGACCGGAGTCGGCAAGACTTTGCTGGCGCAAACTCTCGCGCGCTTCCTGCAGGTGCCATTCACGATCGCCGACGCGACTTCGCTGACCGAGGCCGGCTACGTCGGCGAGGACGTCGAGAACATCATACTGTCGCTGCTCCAGAACGCCGACTACGACATCGAGCGATGCCAGCGCGGCATCGTTTACATCGATGAGATCGACAAGATTGCGCGCAAGGGCGACAACCCGTCGATCACGCGCGACGTTTCGGGCGAAGGCGTTCAGCAAGCGCTGCTCAAAATAATCGAGGGCACGATGGCCTCGGTACCGCCCAAGGGCGGCCGCAAGCATCCGCAGCAGGAGTTCCTGCAAGTCGACACGACCAACATCCTGTTCATCTGCGGCGGCGCGTTCGTTGGACTGGACGACATCATCCGGCGGCGCATCTCGGGCAAGACGATGGGCTTTCGGGCCGACCTGACCCATCGCGACCCCAAGACGGTCTCCGAGCTTCTATATGAAGTGCAGCCGGAGGACTTGCTCAGGTTTGGATTGATTCCGGAGTTCGTCGGCCGCCTGCCCGTGATTGCGACGCTCGGCGAATTGGACGAGGAAGCGCTGGTGCGAATCCTGACCGAGCCGAAGAATGCGCTGGTGCGCCAGTATCAGAAGCTCTTCGACATGGAGAACGTTCACCTGAAATTCACGCAGGGTGCGCTGCGCGCGATCGCGCGCGAGGCGCTCAAGCGCAAGTCGGGCGCTCGCGGACTGCGCGCCATCATGGAAGCGATCATGGTGGACCTGATGTACGAAATCCCCTCACAGCCGAACATCAAGGAGGTGCTAATCTCGGAGGAAGTGGTTACTCAGAAGGAGCAGCCGCTGCTGGTCTATCAAAAGACCGCCGAAACCGCATAGCCCGGGAGACTCGAGATCTACAAGATGCTTTTTCGCAATGACAAAAAAGATAATCGCGATGCAACGACGAACGTGGTGCCATTGTTCCCGTTGCGCGAACTGATCGTTTTCCCACACGAAGTCTATCCCATCTTCGTCGGACGCCAGAAGTCGATTAAGGCTCTGGAAGCCGCCGAGGCCAAGAAGACCCCGATTCTGCTGGTGACGCAGAAGGACCCCAAGGTGGCCGAGCCCGCGCCCCGCGACTTGTATGCGGTCGGCACGCTCGGCGTCGTCGTGCAGCTGTTGCGCCTGCCCGACGGGACCGTCAAGGCGCTGGTCGAAGGCAAGAAGCGCGCGCGCGTGATCCGTTACGTCGCCGACGAGGAATATTTCCAGGTCGAGGCGGAGGAGATCGAGGAAGTCAGCGAGCGTACCACCGAGGTCGAGGCGCTGATGCGCTCGGTGGTCTCCACCTTCGACAACTACGCGCGGCTCAACAAGAAGATTCCGCCCGAGATGGTAACGTCGATCGCGGCCGTCGACGATCCTGCGTTCCTGGCCGACAAGCTGGTCGGACATCTCGGGATCAAGCTCGAAGACAAGCAGGCGCTGCTCGAATCGACCATCCCGGCCGAGCGGCTGGAGAAGATCCTCGGCTACATGCGCTCGGAGCTGGAAATCCTCGAGGTCGAAAAACGCATCCGCTCGCGCGTCAAGAAGCAGATGGAGAAGACGTCCAAGGAGTACTACCTCAACGAGCAGATGCGCGCGATTCAGAAGGAGCTCGGCGAGAAGGACGAATTCAAGAACGAGATTCAGGAATTGGACGAAAAACTTCGGCAGAAGAAGATGCCCGCCGAGGCCCGCGAGAAGTGCGAGCGCGAGATTAAGAAACTCAAGATGATGTCGCCGATGTCCGCCGAGGCGACCGTCGTGCGCAACTACCTGGATTGGTTTCTGTCGCTGCCGTGGTTCGAGTACACCGAGGACAAGCTCGACATCAAGGAAGCTGAGCGCGTTCTCGAGGAAGATCATTACGGCCTGGACAAGGTCAAACAGCGCATCCTGGAATACCTGGCGGTCGAGACCCTGGTCGGCCAGATGAAGGGACCCATCCTGTGCCTGGTCGGACCTCCGGGCGTCGGCAAGACTTCGCTGGGCAAGTCGGTGGCGCGCGCGACCGGACGCAAATTCGTGCGCGTGTCGCTGGGCGGCGTGCGCGACGAAGCCGAAATACGCGGCCATCGCCGGACCTACATCGGCGCGCTGCCGGGCAAGGTGATCCAGTCGATTCGCAAGGCCGGATCGTCCAACCCCGTGCTGCTGTTCGACGAAGTCGATAAGATGTCCACCGACTTCCGCGGCGATCCGTCGTCGGCGCTGCTCGAAGTTCTCGATCCCGAGCAGAACTGCACGTTTAACGACCACTATCTCGACTGCGATTACGATTTGTCGAAAGTACTGTTCATCACGACAGCGAATACGCTCGACCGCATCCCGCGGCCGCTCCAGGACCGGATGGAAGTCATCCGGATTCCCGGCTACACGGAATTGGAGAAGCTCAATATCGCCAAAAAGTACCTGTTGAAGAAGCAGCAGGAGGCCAACGGGCTGCGCCCGGAGAACATCGAGGTCTCCGACGGCGCAATCCAGGGCATCATCCGCCATTACACGCGCGAAGCGGGGGTCAGAAATCTCGAGCGCGAACTCGCCTCGATCTGCCGCAAGATTGCGGTCGAAGTCGTCAAGACCGATCGCAACGCGCACGTCAAAATTTCGAGCTCGAGTCTGGGCAAGTACCTCGGCGTTCCGAAGTTCCGCTACGGGACGGCGGAGACCGTACCGCAGGTGGGAGTGGCGACCGGGCTGGCGTGGACCGAGCTCGGCGGCGAGCTGCTCAGCGTCGAAGTGACGATCGTTCCGGGACGCGGCAAGCTGACCATCACCGGCCAGCTCGGCGACGTGATGCAGGAATCGGCGCAGGCTGCGCTTTCATACGTGCGTTCGCGCGCCGAGGTGCTCGGGCTCGATCGCGGCTTCTATCATCGGATCGACATTCACATTCACGTTCCCGAAGGCGCCATTCCCAAGGACGGGCCGTCGGCGGGAATCACGCTCGCGACCGCGCTGGTGTCGGCACTCACGCGCTCGCCGATTCGCAACGACCTTGCGATGACGGGCGAAATCACGCTGCGCGGAAGGGTGCTGCCGATCGGAGGACTCAAGGAGAAGGTGCTAGCGGCGCATCGCGGGGGCATCAAGACGATCCTGATACCCAGGGACAACGCCAAGGACATCGAGGAGATCCCGCCGCAGATCATGAAGGGCATCACCTTGATCCAGGTCGAGCACATGGACGAAGTGCTCAAGCGTGCGCTGGTGCTGACCGACCCGGATACGTTCTTCAAGCCGGGCAAGGGCGAGAGCGACCTGGCGTTCCTGCGCGAGCCGGAACCGAAGGGTCGAATGACGCCGGGGGACGAAGACGATACCACTGTATCCACGAACTTGTCGTAGGTTCTGAGCGGGGGACGCCGCGAATTCCGGCGGGGCCGGAAGCGCGCGGCTCAAATGCGCGGTCACGGATATTCGGGAAGACCGCTGAAGGTTACATATGACTAAGGCTGAACTCATAGAGGCGCTGTCGAACAAGCTTCCGCTCAACAAGGCCGATGCCGAACGCGCAATTAACATCGTGCTCGACGACGTCATCGCCGCGCTGCGCCAGGGCGAGCGTGTGAACATCTCAGGCTTCGGAACGTTTTCAGTATCGGAACGGCAGGCGCGCACCGGCCGCAATCCAAAGACCGGCGCATCGATCGAGATTGCGGCAAGCCGGTCGGCGAAGTTCAAGCCGGGCAAACAGTTGAAGGACTCGCTCAACGAAGGCGTCGGCGCTGCGACGGCGTCGTCGGCGCCGTCGGCAGGCTCGTGACCGGCTCGCGCGGCCTCAATCAAGTAAGTTTAAGAGGCCGGCCCGTGTGTCGATGACACACGCAGGCGCCCTCTTTTGCCAGGACTTCGGCCGCGGGCGGTTAGCTCAGTGGTAGAGCATCGGCCTTACAAGCCGGGGGTCGCAGGTTCGAAACCTGCACCGCCCACCAATAAAATCAAGCGGGTTCGTGGCCGGGAACCAACCAACGTGGGGTCGTAAAGCGCGTCCCGTCAGCCCGTTGCCTCGCGGATCATCACCAACATCATCTTGAATTGCTCGACCGCCTTCAGGGCGTGGGGCACGTTGGCCGGCATCAGGATCATCTCATCCTTGCCGAGGCGGTGGGGCACGCCGCCAATGGTTATCTCGGCCACACCGTCCAGCACCTGGACAAGGGCATCGAACGGCGCCGTGTGCTCGCTGAGGCCCTGGGCCTTGTCGAAGGCAAATAGCGTCACCGTGCCGGTCTTCTTCTTGACGATCTCCCGGCTCACGACCGCCCCAGCCTGGTAGGCTACCAACTCGAGCGCATTGCCCCCCATGAACTTCTGGGCGGTCTTTTCGTCTTTAGGATTAGTCGTCATGTCGTTTCCTCCTGCCGTTGTCATTCCGGTGCTCTTGCCGCATCCCTGGGGCGCGGGCACACGCTCATGGCGGGATACGCCTCATGCTTGTCTTCACGCTCGACAATGCCATGTTCTTGTCACGCACGCATGCCGTTTGACATCCTTGTTCTACGGCGCCTTTGCCGCGCGCCTGCCTGCGCTCTGGATCCGCAGCGCCGCCAGCGCCCGGCCGGGCCGATCGCCGGCTGGAGACTGACTCGACCGGTCGCGCGAACGCCTCATTCTTCGGCCTGCTTTTTGTCTTTGAAAAATCCGAACAGATATTGCGCCACGCGCCGCATCTGGATTTCCTCCGATCCCTCTGTGATGCGATAGCGCCGGTGATGCCGGAAAATGTGCTCGAATGGCTTATGCCGCGAGTACCCGATCGCGCCATGCACCTGCATCGCGCGGTCCGCCGCTTCGCACACCAGCCGGTTCGCCCGGTAGTTGCACATCGCAACCTTGTCGGAAAGTTTGAGCGCGACCTCGGGCTTCGACATTTGATCCATCTGCCACGCGGTCTTGTGGATGAGGTTGCGGATCATCTCGGCTTCGGTGTGCAGCTCGACCAGCGGCCATTGAATCGCCTGGTTGCTCGCGAGCGGTTTGCCGAACGGCTTGCGGTCCTTGGCGTATTTCACGCTCTCGTTGATGCAATATTGCGCGGCGCCCAGCGAACTCGCCGCCTGGCGGATGCGATTCTCATGGACGAAGTGCTGCGCCACCGCCAGCCCGTTTTCCGGATCGCCAAGAATCGAGTCGGCCGGCACCGCGACGTCGGTCAGCGAGACGAGCGGGTGATCGGTCGGCATGTTGAACGTCCACAAATACCCTTCGATCTTGAAGCCTGCGCTTTTGGTCGGAACGATGAAGCAAGTGATGCCGCGCGGGCTGCCGTCTTTGCCGCTGGTCCGCGCGAACACGAAATCGTGCGTGGCGACGTGCAGCCCGGTATTCCACATCTTGGCGCCGGTGATTAGCCAGTGATCGCCGTCGCGAACTCCGCGCGTCTCCATCCAGGTCGCGTCGGAACCGTGCTTGGGCTCGGTGAGTCCGAACGCGATCCGCATCGAACCGTCCAGTAGCTTGGGAATAAATTCCTTTTTCTGCTGCTCGTTGCCGAAGTCGCGAAACATCAGCACGGTCGGCAGATTGCCGACGATTGAACTTTCGTTCTGCAAATCGTTGTGCAGCCCGAGTCCCTTGGCCGCCAAGTACTCACGGATGATCGCCATCGCGAGGTTGGTGCCGTCCCTACCCCCGTATTCCCTGGGCAGCGCGTAGCGATAGTGCCCCGCCTTGTCGGCGCGCCGATGCATCTCGAGGAGCAGCGCTTCCCACTCATGGCGCGGCAGTCCGTCGCGTTCGAAGTCGGTGCGCGCCCATTCGCGGCGATGATCGAAAAAACGGATGTTGTCGTTCTCGCGTTCGAGCGGCTTGATCTCTTTCTCGATGAACGCATCCAGCTCGGCCAGGTAGGCTGTGACATCGGCGGGAATATTAAAATCCACGGCGTTTCTCCTGAGGCGATTACATTATGACCGAGGCGTAACAGAGTGCGGTTTCGAACGGAAGCGCAATCGGCACTCAAAAGGTGTGCACGGATGCGATCAGGCTGGCGCGATTGGCGACGATTTGGCTGGAGGCGGCTCTCCGATGCTAAGCGCGAGTTCCTCCAAAGTCTTGCCGCGGGTCTCGGGGACGAACAAGAGCACGATCACGACGCCGAGGATCGGGCCGGCGGCGAACAGCGACGCCGCGTTGCCCAAACCGCCAAGCGGCCCCGACAAAAGGCCGATAACGACCGGCGACAACATCCAGCAGACCTGACCCATCACCTGAACGCAGAGGCTGTAGCCGGTTGCTCGAATCGCGGTCGGAAACAACTCGGTCGAGAGCGCCGAGGTCGCGGTGCGCGCCGCTTGATACGCAAACATCGTGACGACTTCGCCCGCTAGGATCGCGCCGTAACTGTCGCTGGTGAACAGCACGTACATCGCCGCCGCCGACATCAGGTAGAAGAAGCTGGTGGTAAACTTTCGTCCCAGCCGGTCCATCAGAAATCCGCTCAACATGCTGCCGATCGTGCCAATCGCGTAGGCGAGGATTATCGCCGCAGCGACCTGGTGGGATTTCCAATGATGATCGCGGCGGGCGTAGAGGCTGAAGTAGGTGACCGTCGGACCGCCGATCAAGCCGAGCGAGTTCCATAGCCCCGCCATGATTAGCAGGCGGGAGCGGTACGGACCCGCAAGTGGTGCCAGGGAATTGCGAATCGACGTCCAGAATCCGGGACGCGCCTTGCCGGCTGCAGCCCGCGCCCGCTCGAGCGCAATGAAGCGGGCAGTCTCGCGAAGTCCGCGCCTCAAAAACGCGATCATCACCAGCGGCGCGATCCCGAACAGGTACATGCCGCGCCATCCCCATCGTGACTCCGCCATGATCGCGTAGGTAAGTGCCGCGGCGGTCACCCCGAGAAACGCAACCATGTGCAGCGCCGCGATCGCGCGCCCGCGTGTCGCGTCGGGGAACTCCTCGCTGATCATCGTGACCGCAACCCCGAACTCGGCTGCGAGAAATATCTGCGCCGTACTTTGAAAAATCGTGAACGACTTCACGCCGGTCGAAAGCGCCGTGAACAAAGTGAAAATCGTGTAACAAAGTACGGTCGTGGAGATGATCGGTTTTCGGCCGTAACGATCGGCGAAGATTACCACGAAGAACGACAGCATCCCGCCAAACCGCACGATCGTCGCCATCAGGCCGATGGCAGGGTCGGCCATGTGAAACGTCCGCGCGATTTCAGGCGTCGCCAGGTGGAAGATCGTGATGTCGTAGCCCTCGAAAATCGTAGCCGACATCAGCATCGCGAACAGCGCCGCCAAATAGCGGCGCGGCCGCGCGATCCACGGGGCTAATTTCGGTTGTTCTGACGAGCTATTTGGATGAGCGGCCTGCATCGCCGATGCTTGCGCGCGCAAGGCGCACGTCGATTTGCTAAAGGTCTCAGATCATGAATCCCCCGGCAAGGCGCAATCATCCTTGAGGCAGCGCTGTCTATTTCGAACTGCCGAAGAGTTTGATGTGTTGCGGGCTATTGGCCGCATTGTCTTGCAGTTCGAGTGTGCCCTCGAACTTGCCCCGCTCGTGCGGAGCGAACTCGACGGAGATTATGCAGGTTCCGGGTTTCGCCGCTATTGTGCCGCACGTGCTGGCAGTCACGTTGAATGGCGGAGTGGCTGCAGGAGCCGTCGTAAACGAGATCGGTGCCGGCCTGAGATTGACCAGCGTAATGCTCTGAGGGGAACTGACGGTGTCAACCGGCACTTGCCCGAAGCTTAGCGATTGTGGATGCGCCTTCATCTTCGGTGCGGCGCCGTGGCCCTTCAGTTTGACTGTGTGCGATCCGAACTCGGCGTTGCTGTTCACCCGCAGCAGCCCATGTTGCTTACCTTTCGCGGTTGGAACGAATGCGACTTCGATCGTACAGGAGGCGCCGGGTTGCAGTTCTCCCGGGCAATTGCTCGAGGTCACCACAAATCCGCTACTCACTGCCGGCTGCCACAAGGTCACTGCCACGGCCGTAGTGTGGTTGACAAGCTTTATCTTCGCCGGCTTGCCCTGATGGCCCACGACCTCGCTCGGGAACGAAATTGACTTGGGCCTGGCGTCCAGCGTCGCCAAAACGGGACTCGGAGAAGCGGTCGGCGCCGGCGTCACAGTAGGCGTGGCTGTGATGGTCGCCGTCGGCGTGCCCGCCGCGTGGCCGATCACGTTCGCGCCTGAGATAGCTGCGACGAGCGCCGCCCCCAGAATCAGACCCCGCAACGATCGCTCTGTCACTTTCCCCGCCGGTTGTTCCCGTGCCCAGGCATTGTACTGACGCACGCGCAGTACGTCCACGATCAGGCGTCGATGCTCGCACAGCTCGGCGTGCTCGATCCTAAAGGGCTGCCGATAGCGGGGAGCGGCAGTCGCGAGGTATCTGGATGACCGCGAATCGGTCGGATACGATCGCGCGATGGCTATCAAGCGAGTCTGCGTTTATTGCGCATCGAGCCGCCAGTGCGACGCCGCCTATCACGACGCAGCCGCGCGCCTGGGCCGCACGTTGGCGCGCAACAAGGTGACGCTGGTCTATGGCGGCGGCAGCGTCGGCTCGATGGGTCATCTTGCGGATGCGGCGATTGCCGAAGGCGGCCGCGTGATCGGCGTCCTGCCGCGTTTCATGTACGACCTCGAATGGGGTCATCGCGGCCTGAGCGAGCTGCTGATCGTAAATGACCTGCACGAGCGCAAGCGCCTGATGATCGACGATGTCGACGCGGTGATCGCGTTGCCCGGCGGATGCGGCACGCTCGAGGAGCTGTTCGAAGCGATCACCTGGAAGCGGCTTGGATTGTTCGGCGGTCCGATCGTGCTGGTAAACACTTTGGGCTTCTACGCGCAGTGCGTGGCGTTTCTGGAGAGCTGCATCGAGCGGCGTTTCATGGACGAGCGTCATCGTGCGATGTGGTCGCTCGTCGAACGACCCGAGGATGTGCTCGACGCAATCGCCGGTGCGCCGCCGTGGCCGCACGAAAATCGCAATTTCGCCGCGCTGTGAAGCGCTAGCGTTCGATTTTCGCGATGGCGGCGGTATGGTCGCGGGAGAGATCGGCTTTGAGGAATTCCTCGGTGCCGGGCGTTCCAAGTTCGAATTCCGGCGTGTGATGAATCTTGATCGTCACGTCCGCGGTCCGGCAATCGAGCATATGGCCGCCGGCCGAGCGGTCGGCGGTGATGAAATGCAAATGATAGCCGGGCACGTTGACGCCGCGCAGATAGTCCGGCGTGAAAAATCCGACGATGGTTCCTTCGACGTCGTGAAACTCGAAGACCGGTTCTTCGCGCGCGGCCTGTTCGAGGCCCACTGATTTGTCCTGTTTGGCGACTGCTCGAGCCTTCACGTAGTCGAAGCGCCCTTCGATCCTGAGCGCATGGAAGATGTTCTGCGACGGCAGCATCGTGGCGACCGTCGCGAGCATTTCAGCCTGATCGCAGGGGCGATCGAGCCGCGCGCTCTCGTCGGCTTTGAAAAAACTCACAGTTGCAAATGGCGTGCGCGTCGAATCCTCGACGGGATGCGCATGGCCGTCGGCGCGCACCTGGAAGACCTTGCCGTCGAGCTCGATCATCTCGCCGTCGAGTCCGTCGAACGTGCCCAGGCCGAAATCGCCGTGAGTCTTCAGCTCGCCCATCGTCATGTCGCCGGTAGATGCACCTTCCATCAGGGCGTTTACGGTCGAGGTCTGAAATACGGTCTGGTCTTCGTCGCCGAGTAGTCGCTCGAGCGCCTGCACAATGATCGCGGACAGGCTTTGGCCGGTCTGTTTTCGCCGCGCGCCAAGTTGGCGCGCGAGCGCGGCTGGCAGATGCACGCGAAGCGTTAGGTGTTGAGTCACGGAGAGATTTCTACTTGGTGTTGGCTACGGGTTGGACGTTTTCGCCGTCGCGGGCTGCCTGGCCTACGTTGACTGCTACCTTGTCGGTCTGGTTGATACCGCTGATGACCTCGACCATCTGCCCGTTGTCATAGCCTAGCGTCACCTCGGCGAGGTGCAACTGGTTATTGCGGACGACGGGCACATAGACCTTGCCGTCGCGGAACACTAGTGCGTCGTCGGGGACCATCGGGGATCCGGTGCCCATTTTGACCGTGAATTCGGCGGTCGCGTACATTCCTGGATAGAGCGCCTGGTTCTCGTTGGCGAGATCGACCTCGACCAGCATCGTGCGCGTGTCGGGGGACAGCGCGTCGGGATGGCGCGTGATGGAGCCGGTGAACTTTTGACCAGGGTAGCCGGCCGCCGTAATCGTCGCGGGATCGCCGTTCTTGATGAACGGCGCGATGTTCTGAGGCACGTACGTGAACACGCGCAGCGGCTTGTAGCGGGCGAGAGCGACGATCGCGCCGGAGCCGGGTGTGCCGGGGGTCGTGTTCGCGGGCACGAGATGGCCGGGATCGATGTAGCGCGCGCTGATGACGCCGTCGAAGGGTGCCGCGATCGTCTCGTAGGCCTGGTTGGCGATGTCCTGTTCGAGCGTGGCTTTAGCCTGGAGCATCGCGGCGTGAGATTCATCGGCCGTCTGCAGCGCGATGACGCCTGCGCGCAGGAGGGCCTGGTTGCGCTTGTCGGTGATGACGGCGAGGTTGTGGCTGGCGCGCGCGTTGGCGACCTGCTGATCGAGCTCAGGCGACGTAAGGACGGCGATGAGCTGGCCCTTGCGCACGCGGTCGCCCTTATCGACCTTGATTTCCTTCAGGTAGCCGGGAACTTTTGCGTATATATCGGTCTCGTCGAAGCCGCGAATGGTGGCGGGCAGTTTCAGATCGCGCGTGGCCGGAGCGAGCGAAACGTCGGAGACGAGTACGTGCGGACCGGCTTCGTTTTCGTGCTCGAGTGCCGACGTCTGGCGGCCGATCCATAGCTCGCGGGCGAGCACGAGGCCGGCGGTCGCGACGAGAGCTACCACAATGGCGGCGACCCATCCGGCAAAGAAAACTTTGCCGGGGGTGGGCACGCTGAAATTTTTCGGATCGTCGCCCATTTCTTCCATTTCTTCCATATACCATGCGCCGGGCGTACTATGCGCCGGGCAAGTTGATTGCCTCGATCTCGGCGTCGCGCTGATGTTTGCCGATCACGTCACGACCGAAGATCGAATACACGGCCGGCACCACGAACAAGGTCATCATCGTCGCCGCGAACAGTCCGCCGATTACGGCGCGCCCCAGCGGAGCATTCTGCTCGGAACCCGAGCCGAGCGAAAGCGCCATCGGGAGCATCCCGAGAATCATCGCGAGCGCGGTCATGATGATCGGGCGGAAGCGGATGCGGCCGGCCTCGATAGCCGCGGCGAGCGGACTATAGCCTTCCTCGCGCAGCTCGTTGGCGAAAGTGATCAGCAGGTTGGCGTTGGCGACGCCGACACCTACCGCCATGATCGCGCCCATCAGCGATTCGACGTTGATGGTCGTACCCGTTATCGCGAGCATCCAGAGCACGCCGGCCAGCGCTCCCGGCACCGCCATCATGATGATGAAAGGCTCGAGCCACGACTGAAAGTTCGCGACCATCAGCAGGTACACGAGGACGATAGCCAGGATGAGTCCCTCGCCAAGGGTGAGGAACGAGTCATGCATCGCCTGGCTCTGGCCGCGGATGACGACGTGCGTGCCGGCGGGCAAGGGGCCGAGGTTATCGATCTCGTGCTGCACGGCGGAGGTGACGCTGCCGAGATCGCGGCCCTCGACGGCCGCATCGACGTCGATCACGCGCTGCACCGTGTAATGCGCGACGACCGCGGGATCCCATCCGTGGGTGATCGTGCCGAGGTTGCCGAGCAACTGGGGCTGGCCCTGCGTCCCAGTGGCCGAAGGAGGAGTGCTCAGCGGTATGTTCGACAGCGTGGCTACAGAGTCGATCAGATGCTGCGGCGCCTGCGACACGACGCTGTAGTTGACGCCCGATTTCGGATCGAGCCAGAAGTTGGGCTGCAGCAGCATGGCGCCGGAGAGCGTGGAGAGCATGCTCGAGGCGACCTGTTGCTGCGTGATGCCGAGTTCGAGCGCCTTGGCGCGATCGACGTTCACGCCGAAGGCCGGATAGTCCTGCGGCTCGGCTATTCTGAGATCGCTGACGCCGGGGATCAGCCTCATCCGATCCTGCAGGCGCAGTGCGATGTCGTAGTCGGCCTCGAGGTTGTTGCCGTTAATCTGCGCGTCGATAGCGGCGGGCAGGCCGAAATTGAGCACCTGGCTGACGATGTCGGCGGCCTGAAAGTAGGCGGTGACGTTTGGATATTGGCGCTTGAGCAGGCCGCGAATCTTATTCTGGTAGATGGCGGTGGGCTGATGGTCGGGCTTCAACTGGATCAGCAGGTCGGCATCCTGCGGCCCGATCGAGTCGGTATGATAAAACGCCAAATTGTACGAGATCGGCAGCCCGATGTTGTCGCTGATGCCTTCGAGCTCATCGGCAGGCACCACGGTACGAATCGCGCGTTCGATGTTGTCCACCATGAACTCGGTATGCTCGACGCGGGTTCCGGTCGGCATCCGCACGTGCAAGCTCATCATGCCGGCGTCGATGCGGGGAAAGAAATCCTCGCCGACCACGAACAGCATCGCCAACGAAGACAGAATCAGGATGGCGACGCAGGCCAGCGAGAAATTTCGGCGTGCGATGAACTTGGCGAGTGCGAAGCGATACGAATGCTTGACCTGCTCGAAGCGGGCGTCGAAAGCGCGGACGACGCGGGCCCAGCGGCCGGGCCCAAGGTTTTGCTCGTGCTCTTCAGGGAGCAGAAGCCGCGCCATGGTGGGGACCAGGGTGCGCGAGAGCAGATACGACGTGAGCATCGCGAAAACCACCGCCAGCGCGAGCGGGGTAAACAGGAATTTCGCGACTCCGGTCAGCATCACGACCGGAAAAAAGACGATGCAGATGGCGAGCGTGCCGACAAAGGTCGGCCCGGCGATCTGCGAGGCGCCGTCGAGAATCGCGACCAGCAGCGGCTTGTGCATCGCATGGTTGCGATGGATGTTTTCGACTTCGACGGTCGCGTCATCCACCAGCATCCCGACCGCCAGCGCGATCCCGCCCAGCGTCATCGTGTTGATCGTCTGCCCGGTGAGCTTGAGACCGACGATGGCGGTCAGAATCGACAGCGGAATCGAGGTGATGACGATGACCATGCTGCGCGGCGAGCCGAGGAACAGCAGCACCATGATCGCGACCAGGATCGCGGCGGTGACGGCCTCCTGCACGACGTCGCGCAGCGCAGCGCGAACGAATTGCGACTGGTCGAACGTGAGCATCACGTTCAAACCCTTGGGCGCGGTGGCGCGGATGTCGGGCAGTTTTGCTTTGACCGCATCGACGACGGTCAGCGTCGAAGCGTCGGCGTGCTTGACGACGAGCAGGTAGGTGGCCTGCTGTCCGTTGAAGCGCACGACGTTGGTTTCGGGCGGATGCGAGTCGGTGACGGGAGCAACGTCACCAAGGAAAACCGGCGCGCCGTTGCGGTACTTGATCGGCAGCTGGTTGAAGTCGGAGACTTTGGGCACCGACATGTTCAAGTCGATGTTGTATTCGTAATTGCCCATCTTGGCGGTGCCCGACGGGATGACGACGTTGGTCGAGGCGAGTGCGTTGCCGACGTCAAAGGCGGAGAGCCCGTTGGCGTAGAGCGCCGAGGGATCGAGGTTGACCATCACCGAGCGGCTGACGCCGCCCAGCGGTGCGGGTGAGGAAAAACCGGGGATCGTGAAGAGCTGGATACGGATGAAGTTGAGGCCGTAGTCGAAGAGTTTGTTGGTCGAAAGAACGTCGCTGTAAACGTTGAGCTGCGCGACCGGGACGTTGCTGGCGTTGTAGGAAATGATTTGCGGGGGCTGAACACCGCGCGGCAAATTGCTCAGGATGCTCTGGGACACCGAGTTCATCTGCGCGATCGCGCCGCCCACGTCGGTGCCGGGATAGAAATAGACTTTGAGCAGCCCGATGCCGTTGATCGATTCGGATTCGATGTGCTCGATGCCGTTGACGGTGGTCGAGTAAGCGCGCTCAGAGATGAAGACCATGCGGCGCTCGACGTCGAAAGCGGACAGACCCGGGTAGTTCCAGACGACCATCACGACCGGCAGATCGATCGACGGGAAGATGTCCACGTTCATGAGGCCGAAGCTGAGCACGCCGAGGACGAGCATCAGCAGCGCCATCACGGCGACGGAGAGCGGCCGGCGAAGCGCGAGGCGGACGATCCACATAAGGTGCGCCGAAGACCGTAGTTAA
>CALAOW010000124.1 GCA_937889395.1 uncultured Pseudomonadota bacterium | reverse complement strand
TCGATCGACAGATGGCTTGTGCCGAACAACTTGAGATAGCATCCCGCAATCCATTCGAGCAGCGGCATATGCGGGTGAACGAAATCCAGGTACGGGCGCATCCCGACGCTCACGAGCCACGCGCTCTCGAGGTAGAAATCGTCCTCGACCCACACTTCCGGGCAGAGCATCCGCACGACGCGCGGGATGAGCAGCACGACGATGAGCCATGCGCCGATGCGCGCGGCGCCTGCCCTGTCGGCGCCCGCGGAGACGCGCCGCGATGAGCCGCGCGAAGTCATCGAAACCGCCTGTCGCATTCGCTTCGCGCACTTACTGGATGGCGAGCTGGCTCGATTGGGTGACCATCGGGGCGATTTTGGAGCTGCAGATACAGATGCTCAGGTCCGCCGGATTTCGGCGCGGATTCGACTTGATGCCGTGGCCGGATGGACTCGAGTACGCCGCGTCGGCGGCAAACCTGGCAAATGGTCGCGGTGCGGTGCTGCATTTCGGTGGATATACTTACCCGTCGCGCTATACCGGCGGCTACCCGCTGATCCTGGAATTCTTCCATCGCATCTTTGGCGAACACCTTCCTCTGCTCTTCGCCTCGTGGATTCTCGGGATACTCTCGGTCTTCACCATTTTCATGCTGACACGCCGGCTGTTCGGGCGCGCGGCCGCGGCGATTGCGGCGCTACTGCTCGCGCTCTCCCCCGTCTTCATCACGTATTCGTCGCTTGTGATGAGCGACGTGCCCACGCTCTGCGTGACGATTTACGCCGCGGTGATGCTGGTGCTGGCGACGTCAAACTACGCGACCGAATCGCCGAGCTGGATGCGAATGCCGGCATGGCTGATGTTCGGTCTCTTAGCCGGGTTCTCGACGATCCTCCGGCCGACGAACGCCACCATCCTTGCCGGTCTCGTGTTGTGCGTCGTGATGGTACCGCTGGAGAATCGAAATCGCGCGAGCCTGCTCAGAGCGGCTATGGCAATAGCAGTCGGTTTCGCGATTCCGGTCGCGTGGCAGTTGCATCAGAACGCGATCAATCTCGGGAGTGCGTTCGCGAGCGGCTATGCGTGGTGGGTGCCCGAAGTCTATGGCGCGGGCGGCAAGACCTTCAGCGCCGCGTACCTGTTCGGTCCCACGATGCCGCGAAATCCGCACGGCAACGTGCTCGTGTACTTCACGACGCTTTTCGGCCTCGACGGGATGCTTGGCGATCGCGGCGATGCGCGCTACTTCCTGTACCCGTTCGCCGCGGCGGTGTTCGCGCTGATCGGGTTCCTCGCGATCCTTTTCGCGCCCGGAAGACCCGCGGCGCGCCGCCTGCTGTGGTTCGGGCGCGGATACCTGGTCGCACTGACCGTGCTCTACTGTTTCTATCTGTTCACCGACGTGGCCTTCATCCTGCCGGCGGCGTTTGTAGTGTTCATCGCGGCGGGCGCGGGAGCGGCGACGGCGCATCGATGGATGCGCGATGTGCTCCAAAACCGAAATCGAAGCGCCGGTCAGCTCGCAGCCGCGGCGGGGGTGATCGTGCTCGACCTGCTGCTGGTCGTGTCGCTGGCTTCGGAAGCGGCCGTGCGATTGAGCGCGAGGCCCGCGGACCTCGGGGTATTTCCGACGCTGTGGTCGTTTGATTACAGCCTGCCTCCCGACGCGACCGTAGTCAGCAACATTTCGCTGCAGTTTCTCGAACTCGCCATGCCAGCCGAGAGTCGCCACTTCGTCGGCCTCAACTCGCTGGACCCGGGCGAACAATTCACCGACTACCATTTGCATCGCTTGTACGAAAAACGCGCCGCGGGATGGAACGGCGCGGTGCCGCCGGTCGTGTTCGACGGTTCTCAAATGTCCGCCGAGGCGGACTCGCTCGCATCGGCGATTGAGGCGAAGACGCCGGTCTATCTTTTGATCGCCGCACCCGAGTCGGATGATTACGCCGGTGTGCTCAAGTCTGAGCTCGATCAGCTGCAGGAAAAATTCACCGTCGAGCCTGAACTGCAGACCCGGCAAGTCGCGCTGTACCGGCTGACGGCAGCGGCAGGACACTAACAGATCACCTGCGCGGTGTGCGCCCGCTGCGGCGACGGCGCAGTGTGAATCGCGGCAGGGGTGACCCCTGCACCCAGTGAAAGGACCGCTACGCGCGGGGCGGTCGCGGCGGCGACGGCGCGGTGTGAATCGCGAAATCCCGCGGACGGTCTTTCGCTCTCAAGCGCTCCAAGCGCGTACGCAGAGCAATTACGTGGGGCACCGGCGAATGGCATTAAGTAACGCCTCATGGAGTGATGCTGGTGGGCGGAGGATCGATCGCGGGCGGACCGCCGTAGCGCCGCCGGCAGATTGCGTAGGCGGGCCAAACGCATACGCCAAGCGCGATCGCCAGGATGAAATCGACCTTGCCTACGCCGGCCGAGACGGCCAACCCGAAGGTCGCGGCCCAGGTCAGAATTGGAAGAATTGCGACGAGCGCGAGACCGACGCGGCCGCCGCCAATCGTGAACATCCCGGTGCGATCCGGCATCCGTTTCCGCAGCCGGATCAGGGCGAGCAGCTCCAGCGCAAGCGCCGCCATGTAGAAGAATACGTCGAGCACCACCAGCGCGACGAATCCGACCGGCACCAGCAGCGTGAAGACGATGCAGCACAGCAGAATCGACTTGCCCGGCGTCGCGGTCGTGGACCAGAGCTCGGCCAGCGGCGGCGACAGGTAGCGCTCGCGAGCGAGCACGAACGGCATCCGTGACACCCACAGCATCGCGGCCTCGAACACCGCGAACGACATCACCGCGCCACCGAGCGCCAGCGCGCCGCCCAGAGCGGGTCCGCCGATGGCGTAACCCACGTGCGAGAACGAGCCGGTGCCCCAGTCCGCGGCGGTGACGGCGCCCGAGACGGACACCGCGAGCGGAAGCACGTAACCGGCGACCATTATCGGCAGCGCGATCAGGATGGCGCGCAAATAGTTACGCTGCGGATTTTCGATCTCCGCGGACACGACGCTCAGGTTTTCCCATCCGCTGAAGTTCCATATGACCACCGTCAGTCCCGCCGCCATCGCACCCCACGGATCTGCGCCGAACAGCGGCGGCGTCGGCATCGTGAAATGGATCAGGCGCGGGAGGCCAACGATCACCAGGGCCGCGAACGGCGACACGAGGATCGCGGCGAGCACAATCGACGCCATCCCAACCGGCCTGACACCGAGAAAATTGAGTCCACCCGCCAGCCATACCAGCGCGACGCCGATCGCAATTTGCGCCGTCGGGCCCAGCGGAAGGATGAACGAAAGATAGCCGGCGAAGAGCACCGGATAAATCGCCATGTCCACTGCCGTGTACAGAATTGTCAAATATGCCTCGGCGAAGCCGGCCAACGGTCCGAGCGCTTCCTTGACCCAGAAGTAGAAGCCGCCTTCCACCGGCATCAGCGCCGTCAACTCCGCCGCCATCAGCGCCGTCGGCAGACTCAGCGCAAGCGGCACGATCAGACACAGCATCAGCGTCAGGCGCGGCCCTGCCATCCGGACCGCATCCTCGAGGCCGTACGCGCCGCCGCTCACGACCAGGTACATCACGCATACCAGCGGGATGAGGCCGAGCTTGCGCGGCGAACGATGCGCCAGCGGGGCGGCGCTCGAAGGCGCTCGGGAACGCGTGTTTTCCGTCGGGACGTGTGGCAATTGCGGAGCGGCTCCGGCTCCCCTGCCTATCCGAGGCGATGCGCGGTGGCAAGCAGGCAAGAAATCAAATGAGGCTTGCACAGTCGCATCCCGTGGC
>CALAOW010000123.1 GCA_937889395.1 uncultured Pseudomonadota bacterium | reverse complement strand
GGCCGCTCCATCTCGATCGGCCGCTATCATTTATTTGGCGGAGCGCCCGAGCGCGACGGAATCAACGTGATACGGCGTCTGACCGGTGGTCGCGTCGTCGGCGCGGGCAATGGATGGCTCGGGGTCGCACTAATTCTTCCAATTTTTCCGGCGCGCACCGCACTGCTCAGTGAAGACACCGCGCCACTGAGAAACCTGAGACCCGAGCAGGTCATAAATCGTTACGCGCGCGGCATCCTGACCGGCCTGCGCGCGCTTGGAATCGATTGTTTCTACCCCGGCCGCGACGCGATAACCTTCGAGCAGCGCGAGATTGCCATGTGCACTTTCGAGGCTGACGCCTCGGGCGCGACGCTTTTCGAGGCGGCAATCGCGCACAATCGCGGGATGGAAGAACTCGTCCACGATTTGGAACGCATCGACCCCGACGGCGCGCTTTCATGCCCGATGTATGACGCTGCGTCCGCCACCAAGGTGGTGCGCGAGCTTGCTCGCGAGGTCTCTTTCGACGAGCTCGCCGGCGCGATCGCCTCCGGCTACCGGAGTTCGCTCGGTGAGACTCGACACCGCGAGTTGACCGCGATCGAATCTGCCGATGCGCAGCATCGAGGGGATGCTCTCGCCGACTCGAACTGGATACACGGACCAGCCGCAAAGCAAACGCTGACGCTCAGGAATCGAATTGCATCGCAACTCGGCGCCATCGAGGCTGCGGTCGCGCTCAAAGCCGACGGCACCATCGAGGCCGCGCGGCTGAGCGGGGATTTCATCGCCAATTCCCCGGCTGTCGCCGAACTCGAAAGCGAACTTCGCGGCCGCCCGCTCGACCTGGCATCGATCTCGGATGCGGTCGCCAAGACGTTTGGTGACAATGAAAACAACAACAGTAATTTCTTTCTCGGCGCGGGCGAACTGTCCAATCTGGTGCGCCTGATCGCGGGTGTAACTTGAAAGGCAGGGGTGACCCCTGCACCCAATGTTAAAACAAACCGGCACCACCGCCATCGAGAAATTGATGCGGGAACTTGGCGACGCGCGCAAAAGCGTTCAACGCCGCGCGATCGATGAACTCGTAGCGATTGCCGCGTCAGGCAACCCAGTCGTCATTGAAAAACTTCGCGGTTCAATCGCAAGCGCCGATCGCCGTATGCGCTGGGCTGGCGCGTACGCGCTGGGCCAAATCGGTGCGGGCGCGTTTGCCATGGACTGCGCGGACGCGCTGTGCGAGGCGATGTCCGACGACGACGGCGATATCAGGTGGGCGGCGACCGGCCTGATGGTCCGCCTCGGACGCGAAAATCTCGCGCCGATTAGCGCGCGCCTGCTCAAGCTTGCTGCCGACAGCGACCGCAACGCGCGCAAGATGGCGCTCTACTGCATCCGCGACCTCGAAATCGCCGGTCCTGAACTGCTCGCCGTCGTCGAGCGCGCCGTGCACGACTCGGATGCTCACGTGCGGCTCGCGGCGTTGGGATTGCTGTCGCGGCTGCGCGATACTCCCGAAGGGGCCGCGCGAATAATGCTCGAATGCCTCAAATCCGATCCGGATGCGGGCGTGCGCCGAGCGGCAGCCTCGGCGCTCGGCAATATTCAAAGCGCAACCGCCGACGCGATGACCGCGCTCACGTCCGCGGCGGCCGACCGCTCCGACGAATCGCTCGCGCGAGCCGCGCGCGGCGCGCTCGAGCGGCTGGGGAAAGGCCGGCTGGAGAAACGATGATGGGAACAAAAGCGAAAGCGAAACGCACCGCGCCAAATGTTCCGGCCACTCGACTTAACGATATGGCCGCCCGACTTGGCGATCGGCGCGTGCAGGAGTTTGTCGCCGGCGCGCGTATCGCCCATCTGGCGACCGCCGACGGCGTCGGCGCTCCGCACAACGTCCCGCTCTGCTACTGGTTCGACGGCGAGCGCATCTACTTCGCGATCGACGAGAAACCCAAGCGTCAAACCGGTATGGCGCTCAAGCGGATGCGCAATATTGCGGCGAATCCGCGCGTCGCAATCGTGATCGATCACTATGAAGAAGATTGGTCGCAACTCGCGTACGTGCTGATTCGTGGACACGCGCACGTGGTCGAAGGCGCCGAGGAATACATCCTCGCGATACGTCATCTGCGCGACAAATATCTGCAGTACCGCGCGATGAGTCTGACGCCGGAGAAAAATCCAATCGTGAAGGTCGAACCGGTCAGCGTGCACGCGTGGGG
>CALAOW010000122.1 GCA_937889395.1 uncultured Pseudomonadota bacterium | reverse complement strand
CCGCATGAGCATCGTATCGTTATCGGATCTGCTCGCTGGCGCGCGGCCCGACACACATTGCGTCGCACTGAAAGATCATCGGCAAATCACGTTGGCGCGATTGCGTGCCGACGTGTCCCACAACGCCCAGCGACTTTCCGCGCGCTCCATCCGGCACGGCGCCGTGGTCTGCGAGGGCGGATACTGGTTCCTCGTCGGCGTGCTCGCGCTGGTGAAAATCGGTGCCGATGTCATTCTGCCACCCAACTCGCGGGCCGGCACTCTGCGCGGACTCGCGCACGAGTTAGACGTGTTACTCACCGATTCAGGCGCGGGTGAGGTCGCGAGCCGGGTTGCGCTGGAGTCGAGCGAGACGGAAGCCGCACCGATGCGTTTCGATGTCGCGAACAGCCGGATCGACTTTTTTACCTCAGGCTCAACTGGCGAGATGAAACGCGTCACCAAGTCGCTTACACTCTTCGAGCGCGAAGCCGCCGTGCTCGAGCAAATGTGGGGCGCGGAACTGGGAGACGCACCGGTCTTTGGGACCGTCACGCATCAGCACGTTTTCGGAATGACCTTTCGGATCATGTGGCCGCTGCTCGCGGGCCGTCCATATCACTCGGAATTCCACGTCGCATGGGAACCGCTGCTCGCGCTGCTCAACGGTCCTGCGATGATTGTGTCGAGTCCGGCGCAACTCACTCGGCTCGCGGGCCTGGCGCCAGTGGCGCTTGCGAATCGTCCTCGCATAGTCGTCACCGGCGGCGCGCCATTGCCCCCTGATGCGGCGATCGAAGCGCGCGAAATTTTTGGATGCATCCCGAC
This sequence comes from uncultured Pseudomonadota bacterium, assembly GCA_937889395.1. Classification (GTDB taxonomy): domain Bacteria; phylum Desulfobacterota; class Binatia; order Binatales; family Binataceae; genus Binatus. The sequence goes on along the minus strand of CALAOW010000122.1, from coordinate 10,448 downwards.
CGAGTTTTTTGGCAGCACCGAAGTCGGAGTCGTCGCGTGGCGGTGCGGCGCGACGCAACCTGCGCTCTGGCAACCGCTGCCAACGGTCGAGGTCGCCAGCGCCGCCGACGGAGTTCTGATGCTGCGCTCGCCTCACGCCTCTCCTCATGTCTCAGGAGACGGATGGTGCGAGCAGCCGGAGCGAATTTCATTTGCTCCAGACGGACGCTTTCTTCTCGAGGGACGAATCGACCGGGTGGTAAAGATCGAAGGTAAGCGAGTCAGCCTGCAGCGACTGGAGCGCGAGATCGCCACTCTTGCATGGGTCGAGGAAGCCGCCGTGGTCCACCTCGGCGACCGCCGCGCATATCTCGGCGCGGTCGTGAAGTTGTCAGCGGCGGGGAACACTGAAATCCAGCGGCTTGGCAAGTTTCGCTTCGAGCGGATGCTTCGTCGCGAACTTTCGTCGACCGAAGATCTTTCCGTACTTCCGCGGCGCTGGCGTTTCGTAGATAGCATGCCGATGGACGGGCTCGGCAAACGGCGCGTTCGCGACGTTGTGGCGTTGCTGGAGCAAACCGCATGAGCACGCCGCCGGTGCCGGAAGCGGCCCCAGAGATCAAAAATCCCGAAATCGTCGGCGTCACCCGATTGGAAGACCGGCTCGAGTTGAATCTCGTGATTCCGGGCGCGCTGCTTTATTTTCGCGGTCACTTTCCCAACTTCCCTATTCTTCCGGGGATCGTCCAACTCGATTGGGCGATCCAATATGGCAAGCAGCACTTTGCGCTTGGAGCCGTTTCGCCGACGACGATAAAAATCAAATTCCGCAAGCCGATCCGGCCGAACCATCGCGTCACGCTGAGTCTGAAGCATTTGCGCGTGCGCAACAGCCTCGAATTCAACTACACGGACGCGGAAGGCGCATGCTCTTCGGGGCAGATCGGAATCGAGCCGCCATGACTTTCAAGTGCTGCGCCATCATTCCCAGCTTCAATCACAGCAAGGCGGTTGGTGAAACGGTGCGCCTTCTGCGCGGCGCTGAGCTTCCGGTTTTCATCATCGACGACGGGAGCGGCGAGCCTTCGCGCGCCGTGCTCGCCGCGCTTCATGCGCCTGATCAAGGCGTGATCGTTCATCGCTTCGACACCAATCGCGGCAAGGGTGGTGCCGTGATGAAGGGCTTCGAACTCGCGCGCGCCGCGGGCTTCACCCACGCACTGCAAATCGATGCCGACGGCCAGCACGATCTAGCGATGTTGCCGGAGTTCACCGCACTCGGTGAAGCGCATCCCGGCGCGCTGATCGCTGGCGCGCCGATCTTTGATGAGACGATGCCGCGCAGCCGACGCCGTGGCCGGCGGATAACACACTTCTGGGTTGGTATCGAAACTCTTTCCATGCGGCCGGCCGACACCATGTGCGGCCTGCGCCTCTATCCGATCGATCATGTGACGGAACTCCTGACGACGCATCAGCTCGGCTGCCGAATGGAATTCGACACCGAGATTTTCGTCCGATTAATTTGGGCGGGTATCCCGATTTTCTTTGTTCCCGTACGCGTGGTCTATCCGAGCGGCAACCTCTCCAACTTTGATTTGCTTCGCGACAACTGGCTCATCGCGAAGATGCACGCGCGACTCGTTCTCGCGATGCCGTTACGGCTTACTCAAATCTTGCGTAACCGGCGCCGGCCTGCCGATGCGCCACGCCATTGGTCCTCGCTCGTGGAGCGCGGCGCATATTGGGGACTGAGCATTTTAGCTTTGTTCTATCGATTGACCGGACGCTACGGATGCATGGTGGCGGTATTTCCGATCGCGCTCTATTTCCACCTGACCGGCTCCGAGCAGCGTAGAGCATCGCGAGAGTTTCTTCGCCGCGCGTATCGAGCAAAAGGCATCGACTACGATCCCGGCTGGGTCGCGACCTTTCGGCATTCGTTAGGCTTCGCAAGAAAGACCGTGGACACCTTTGCCGCGTGGGTCGGCGGCATCGATCCGAATGCAGTCGTCGCAATCGACAAACAAACTCTCGATCGTGTTGCCGCTAGCGGTCAGGGCATCCTGCTCATCGTCTCGCACCTCGGCAATATCGAAATCAGCCGCGCGCTTCTCGACGACGCACAACGATCGCGAATCAAGCTGCTGGTGGACACGATGCATGCCCAAAACTTTGCGCGAGTCCTCAATCGATTTCGTCCCGATGCAATGCTAGATACCATCCAGGTCACGGACATGAATCCCGGAACCATGATCGCGCTCAAGGAAGCCATCGAGCACGGTGATTGGGTTGCGATTGCGGGCGATCGCACTCCCGTTCGCGGCGACGAGCGCGTCAGCATGGCTCCATTCCTTGGGCACGACGCGCCGTTTCCGCAAGGCCCGTACGTGCTCGCGCATTTGCTTGAATGCCCTGTCTATCTCATGTTCTGTATGCGCCAGGGGGGCGGTTACGGTTTGTATTTTGAAATGTTCGCACAGCGCATAACTCTCCCGCGCCACGGCAAGCAGGCGGCAATCACCAGGTGGGCCGCACGTTACGCCAAACGGCTGGAGAGCTTCTGCCTGATCGATCCGTTTCAGTGGTATAACTTCTTCGATTATTGGCAGTCACCGCCCTCGGATGAAAAAGGCGCGACCCAATGATTTCCGCCAACGTCGTTATCAAGGTTCAGTTCTATGACCTCGATCCGATGGGTGTCGTGTGGCATGGCAATTACGCGCGCTTCCTTGAACAAGCGCGCTCCGCATTGTTCGAGAAGCTCTCATTCGGGTACCGCGAGATGTCCGAAAGTGGATTCGCGTGGCCGATCGTCGACATGCGTATCAAGTACGTGCGTCCCATCGATTTCAGCCGGACGATCACGGTGACGGCGACTTTGGTCGAATACGAAAATCGACTCAAGGTCAATTACATCATTACCGATGCGGATGGCGGCGCGATCCTGACAAGGGCGCACACCATCCAGGTCACGGTCGATCGCGCGAGCAACGAACTCTGCTTCGAAACTCCCGCGGCTCTGGTCAAGAAGGTGCGGCGCTGGTTGTGACTCGCCGGATTGCATGGCCGGTCGTTGCGATAGTCACGGTCTTTCCGATCTTGACGCTGACTTCAGTTTGCTTCGCCGAACTCGCGATGGGTCCGACGCTTGCAGCGGGTCAAACCCTGCACGGCCGCTTCGTTGAGGAGCGTCATCTCAAAGGTCTCTCGTCGACGCTCAAGAGCGAGGGCAGCTTCGTTCTGGCTCCCGGCAAAGGTCTCATATGGCGTATGGAGCAGCCGATCCAAACGCTGACGGTAATTACGCCGGCGGCCATCCGGCAGATCATCAACGGCAGCGAGGTCCAACATATCGACGCCGCGCGCGTCCCGTTCATCGCACATTTCTATGACATGCTGAACGGCTCGTTGATAGGAGACTGGTCGGCAATGCGCCATGATTTCGTGGTCAAATCGACGGGCGATCGCCAGGCATGGCGGACCGTTCTGACGCCATTGCAGCCCGATGATCCGATCGCGGGTATGCTCGCATCGATCGTCATCTCGGGCGGCAAAATGGTTGACAGCGTCGACATCAATCGCACTAACGGCGACTCCGAGCACATGGCATTCCTGGATCAGAAGGTGTCGAACGTTCCGTTGGTCGGCGAAGAGGCGCGCCTTCTGGATAGCAGGCCGGCCAGCTGAGAATGAAAATCGCTGCTCTCGCTTGGGGTCTGGTGGTAGCGGCCGCCTGCGTGATGCTGCTGCTCCAATTGCATAAGGGCGTCAAGCTGCAGACCGACATGACCGCTCTCCTGCCAACTGAGGAACGCGACACATTTGGTCAAAGCGCCAAAGATCGAGTCACCGGAATTCTGGCCCAGCGCGTTTTCATTCTGATCGGCGACGATGATCGCTCCAACGCGCGGGCCGGCGGCGCGGCGCTGGCGAAGGCTCTCGAAGACTCGGGTATGACAGCCGCGGTAACTTATCGCATCCGCCAGGACAGTCTCAAATCGTTGGGCGCCATGTACTTTCCGTATCGCTTCGGGCTGCTCACCGCCGCCGATCGCGAGCGCCTGCAACAGAATCACGGCGCCCAGATCGTCGACCGCGCAATCGCAAGCGTATACGGCCCGTCGTCGATAGCCGATGCTAATCTGCTGCAACGCGATCCGTTCTTGCTGATTCCGGAATTTCTGACCAACTTGCCGATGCCGGTAGCGCAGCTGACGCCCGATGATGGGGTGCTGTCGACGCGCGACGGTAACCAGACCTGGGTTCTCCTCGTCGCGCAAATGAATGGCAATGTCTACTCGGGCGCCTTTCAGGAGCGCTTCATCTCGGCGTTCAACGCGACCGAGCACAAACTGCGCGCGACGATGCCGCATCTACAGGTGCTGCGTGTCGGGGCCATTTTCTACGCGCACGCTGGCGCGAAGAGCGCGACCGAAGAAACCACCCGCCTCAGCATTGTTTCGCTTCTCGGAACGATCGTTCTGATCCTTATAGTATTCCGCGCGCTGCGGCCGCTATGGCTGACGCTGCTTGCAATCGCCGTGGGCGTGCTGTGCGCCTTCGCCGTATGCCTCTCGATATTCGGCGGGATACATGTGGCGGCATTGCTGTTCGGCGTCAGCCTGATCGGCATCTCGATCGACTATTGCCTGCAATACGTCTGTGCAGGCTTTGGCGCCGAGGCTGGTTTGCCCAACGAGCGCCTGCACCAGGTTCTGCCCGGCATCACGCTCGGCGTCGCAACTACTCTGATTGGATATGCCACGCTGCTGCTCGCTCCGTTTACGGGGTTGCATCAGCTCGCCGTATTCTCGGCGGTTGGCCTCCTCGGTTCGTTTCTCACCATCGTTTTATGGTTGCCGTTCCTGGACCGCCGTAAGCCACTTCTGCACGGCGCCCTCATTCTTGCTACGGCGAATCTACTGTGGGAATTTTGGGCCGCCGCGCGCTATAGCCGTTGGCGTTGGGGTTTGATTGCGCTGGTTGCGATCCTGACGATCGTCGGCGCGACGCGGCTCAGGTTTGACGATGACGTGCGGCATCAGCAGGCGCTCGCCAGCAGTCTGCGAAATCAGGAATCGCAAATTCGCCGCCTGACCGGAATCTCGGGTGGAACGGAGTTCCTGCTGGTACGCGTGCCGGATCGCGATGGGGCGCTGCAGACCGAGGAGGCTTTGCAATCGCGTCTCACATCCGCGGAGCAGGATGGCGCGATTCGCGGCTTTCAATCGATCGCGCAGTTCATCCCGTCGATTGCGCGCCAGCGTGAGGACCGCGGCCTCGTGCATGACAAGCTGATGCTGCCGTACCTTGCGTCTTACTATCAGCGTCTCAGCGTGACGGGCGGTGCGCAGGCCGATACCGACACCGCTGGATTCCTCACCCCCGATGCCATCAGCGATGATTCCCCGCTCTCGTTCCTGCGCAATCTGATCCTCGAATCCGACGCGAGTGGCACCATGCATGTCGTCCTGCTCACTGGCATCTCGCGGCCCGACGAGATTCGGCGCATCGCCGAAGCGGTGCCGGGCGTACGCTTCGTCGATCCGGCCGGCGACGTGACGCGGCTGCTCGGCGAGTATCGACGGCGCGCGACGATTCTAATCGCGGTCTCGGTAATATTAATGATGCCGGTGCTGATTTGGCGCTATGGGCTGCGCGGAAGTCTTCGCGTGGCGCTGCCGCCTGCGATCGCCGTGCTGGCGGCGGCGCCGCTGGTCGCCTTGGCAGGGGTGACATTCACGTTCTTCAACGCGATGGCTTTGGTGCTGGTGCTGTCGATCGGTTTCGACTACGCGGTTTTCTGCCGCGAGTCCAAACCGTCGCGCAGACCGGCGACGATGCTAGGAGTATGGCTCGCGATGTTGACGACACTGCTTTCGTTTGGGCTGCTGGTTCTGAGCAGCACCTATGCGGTGCACGCATTTGGCGCGACGCTCCTGGTCGGCACGATCATGGCCTTCGCGTTTGCGCCGATTGCGAGCGATCTCGATGAGGGTTTCTGATCGATGGGGCTGAGCGTTGTGACTCTGCGATTGTTTTTGATCGCGATGACGATCGCGTTCGCCGGATGTGCCGCCCGATATGCAGCGAGCCCCGGCAGCACCACAATCGCGCCAGGGCTCCAGTTCGCGATGCCGACCGGCCGCGAACTCGGCTATTCGATTGAGACCGCTCAACTGATCACCGCGCACGTCCGCGATCAGGTTCAAGTGTTCCAGGCATATGTCAGCGTGACCCCCGACAAAATTACTATCATTGCACTCGATCCGTTCGGCGGACGCGCGCTTACGGTGACCGCGACCGACGACGCGATTCATACCGACGTCGCACCGATCGTGCCCGCAGTGCTGCGTCCGGGAAACATTCTTGCCGATCTCGCAATCGTGTATTGGCCAGCGTCGGCGGTCCGACGCGGTTTGGCGGGCACTTCCGCGAGGTTGTATGACGATAAGCGCGAGCGCACGATCACCGACAATGGTCGCGAGGTCGTCCACGTCAGCTATCAGGGACCGCACGAAAACACTTGGACAAACGTCGCGCATTTGCGCAATATCGCATACGGATATGAGCTTGATTTGCGATCAACAGTAACCACGAAATGAAGGTCCATCTCAACGCGCTAGGGGTGCTCAACGCGCTAGGCCGCGGCAAGCGCGAGGTCGCCCATAACCTCTTCAGTGGATCGCGCGAGGGCCTCGTGGAGCGGTGTGACTTGATTTCCCATCGCGCGGTTCGCGTCGGCGTAGTGCGGTCGGATTTGCCCGAAGTGCCGGCGCGCCTCGCTCATCTCGAATGCCGCAACAATCGGCTGGCGCTCGCCGCGCTGCAGGAGATCGAAGACGAGGTCAAAACGATCGTTTGCAACGTCGGCGCGCATCGCGTTGCGGTCGTAATGGGGACCAGTACCTCGGGAATCGCCGAGGGCGAGGCCGCTCTAGCGCAGCGCATCGCGCATGGCGCGTGGCCAGTGGACTTCCGTTATACGCGCCAGGAGATCGGCAGCCTCGGCCGCTTTGTTGCGGAATATCTAGAGCTCGACGGTCCCGCATATACAATCGCGACCGCGTGTTCTTCGAGCGCGAAGGTTTTCGCTTCGGCGCAGCGTCTCATTGAGGTCGGGCTATGCGACGCGGCCGTAGTTGGCGGTGCGGACACCCTATGTCGCATGACCCTCAATGGCTTCGATTCGCTCGACGCCCTCTCCAAAGACTACTGCAATCCGTTTAGCCGCAACCGCGACGGAATCAATATCGGCGAAGGCGCTGCAATGTTTCTGATGTCGACCGAGGAGTCCGCCGTGTCGCTGCTCGGCGTCGGCGAGAGCTCGGACGCGTATCACGTAAGCGCGCCTCATCCGGAAGGCGACGGCGCGGCGCTCGCAATGCTGCGCGCGCTCGAGGCTGCCAATCTGAAGCCCGGCGAGATCGACTACATCAATTTGCACGGTACGGCTACTGAGTTGAACGACGCGATGGAGGGTCGCGCGGTTAGCAAAGTCTTCGGCGACCGCACGCCCTGCAGCTCGACCAAATCCATGACGGGTCACATGCTCGGCGCCGCGGGCGCCAACGAAGCGGCGTTCCTTTGGCTGACCCTCGAACCTGAGTTCACGACCGGCCTGGTGCCGCCGCACCTTTGGGACGGCGAAGCCGACCCTGCGATTCCGCCGCTCAATCTGGTGCCGATGGCGTTTCGCATCGCGTCTCGAGATCGCGTCGCGGCGCTCAGTAATTCGTTCGCATTCGGCGGCAGCAACGCGGCCGTCGTGCTCGGACGAGGGTGGTGAGATGCGAGATTGTCCTTACTCCATCGACGCGCTGCTGCCGCATCAGCCGCCGATGATCCTGCTCGACAAAGTTGTTGCCTATGATGACGCCACTCTCATCGCCAGCGTAGCGATCACGGAATCAAGCCTATTTCTTGCGGGCGAAAGGGTGCCTGGCCACGTTGGTATCGAATATATGGCGCAGGCGTGCGGCGCGTATGCTGGCGCGCAGGCGCTCGATGCCGGTGAGCCAGTGAAGATCGGGTTTCTGCTCGGCACCCGTCTTTGCAGGGTGTCGGTGCCGTGGTTTCGCATAGGTGATCGCCTCATTGTCACGGCGTCGATCATTTTTCGCGATGAGCAGATGGCCGCTTTCGATTGTCGCGTCGAGATCGATGGACAACTCGCCGCGGATGCGCAGCTCAAATTCTATCAACCTGACGACGATCAATTGCTTATCAACAAGGGTGACGAGCGATGAGCCGAACCATCCTCGTGACCGGATCGAGCAAAGGAATCGGGCGCGCGATCGCGCAGCGGCTCGCTCGCGATGGCTTCTCGATCGTGGTGCACTATCGCGGCGATCGTGAGGGCGCGGAGCAAACTATTAATTCCATCCGCGAGGGCGGCGGAAGCGGCAGAATCATCCAGTTCGACCTCGAGGATCGAGACCAATGCCGCGCGCGTCTCGAAGCTGATATCTCCGACCATGGCGCCCATTATGGTGTGGTTCTCAACGCTGGTATTGCGCGCGACAATGCGTTCCCCGCGCTCGAAGATTCCGAGTGGGACAGCGTCCTCGATACTGACCTCGGCGGCTTTTACAATGTGCTACGCCCGATCGTTATGCCGATGGTGTCGGCTCGTCGCGCTGGCCGTATCGTTACGATTTCTTCGGTTTCAGGATTGATGGGCAATCGAGGCCAGGTGAATTACAGCGCAGCGAAAGCCGGAATTATCGGTGCGACTAAAGCGCTCGCGATCGAGCTCGCGAAACGAAATATCACCGTCAATTGCGTCGCGCCTGGCCTTATCGAAACCCAAATGCTGGAAGGCGTTCCTCTAGAGGAGGTTCTCAAGACGATTCCAATGCGCCGGGTGGGGCAGCCGAACGAAGTTGCAGCAGTGGTGAGTTTTCTCTGCTCAGACGAGGCGAGTTACATCACGCGCCAGGTGATATCCGTCAATGGAGGGATGGCATGAGACGGCGAGTTGTCGTCACCGGCATGGGGGGCATTACGGCTCTTGGTGAGGATTGGCCAGCGATTCGTGCGCGATTCAAGGCTGGGAAAACCGGGGTGCGCCGCATGCCCGAATGGGATCGTTATCACGGCTTGAACACCCGGCTCGCAGCACCGATCGATGGCTTCGATGTCTCGAATCGCTACGAGCGTAAAAAGTTGCGCACGATGGGTTCGGTCTCGCGTATGGCCGTGTACGCCACCGAGCGTGCGATCGCAGACGCCGGACTCACCGGCGAAGCGTGCCTCGCGCAAGGGCGCACCGGTATCGCGTACGGATCGTCATTCGGAAGCCCCGAACCAGTGCTAGGCTTCGCCGAACTGATGAAGACGGGCGCATCGACCAAACTAACCGGCACCAGCTATCTGCAAATGATGAGTCACACCGCCGCGGTCAACATCGGACTATTTTTCGCGATAACCGGAAGGATTCTGCCCACCTCGAGTGCGTGTACCTCGGGCAGCCATGCGATCGGCTACGGGGCCGAGACGATTCGCTACGGAATGCAGGATGTGATGATCGTCGGTGGCGCCGATGAGCTGAGCGTGTTCGAGGCGGCGGTATTCGACACGTTGTTCGCAACCAGCACACGCAACGATGCGCCCGAAACTACGCCGCGGCCATTCGATCGCGATCGCGACGGCTTGGTAGTGGGCGAGGGCGCTGCGACGTTGATTCTGGAGGAGTTCGAACACGCAAAAGCGCGCGGGGCGCGAATTCACGCCGAACTCGTCGGTTACGGCACCAACTCGGACGGGAATCACGTAAGCCAGCCTTCAGCCAAGACGATGAGCGTGGCGCTAAAACTCGCGATGGAGGATGCGAATCTGCTTCCCGACGCGATCGATTTTGTTAACGGCCACGGCACCGCGACCGAATGGGGCGACATCGAAGAAAGCAAAGCGACCGTTGACGTGTTCGGCAAACGTATTCCGCTCCATGCGCTCAAAAGTTACTTCGGGCACTCGCTCGGAGCGTGCGGCAGTATCGAGGCGTGGCTCGGGATCGAGATGATGAAGGACGGATGGTTCGCGCCGACCGCGAATCTGGTCAACGTCGACGAGCGATGCGCCGAACTCGACTACGTGATGGGCGAAGGGCGCCGTCTAGACATCGAATATTTGATGTCAAATAACTTTGCCTTCGGGGGGATCAACACCTCCCTCATTTTCAAGAAAGTCTAGTCAATATCCATGGCGTTCGAGTAATAGAGCAGCTAACGTCACCCTGAGGCATTGAAGGATTGTCAGAAGAGCATTAGCCTTACATCGTCATTGCGGGATTTGGCAGCTTTTTCGCGGGGTAGAGATCACACTAGTCAGCAACGTTTCAAAGAGGGCTCGTGAATGCGTAAGAATACCATTCTCTTGATTTGCTCGCTGTTTGTCTGCTCCTGTCACTTGTGCCTGCCAAAAACTCCGAAAGCGGCGAAAAGTCTGGGCTTTTGAGATTCACC
>CALAOW010000121.1 GCA_937889395.1 uncultured Pseudomonadota bacterium | reverse complement strand
CTCAAAACACGCGTCAAACGACCAAACTTAAAGCGTCGCGAACACGCGATGCACGCAATCATGAGGCCTTCAGCCGGGCTCAAATCCGCGGAGTCATAAACGAATGAAGCCAATAGTAATCGTCGGTGTGGTTATCGCCCTGCTCGGGGTGTTGGGCCTCGCGATACCGGAGTTCACGACCAATGAGACCACCAACGTCGTGACACTTGGTGACTTGAAGATCCAGGCCAACGAGCCGACTTCGCACAGCGTGCCGCCAATTGTGAGCGGCGCGGCGATTGTCATCGGCCTGGTACTGGCCGGCAGCGGACTCTATCAGAAATCCGGATAGCGAGACCGCGCCCGAAGTCGTCAACCAGTAATCTTCCCCTTCCGGCGTTGAACATCGATTCGAGTTGCGGCTATGTAGTTGCTGTATGCGGGGATTCAGCAGCAAGCTCCGTGGACGGGTGGCAGCGGGCCTCCTGGTCGTATCCACGGCGATGATCGCGACCCTGGCGACGGCGCAAAAGGCACAAAGCACGGACCTGACGACGCCTTCCTTTCTGGTTGCCACCCGCGATCTGCAGGATCCGCTATTTCAGCACGCCGTAATCCTGATGATCCCGTCCACAGAGCCGCAGCTGCTTGCCGGCGTCATAATAAACAGTCCGGCCAAAGCGCGGGTTCGGGATATGTTCCCGCAAGCGCGCCAGCTCAAGAGCACGCAGGAAACGATGTACCTGGGCGGACCGGTGGAACCTGACGAGGCGTCAGTGATCTTTCGGGCGTCGTCGTCGCCCGGCTCCGCGACGCGAATTTTCGACGACGCTTACGTCGCGACCGGCCACGACGCAGTCGCCGGGGTCCTGAAGGACCCGCGGTTCGCCGATCTCCGCGTCATTTTAGGAAAGGCTCAGTGGTTGCGCGATCAGCTCTACAGCGAAGTTATGCGGGGCGCGTGGTACGTGGTCCCGGCCAAGTCCGACCTGGTTTTCAGCGATCCAAAGGATTTATGGTCCACCCTGGTGCAGGGCGGCGATCTTCAGGAAGCCGAAGCAGGGCAGGCGCCCGCGCTGAATTTGCCTCAATGGCGTTTCGATGCTACAAACTGACAGCGTCTAATCTCACCCAATTGATTGGCAAGGCGGTTGAACCCGCACCGCGCAGAACTTCTCAAGGGGACAGCATCAATGGCACGTTTCAAGGAACGCAGTTTCGGTCACGTACTTCGTGAGCGCCGTCGACAGCTCGACCTGACCCAGGAAGAGGTCGCGCGCCGGATCAAGACTTCAACTCCGTACATCGGACACCTCGAATCGGGCAAACGCCACCCGTCGGACAAGATCGTAACACGACTTGCCGAAGTACTCGCGCTCGATCGGCGGGAACTATTTTTTCTGGCCAATCCGCGCGCGCAGGCTCTCCTCAGCCCTGAGCCCGAGACCGACGCGAAGTCGGCTTGGGAAGATTTCCGCAAGGACGACCAGCTCAGGCGCATCCACAGCATCTCGGGCGACGAGATGGAAATGCTGTCGCGCGTGTCGCTTCTCGGCGACGTGCGATCGCCGCGCGACTTCATTTATATACTCAATACGGTTCGTCACGCGGTCGGCAGATAGGAAGTTCAGATGGTCCTTCGAAAGGCGTACGTCCGCGGTCACGCGCATCGCGCCCGACACGGCAATTGCGGTGCTGAGCAGACCGATCAGGGTTGCCGCGAGGAGCGCCTCGAAGGCCGCTATCGTCGCGAACCGGTCAGTCCCAGTGCGGTGCGCAGCTTGCCTTTGAGCAGGTGAATGAGTTTGTCTTCCCAGCAGACGTAGTTGTCGGGAACGTCGAGCACCACCACTTTCCCCGCGTGCACTTCGCCGAAGCGATCACGGATATGGCGGCGATGCGCCTCTTCCATGACGCAAATCACGTCGGCCTCCTCGACCAGTTCCAGGCTGACCGGATTGCTCGCCCACGGTTCCGTACCTGCCGATGTAACCCACATGGGAGCGCACATTTCCGCCAGCACCATCGCGGCCGTCGGACTGCGATCCATATTACCGGTACAAACCACCAGCACCTTCTTCATGGCGATCGAAAGGCTATACCAACATGGTCGGCCCGGAAATCGGGAAGACTGCCTTTAACCCGCGTCGATCACACGCAGCCGCCTATCCAAATCACTCGTCCGATGATTTTCACGTTGGATACTACCATCGCTTCGTACTTCGGATTGTCGCTGCGCACCAGCAACTTCCCGTCCGGACGCCGCTGGATTCGCTTCACCGCAAGCCCGCTGTCATGGCGCAACAGATAGATCCCGTCCTGTCTGAAGCGCGGCTCCGCGAGATCGGCCAGTATCAAGTCCGAATCCTCGACCGTCGGCGCCATCGAATCCCCCACGACCTCAATCAAAATCAAGTCGCGCGACTCCGTGTTGAGCCGCTGCTTGACCCAGGCCGCGCGGAACGCGATCGAGTCCACCACCTGGTCGCTTTGAAGTATCCCGTCGCGCCCGCTCGAAAATCGAATCCGGTTGCGCGGCATGAAAATAAAGTCGCCGTGCTCAACTGCGCGCGTGATTGCCTGCGCACTCTGCGCCGCCTCCGCTCCCGTCGCCAGCCATTCCACCGACACCCGCCCCGCTCGCGCCAGCGCCACCAGGTTCGCCACGGTCGGGCATCCCCGCCCCTGTAACCATTTGTATATCGCGTTGTCCGATACCCCGACCGCCGTCGCCAGCGCCACCACCGAGCCGAAAGAATGGATCACCTGCGTCAGCCGGGCCCGAAATTCTGCGTCAACCACTGTAGTTGACATAAGTCTCCTAGCGTGAAATAAAATTCATAAAGCGCATGATCCTGCCTCAAGCAAACCACTCGCAACTCATGACCGAGCCCCCGCCCCCCAATGCGCGTTCGCTCTCCCGCGGTCGCCGCGCTATGCCTTCGCCCGCTCGCTCCCT
>CALAOW010000120.1 GCA_937889395.1 uncultured Pseudomonadota bacterium | reverse complement strand
CGTGCAGATGTTCGTGAGCGACGATCTGCGCGGCCGCGTGATGAGCACCTATCAGCTCGCGGCCGTCGGGATGGCGCCGCTTGGCGCGCTTGCGGTCGGCTACATGGGCACGCACCTGGGGCCGCCGCAAGCGGTCGTCATATGCGGCGCGGTCATAATGTTAAGCGGTATCGTGCTGCTCACCCGCCTCAAGTCGGTCGGCATGGACGCGGCGCCCGCGTAATCGCCTGCTTGCCAGAAACCCGGCCCGCGTGTTCAATACCGCACTTGTATCGATGCGCGCCGGCGCGCTGCCAACGGTTCAACTCAAGGAGCCCCATCTATGAAGTCCTGGATCTCGAAAACAGCCATCGCGATCGCGATGATGGTCGCGCTCCCGGTCCTCGCGCACGCCGATACCTGGCAAATCGATCCCGCGCATACCAACGTCGAATTCACCGTGCGCCACATGATGATCTCGAACGTGAAGGGCCAATTCCAAAAGACCTCGGGAACGATCACCGCCAACGGCACCGACCCCGCGTCGGCAAAAATTAACGCAACCATCGACGCGACGTTGATCGACACGCGCGTTGACCGGCGCGACGCTCATCTCAAGAGTCCCGACTTTCTCGACGTCGCCAAGTTCCCGACGATCACGTTCAAATCCACCAAGGTCGAAGCCGCCGGCCCGGGCAAGTGGAAAGTGACGGGCGACCTGACGCTGCATGGCGTGACCAAACCGGTCGTGCTCGACGTTGAAGGAACCGGCGCGCCGATTCACGATCCGATGGGCAACACGCGCGCGGGCGCATCTGCGACGACGAAAATCAGACGCAGTGATTTCGGCCTCATCTGGAACAAAGCCCTCGAGGCCGGCGGCGTGATGGTCGGCGACGAGGTCGCGATCTCAATCGACCTCGAGGCGATCAAGAAGTAGCTGTTTTTTTTCGGGCGGACTCGCTTGCCCTGCCGGTTGCCGCGCCAGATAGGCGATCTTGCGCCGCGAAGATTCTCCAACGGCGAAAAGCTATTGCGAAGCAGGCTCAGTCGTGGCGATATTGGCGCCTAATGTTAATCGTTCTGGCTAATAGTTCGGTGGCGAGTTACCCGCTCGGCGGTGGCGTCTGGTCCTGGATGCTGCAATATCCGCTTGGGTTGCGCGCGCTGGGTCACAATGTTTTCTGGATCGAGTTGATGAAGTCATGCGGCGATCCAGCGCGGGATGGGGCGATGGCCAATGACTTCTTCGCCCGTATCGCACCTTACGGTCTCGCGCCGCAATCCGCGGTTCTGGTGTTCGAGGATCTTGATGTGCAGGACATCGATCGCGCGCAGGTTTATGGCCGGCCGTTTCAAACCATCCTCGATATAGCGGATGGTGCGGACTTGTTATGGAACATCGCCTGCGCAATCCGGCAGCCGCTGCTCGCGAAGTTCGCCCGTCGTGTGCTGATCGATGTCGATCCCGGGCATCTGCAGATTGTGGCGACCCAGTTCGAGATGGGAGTTAACGATCATCATGTTCATTTGAGCGTCGGCGCCAAGCTCTCCGATCCCGATTGCGAGGCGCCGACGCTGGGTCTGAGGTGGCGTCCGTTTTTGCCGTTCGTGTACCTTCCGATGTGGGAAGCGGCGCCCGACCCGGGCCCCGAGGCGCCGTTCTCTTCGATCACGCAA
The DNA here is from genome assembly GCA_937889395.1 of uncultured Pseudomonadota bacterium. Classification (GTDB taxonomy): domain Bacteria; phylum Desulfobacterota; class Binatia; order Binatales; family Binataceae; genus Binatus. Next base: position 8,706 of record CALAOW010000120.1, on the reverse strand, counting down.
TGGACGTGGGAAGAGCTGTCGTACCATGGGCGAGTGCTAAGCCTGTCCAAACGCGAGGCCTACCTGCGCTATGTAGATCTTCCGGCGCACACCGGACGCGCGTTCGAGCTCGCTGCATTCATCGGCGACAAAGATCCGTCGCACGATCGCGAGGCTCTTCGCAGCGGCGGGTGGCGCGTCGTCGATCCACACAAGGTCGCTAACACCCCGGAGGCCTATCGCGGCTATCTGCGCGCCTCGCGCGCCGAGATTTCGTGTCCCAAGCCGATCTTCCGCGAATTGAACACCGGATGGTTTAGCGATCGCAGCGTCTCCTACCTGGCGCTGGGCCGCCCGGTAGTCGCCGAAGATGCCGGGTTTGGCGATGCGGTGCCGACGGGGCGCGGCGTTCTGAAGTTCCGCGACAGCGACGAAGCCCAAACCGCGGTAGCCGAGATCGACCGGGACTACCGTCTTCACAGCCGCTGGGCTCGCGCGCTCGCCTGCGATCTCTTCAACTCCGACCGCCAGCTCAAGGCGATGCTCGTCGCCTGCTAAAGCTGGGTCGCGAAATCTAGTCGCCTACGGCTTGGCGGTGCGATGATGTTCTGCGGCGTGCGCGCCGAACTGGACGGGAGCGCTCTCTGAACCCTGCACCACCACGACGTCGGCGACGAGGTCGCGATCTCGATCGACGTCGAAGCGATCAAGAAGTAGCGATTGGTCGCAGCTGGTCTGATTGGTTTGCGTTTAACTCTGCGCCGCGATACCGCTGAACTGAGCTAACATCTCTATCGTCGGGGAGGTCTGCCATGAGTATGTCGCGGCGTTTTGCAGCGGAGTTGATCGGCACCTTCTGGCTGGTTTTCGGAGGATGCGGCACCGCCGTAATCTCCGCCGGCTTTCCCAAGGTCGGCGTTGGCCTGCTCGGCGTGGCGCTGGCGTTCGGCCTGACTCTCCTGACGATGGCGTTCACCATCGGATCCATCTCTGGATGCCACATTAATCCCGCCGTCACGATCGGATTGTGGGCGGGCAAGCGATTCCCGGCCGCCGAGGTCCTGCCGTACATCATCGCGCAGGTGATTGGCGGAATCCTCGCCGCGAGCGTGTTGTACGTAATCGCGAGCGGCGCAGCCGGATTCGACGTGAGCAATGGGTTCGCTGCTAACGGCTACGGTGCGCATTCGCCGGGCGGCTACAGTCTGGGCTCCGCATTCGTCGCTGAAGTCGTGCTGACCTTTATGTTTCTGATCGTTATACTGGGCTCGACTGACAAGCGCGCACCTGCGGGCTTCGCGCCAATTCCGATCGGTCTCGTGCTGACGCTGATTCACCTGATCAGCATTCCGATAACTAACACCTCGGTTAATCCCGCGCGCAGCACCGGCCCCGCGCTGTTCGTCGGCGGATGGGCACTCTCGCAACTATGGCTGTTCTGGGTCGCGCCAATTGCCGGCGCCGCAATCGGAGGCTTCTTCTACAACTGGCTCGGCGTTGAGGAAGTCACCAACGAGCAGCTAGCTCGCGAGACCTAGCCGCCTACGGCTTGGCGGTTCGATGATGCTCTGCGGCGTGTGCACCGAACTGGACGGGAGCGCTGTCTGAACCCTGCACGACCACGACGTCGGCGACGAGGTCGCGATCTCAATCGACGTCGAAGCGATCAAGAAGTAGCGATTGGTCGCGGCTGGTCTGATTGGTTTGCGTTTAACTCTGTGCCGCGATACCGCTGAACTGAGCTAACATCTCTATCGTCGGGGAGGTCTGCCATGAGTATGTCGCGGCGTTTTGCAGCGGAGTTGATCGGCACCTTCTGGCTGGTTTTCGGAGGATGCGGCACCGCCGTAATCTCCGCCGGCTTTCCCAAGGTCGGCGTTGGCCTGCTCGGCGTGGCGCTGGCGTTCGGCCTGACTCTCCTGACGATGGCGTTCACCATCGGATCCATCTCTGGATGCCACATTAATCCCGCCGTCACGATCGGATTGTGGGCGGGCAAGCGATTCCCGGCCGCCGAGGTCCTGCCGTACATCATCGCGCAGGTGATTGGCGGAATCCTCGCCGCGAGCGTGTTGTACGTAATCGCGAGCGGCGCAGCCGGATTCGACGTGAGCAATGGGTTCGCTGCTAACGGCTACGGTGCGCATTCGCCGGGCGGCTACAGTCTGGGCTCCGCATTCGTCGCTGAAGTCGTGCTGACCTTTATGTTTCTGATCGTTATACTGGGCTCGACTGACAAGCGCGCACCTGCGGGCTTCGCGCCAATTCCGATCGGTCTCGTGCTGACGCTGATTCACCTGATCAGCATTCCGATAACTAACACCTCGGTTAATCCCGCGCGCAGCACCGGCCCCGCGCTGTTCGTCGGCGGATGGGCACTCTCGCAACTATGGCTGTTCTGGGTCGCGCCAATTGCCGGCGCCGCAATCGGAGGCTTCTTCTACAACTGGCTCGGCGTTGAGGAAGTCACCAACGAGCAGCTAGCTCGCGAGACCTAGCCGCCTACGGCTTGGCGGTTCGATGATGCTCTGCGGCGTGTGCACCGAACTGGACGGGAGCGCTGTCTGATCCCTGCACCACCACGACGCATCGCTTGGGGTCGGTGAGATCCTCTGCCGAGAGTCCGAGCTTGTCCGCCAGGTTGGTCGCGATGACGACGAGGCCGCCGGGCGTCTGACGCGCGAGTTGAGCCGCCGTCGGCGCACTCAGCACGTCGGTATGCAGCCGGCGTCCAAGCGCGCGGCCGGCGTCGCGAATCAGATCGAGCAGTTCAGCATCCTCCGCGGTCCCATCCTCGGGCACCAGCACTGCGTGCAAGCCGGACTTCTTGCGGATCGCCACTCGCAAGGCCAGGTCGAGCGCCGCGCGCCCGTGGATCCCCCGATCCACTACCGCAAATACCCGGTCCAGCGGCCGCTCGCCGCCGTGAATCACGACCGCCACGTGAACCGGCAACTCGCGGGCCTTGTCCAGAATTTCGCGGACCACACCGCCCATGAAGTCGGAACCGAAGACCGCGCGATGCGATCCCAGCAGCAGCCATCCGATTTGCGGCTCTTTGGCGAACGCCAGGATGTCCGCCGCGGGATTGGTGGTCCAGACTGCCTGCGGCGTGATGATGCTGCCGCGCTCGAGCGCCAGGTCCAACGCCGCCGCCAGCGCGGGAGAGCGGGGCGGCACGCGCTGGTCGGCCTCGCGCAGTCCCGATCGCACGCCGCCCGGCGGAGTTTTCACCAGGGCGAGCACGCGCGGCGGCGGGGCGTCGGGCGGTGTCGCCGCCAGTGCGAGTTCGACCAGAACGGCCACGCCTTCAGGGTTCGAGACCGGCACCAGGATGGCGCTGTGGTCGGTTTTGGCCATCATCGGGCGCGCGGGCGGCTGCGCTGGCCGCGGGGCGGCATGCGGCGGGGGATGCGGCGCGAGAATCGGAGCTTGCGGCGCGACCATCGGCTCGGGCGAAAACGTGCCGAGCTCCGGAAACGGCTGCACCTCCGGAATTTCATGGCGCGTGATCAGATGCAGAATTGGCGTGGTCGCAAAGGTGGTGATCAGGGCCATGATAACCAGCATCGCGAACAGGGTCGGCGAGATGACGTTCATCTCCAGCCCGATATTCAGCACGATCAGTTCCATCAGGCCGCGCGTGTTCATCAGCACGCCGAGCGCCGACGAGTCGCGCCAGTTAAGTCCTGTGATTCGCGCCGCGACGACGCTGCCGCCAAACTTGCCCGCCGACGCTACGACCACGATCAGCGCGCACATCATCCATTGCTCGTATCCACTGACCAGCCCGATCTGCGTGCGCAGTCCCGTGTATGCGAAAAATGCCGGCAGCAACAGCACGATCACGATGTCTTCGAGGCGGTCGGTCAGCTCCCGCGCCATCCCGCTGTCGTGCGGAATCACCGCCCCGAGCGCGAACGCGCCGAACACGGCGTGGATACCGATCAATTCGGTGGCTGACGCGGAGACCAACAGCGCGACGAATATCGCCGCCATCACGCCCTGCGTCAGCCGGCCGCGATTTCCATACACCAGCGACAGGCGGACCATCGCGGGCCGCACCACAACGATCATCAGCGCAATAAACCCGAGCGCCATCGCGATTGTCGCCACTGCGCCTGCCGCCTGTGCTCGCGCCACGCTGACCACGAAGGCGAGCATGCACCACGCCGTCACGTCGTCCACGGCGGCGCAAGTCAGCGCGATCGCACCCATGCGGGTTTTGTGAATCCTGCGATCGGTCAATATTCTCGCCAGCACCGGAAACGCCGTCACCGACATCGAAACGCCCAGAAAAAGCGAGAAGCAGGTGAACGGCACGTCGCCGGTCGACAGCTTTGGATATAGGTAGAGCGCAATCGCCGCGCCGAGCAGGAATGGCGCCACGATGCTGGCGTGGGAGATCGCAACTGTTGTATGGCCGCGTTTGCGAAGCAGCGCGGGATCGAGCTCGAGCCCGACCAGGAACATGTAAAGGATGACGCCGACCTGCGCGATTATATTGAGAGCCGGCCCCACCATAGCCGGGAAAAGATATCCTTCCGCGCCCGGCGCGAGGCGCCCGAGCAGCGAAGGACCGAGCACGATCCCCGCGAGAATTTCGCCGATCACCTGTGGCTGACCAACGCTGCGGAAGATCGAACCCATCGCGCGCGCCGTCGCGATTACCACCACCAGCGCGAGCAGCACGTGCAGCAGGTCGCCTGCATTCGCACGCGACGCGGCCGAGCCGAAGATCGCTGTCCCGCTCGCCAGCGGCGCACCCAGCGTCTCGCCGTATGCGCGAATCCACAAATACAGCAGCACCACGCCGCCGATCATCAGTCCGTACGCGGCGACGGCACGCGTGCCTGCTGTGGTAATTCGCGGCTGCCCTTCAGCCATCGCTGGAGTCTATCAGAGCGCCAGCTTCATGCGCAGCGCCGGGTAACCTGGCAACGGCTCGGGTGACGAACGTCTAGCGGAGATCGGCGGATGGCTTTCTTCTCCGTGCGCCAGTTTTTTTCGGCGCTTTTGTCGATTCGCGCGCCGGCGCCGTATCTGCATCCGGTGAAACCGAAGCGGTCAACGCGGCCGGCTTCCGCCGCCGGCGAATCGCAGAGATGGTCCCCGCGATTTCGACTACATCCGACGGCGCCGCGCTATCTCCGCTGCTATAGTTCACCACATCGCTCAATGACAGGATTCCGGCCAACCGGCCGCGGGAATCGGCCACGGGGAGACGGTGAATCTCATGCGTACGCATCAGGCGATGCGCGGTCTCGAGATCGTCGCCGCGCGCACACGAAATCACCCGCGGCGACATCACGCGCTCGACAGCAATCGCCTCGAGCGGCAGACCTTGCGTGTATGCGGCCATGCAGATGTCGCGATCGGTGACTATTCCCGCGAGCCTACCGTGCCCATCGACGACTGGCGCACATCCGCAATCGTGATCCCACATTATCCGAGCCGCCGCATTCAACGAGTCATGAATCGTGCACGCTCGTACGTCGCGGGTCATCAAGTCAGCGACTTTCACTTAGGTTCACTCCTCATAACGGGTTTTGCCTGGCGAATCATTTCCAGCTGGAAAATGGTTTGATCGACAGGTTCGAATTGAAATAGCGCGGATCGCCGCTCACTTCGCGGTCGATCCAGTCGGGAAGTTCAACCTGCTCCCTGACGTCCTTGAGTTCGACTTCGGCGACCGTCAGTCCACGATTCGCGCCGGCGAATTCATCGACCTCCCAGGTATGGCCCTTGAACACGATTCGGTAGCGCGTCTTTTCGATTGGCGGATGCGCGCACAAGTTGCCCAGAATCTCGTTCGCATCGCGAAGCGGAATCTCGTACTCGTATTCGTCGCGGGTAATTCCCGACGTGGCTCCCTTGATCGTTACATAGCCACGGTCCCCGTATGTGCGTATGCGCACCGACCATTGCGTCGAGACGCAGAGGTATCCCTGGCGAATTATGAGGCCGGCCCCAAGATCGCTCCATTCGCGCGGATGAGTCAGGAATTTCCGTTCGATTTCCTTCGCCATGCCCATTCACTGCGGCCGGGTTTCGCTCATCGTCATCGCAGCCGCGCATCACAATAGCACTACCTCCGGGTGCACAGAAAAATCAGGCGGCGATCCATTTTCAGTTTTTCAGCTATTTAACCGCCGGCGCGCCCTCTCGTTCCTGCCCCTCGGGCGGATGAACCGGGACCGCCGCCGGCCGATCGTTTGCGCGACGAGCGCCCGGCGCGTACGACTTGCCTGCGGCCCACCGAGCGCATCTGCTTGGTCGGCAGATCGCTGACGCTCATCAATCCGAGCCGTTCACGCAATGACGTGGGCTCGATTCCCAGCACGTCGCACACGTATTCAAAGGAAAACGGACTGTGGATTCCCGCTTCCGCATGGAACCATCGCTGAACCTCGTCGAATTGCACGCGGTCGCGTCGCCGCGACGAGTTCACCGTCTTCACGTAGCATCGGACCGCGTCTTCGAGAACCGCGAAAACCAGTCGCGTCTCGCCATCGAGCATCGATCTCCGCCGGGTCAGATCGAAAAACTGAACCGGCACTAGAAAATCCGGCTCGAAGCGTGCGCTCAGCCACGGATCCGGCCCGGCGCACTCGTCGATCACCCGGTTCTGATTCGAAGGTCCGTGCTGAACCTGTTCTGAAGCAGATGCGTACATGCTGATTGGACCTCCTCTGATCCGAATCGGAATTGCTGACTGGGAAAGCATGGCCTGTGCCAGCCCCCCCAAGCATGCTTAAATGAAAATCAGTAGGAAATTCGGAGATTTTCCGATTACGACTACGCCGGGTGCTGCTCAATTATTAGGCAGCACTGCAATTGCCGCTGTGCAATGAGCTCCCGCCGGGGTGCGGGTTCAATCGTATCCGAGGCTCTCGCACGCCCCGCTCGATCCGGCTAGAATGCCGCCTTCCGGGAGCGGCAACTCCCGGTGAGGCAACCAATCTGGGGTAATTTCCGTATAAGGAACACTGGACTCGAATGGTGCTCAGCAAGACTATTGAGTTCGTTCGTTTTTTCTTACAGTGGCGCGAGGCACGATCAATGCTCATATTAAAAGGCGGATCGATGTGCGCGAACGGTCCTTATTTATGAAGACTCGACCTAAAACCCGCCCTACGAAGACTCGCAAGAGGCAGAAGACCAGGATGGAAGCCGCAGTTAACACCGGCGGACGGCGGATCGACGCGCTTAAGCGCCTGCTCGCCAAAGAGCGCGCCGAAACGCTGGCCCGGGTGAAGGAATTGATGCGTGCACAGGCCCGCAATGGCGGGCAGCCGCCAGCCGATGAGATGGATGTGGCCAGATCGCTGTCCGAAGTCGATACGCACACTGCGCTGTTTGACCGCGCGCGGGAACGCCTGAGCGCGATCGACGCGGCAATCGCCAGGCTTGGAGCGGGAGTCTATGGAACCTGCGCGCGATGCGGCGATGAAATCCCGTTGGCGCGGCTCCAGGTCATCCCGTTCGCGCAATATTGCGTCGATTGCCAGAACGAGGCGAACACTGAAGCTCGCAGCGGTCAAGGTGGATTGGCCAAGCCGTTCGCCGTCCGATGGTCCGGCGCCGAAGAGCTCAGCAGCGCGGATGACTCCGAAGAGCACGTCGAACCGGCGCGCTCCGCCGACGACGACGTGCAAGTTGACAGCGCGTTTGGCCCCGACGAGGACGAACTCGAGGCGACGGGAGTCGAGAAGCGTCGCCGAGGGCGTCCGCCGAAGGCAAAGAAAGCGGCGGTTCAGAAGAAGATGCGGTAGGGTCCCGGCTAATCCGTCGGGAAGAGAGCTACTTGATTGTAGTGAAACCCACCGTGGGTTTGCAGGGGTGACCCCTGCACCCGATGCTAAGAAGCCCCGAGTGTTCTTTACCGTGACGGCTCTGAAGAAGCGCTGCTATAAGCCGGACCCATAAGCCGGTCCCGAATCATAAAACCACAGGGTGTCCAAGCCGCTGAGGTGAGGGGTCGATATTTTCGTTGTCGACGAACACGCCGAAGTCGACCACGGTGGGCATATCATGCTTATGGCATACCTTTTGGTACCACCGGGGCTCCTGTTGGGATAGAACTTACTTTTTGTATTGCTAGCATAGTCAAAATTGAACGGGTCGGCCACATAGTTGGTCAAATCTGCGAGACCCCCGCTAATCCCCGGCCGTTCCTCGATCCACTCCGCAGAATTGCCAAGGTAGGTCGTGCCCGGCGGTGGGGTAAACGCGTACGTAGCGGATTGATTAAGTGTGTAGTTGGCGATGGTGGCGTGCCCGGATGGCGACGCGGTGGTGTACCAAACCTCCGCCTCCATCACGTTGCCTGGTTCGACGGCTGGAACGGATACCCTAACCTCGTCGTATGGGTACCATTCGATCCAGGATGAGTAATAGGTGCTTGGAGAACCTGAGCAGTACGCGTCTGCCTCGGTACCGGCCTGTAGGACGTCGTTCGAATTAAAGCCGTCGAAACCGATCCATTGCGAAGAGTAATCCGTTTGGCCATTGCAGACGCCAAAGGCTTGCTGGGCGGTTGGCACAATCCATCCAAAAAAAATGTAACTTCCATTTTTCTTGAACGTGCCTTTTTTTCCGGTTACGACATAGCCGCTCCAATTTGCGCTGGTCGTGGAAACGGCGCCATCATGAAGGGTTGCGCCGGCCAGCACACCTTGAGCGGGACCATTGTAGATGGTCGTTTGCTGTAACTTCGGATTTGCG
>CALAOW010000119.1 GCA_937889395.1 uncultured Pseudomonadota bacterium | reverse complement strand
ACATTGTCGCGGCGGTCAGCGCGCTCGACGACATCCTGCGCCGCATGCAGGATCATCAGTCCAAGAAGTCGTCGCGCCTGCGCCCGGAAGAATCTGAGAAATTGTAGTCTAACTCGGGCGAGATAAATCGGCGAGCTTTATGCAGAGGCTCGCGGCCCGCGTTCTGATATTCTAAGCGAGGGGGCGACCCGCGAACGCGGTTGTTCGTTGTTCGCTGTTCGTTGCATCGCGTGCGCATTTTTTTTTGCGCAGTTCGCGCATCAGTCAGCTCGTGGCCGGGTCATCCGGATCGAGAGGCAAGTTTTTTTGAACTTCGTATTTTTTCGCGCGCCTAAGAAACCGGCAGCCTCTTTCGCGCATATCGACGAGCCGATCCGTGCGGAACTGTTCAGCGTCGAGCGCCTGGAACAGCATGGCGAGACGCTGGCGGTTGCGCAGCGCGTCACGGCCTATCCCGGCCGCGGACGGCCGATGGCGGCGCGCGTGCGCGACAACGGGCGAGCATTGCTCGAGGCGTATCGCGGCATCGCGGGCGCAATCCGCGAGGAACGCGCGATCACGCCGGCCGCGGAGTGGCTGGTCGATAACTTTCATGTCGTCGAAGAGCAGATTCGCGAAATTCGCGATGACCTTCCGCGCGGATACTATCGGCAACTGCCCAAGCTCGCCGATGGCCCGCTGGAAGGGTATCCGCGCGTTTTCGGGATCGCGTGGGGCTACGTCGCGCATACCGACAGCTACTTCGATCCGCAGACGCTCGCCAGGTTCGTGCAGGCTTACCAGCGCGTGCAGCCGCTGACGATCGGCGAGCTATGGGCGGTCGCGATTACGCTTCGGAGCGTGCTCGTCGAAAACCTGCGGCGCTTGGCTGAACAGATGGGCCACAGCCGTGCGCAACGCCGGCATGCCGACCTGCTGGCGAACAGGCTGCTGGGATCGCATGGCCGCGACGCTGAGCCGGTAGAGGCAGTGTTCAAGGATTTGGATAAGTCGCCGCTGTCGGCGGCCTTCGCGGTGGAGATGGTTCAGCGCCTGCGCGATCAGGATCCCAAGGTGACGCCGGCGCTGCGGTGGCTGGACCAGCGGCTGCTGGCGCAGGGAACCACGGCAGACGAGATCGTCCGTCAAGTGCATCAGGGGCAGGGCGCGATGAACGTTACCGTCCGCAACGTGATCACGAGCATGCGTCTGCTGTCGGCGGTTGACTGGGCGGATTTTTTCGAGAGCGTGAGCGCGGTCGATGCGGTGCTGCGCGCGGCCAGCGACTTTGCCGCGATGGACTTTGCCACGCGCGATCGCTACCGGCACGCGATCGAAGAACTTGCACGAGGTTCGGGGCACACCGAAATCGAGGTTGCTCAAAGCGCGATTGATTCGGCGCGGGGTGCGGCATCCGAAGTGCCGAACGGCAACGGCGCGAGGGCGCGGCGCGAGCACCATCCGGGCTACTACCTGATTTCAGAGGGGCGTCACTCTCTGGAAGCGCAACTGGGATTTCGCGCCCCGGTCCGCGACTGGATAGCGCGCGCCAACGCGGCCGCCGGAATCGCGGGCTACCTGGGCACGATCGCGATGGTCACCGCGATCATCGTCGCGGGCGCCATGCTGGCCATGGCGGACGCGCAAATCGGTGGATGGACCCGGTTCATTCTCGCGATGCTCGCGATAATCCCCGCGATGGAGGCGGCGGTCGCGATCGTCAATCGGGCAGTTACGACTTTCATCGGTCCCGCTATCATTCCCGCCCTCGAGCTTCACGATGGCGTGCCGCCGAGCCTGCGCACGATGGTCGTGATACCGACTTTGTTGACCACACGCGCTGAGATCGACGAGCAGATCGAGCGTCTCGAGGTTCATTACCTGGCGAGTTCGGACGGCGAGCTGTACTTCGCGATCCTCTCGGACTGGGACGACTCCGCGACCGAAACCGCGCCCGGCGACGACGACCTGCTCGCCGCAGCCACAGCAGGGATAGCGCGCCTGAACCAAGGTCACGGACCGGGGCCGGGCGGCAAGCGATTTCTATTGCTCCATCGCCGGCGCATCTGGGACGAAGCCGAAGGCGTCTGGATGGGGTGGGAGCGCAAGCGCGGCAAGCTGCACGAGCTGAATCTGCTCCTGCGCGGCGCGACAGATACGACGTTTATCGCATCGGATCGACATCCGCCGGCGGTTCCTGAGGGCGTGCGCTACGTGATCACGCTCGACGCAGACACGCGTATCCCGCGCGGCGCCGCCAAGCGGATGGTCGGCAAAATGGCGCATCCGCTGAACGCTCCACGATTCGACAAGCAATGCGGGCGGGTGGTCGAAGGTCACGGGGTTCTACAGCCGCGAATCACGGCTTCATTGCCGACCCGCCGCGAGGGATCGGTTTTTCAGCGCGTCTTTTCCAGCACCAGGGGCATGGATCCGTACGCGTTCGCAGTTTCCGACGTTTACCAGGATCTTCTGGATGAGGGCTCTTACAGCGGCAAAGGGATTTACGATGTGGACATGTTCGAAGCGGCGCTGGCGGGGCGCGTCCCGGACAATACACTTCTGAGCCACGATCTTTTCGAAGGAACTTTCGCGCGCTCGGGATTGGTGTCTGACATCGAACTGGTCGAGGAGTTTCCATCGCGCTACGACGTTGCCGCCGCCCGACAGCATCGATGGACCCGCGGCGATTGGCAATTGATCCCGTGGATTCTCGGCCATGGTTCCAGCGCCGGCACGGCAACGACGGTCCCGCGCGACGGCCGGTCATCGATCCCGCCGCTCGGGCGCTGGAAAATGATCGACAACCTGCGCCGCACGCTGTCGGCGCCGATGGCGTTTTTGGCATTGATGGCGGGATGGCGGCTTCCCGAAGCCGCTGCTGCGATTTGGACCGGGTTCATTGTCGCGACGATCGCGACTGCGCCGATGCTCCCGTTCCTGACCGGAATCATCCCGCGGCGGCTTGATATCTCCAAGCGCAGCCATATCCGCGCGGTCGTCACTGATCTGGTAGTCGGGCTCTCGCAGCTCGCGATGATGCTGACCTTGCTCGCGCATCAGGCGTGGCTGATGAGCGACGCGATTTCGCGAACGCTCCACCGTTTGTACGTGAGTCATCGGTTGATGCTCGAGTGGACGACCGCGGCGCAGGCCAAGCGGACGAGTCGTCTCGACGTTCGCGGCTTTTACGCCATGATGGCCGGCGCTACGGTGCTCGGCGCCGCGGCGGCGATCTTCGTCGCATGGGCAGGCCAGGGCGGCGCAATCGTCGCGGTTCCCTTCGTGATCCTGTGGATGCTGTCGCCGGCCGTCGCGCGATGGGCAAGTCTTCCCCCGCGAATCGAGGGCACGAAGCCGCTCTCGATCGCCGACACGAGGGCGCTTCGACTGAGCGCACGGCGCACGTGGCGTTATTTCGAGAAGTTCGTGACCGCGGAAGACAACATGCTGCCGCCCGACAATTTCCAGGAAGACCCCAAGCCCGTGCTGGCTCATCGGACTTCGCCCACCAACCTTGGACTGTATCTGCTCTCGGTCGTCGCGGCTCACGATTTCGGCTGGATGGGAACCCATGAAACCGCCGAGCGGCTGGGCGCGACGCTCGACACGATGAAGCGCCTGGAGCAGTTCCGCGGCCACTTCTACAACTGGTACGCCACGCGCGACCTGCGGCCGCTGGACCCCAGGTACGTATCGTCGGTGGACAGCGGCAATCTCGCGGGGCATCTGATCGCGCTGGGCAACGCATGCCGCGAGATGATCTCGCGGCCGATTGTGGACAGGCAATGGCTCAAGGGAATCGAAGACTCGATCGCGCTCGTTCGCGAGGCGCTTGGCCCGCTGGCCGCCGACCGGCGAAGCCACACTGTCACTCCAAGGCAGCTGGAGGAAGCGCTCGACGCCATAGCGCCGTTGATCCAGTCGGATCCGCGAACCGTGGTGGAACTCACCGCGTGGTTGGCGGAACTTGAGATTCAGAGCGATTCGATCAGTGACATTGCGCGCGCGTTGACGCTGGAGCGCGCCGACTGGGCCGCCGCCGAGGTGCTCGCATGGGCTGAAGCGCTCCGAGCATGCATCCGCAGTCATCGACGCGATGTCGAATTGCTAAAGCCGTGGTCAACTCGCGGCGCTCGCGACGCGACTTTCGACGCTCCCGCAGCCCAGCTCGATTCGATACCGACTTTGGGCGATCTGCCGGACCTGTATGATGAGGCGATCGGATCCCTGAAGCGCCGGAGCGACGAGCGCCCGGCTGATGCCGGCGCCGGCGCGATTGGCGCGGCGCCCGGATCAATCGACCCGACTCTCGATGCGCTTGCGCGCGCCCGCGATGCGGCCAAATCGCTCGAGCGGCAACTGACCGGGCTGGCCGCAACCGCGGGCAAGATGTTCGACGCGATGCAGTTCGACTTCCTGTTCGATCCCGCGCGCCAACTGCTGTCGATTGGCTACCGGGTCACGGACGGGAGCCTCGATTCCAACTGCTACGACTTGCTTGCTTCCGAGGCGCGGCTGGCGAGTTTTGTCGCAATCGCAAAGGGGGAAGCACCCGTCAGGCACTGGTTCCGCCTGGGGCGCGCCATGACGCCGGTCGATCGCGGCTCGGCGCTGATTTCATGGTCGGGATCGATGTTCGAGTACCTGATGCCGTCGCTGGTGATGCGCGCGCCGCCGGGGAGCCTGCTCGAGCAAACCAATCGGCTGGTTGTTCGCCGGCAGATGAAGTACGGCGCCGAGCTTGGGATTCCGTGGGGTGTCTCGGAATCCGCGTACAACGCGCGCGACCTCGAGCTTACCTATCAGTACTCGAACTTCGGGGTGCCCGGACTCGGCCTGAAGCGGGGGCTTAGCGAGAACGCGGTGATAGCACCCTACGCTACGGCGCTGGCGGCGATGGTGGATCCGGAAGCCGCCGCGCAGAATTTCTCGCGGCTGTTAATCGCCGGCGGGCTTGGGCATTTCGGCTGGTACGAGGCGCTGGACTACACGCCGTCGCGCGTTCCCGAAGGTGAGAGCGTCGCCATCGTGCGTGCATACATGGCGCATCATCAGGGGATGACGCTGGTGGCTCTTGCCGACGCGCTGAACACTGGCGCGATGCGCACGCGGTTTCACGCCGAACCCATGATCCAGGCGACTGAGCTGCTGCTGCAGGAGCGAACGCCGCGCGACGTCGCGGTGGCGCGCCCGCGTGCCGAAGAGGTCAAGGCGGAAGCCAATGTCCGCGAGAGCACTCCGCCGACGATTCGCCGGTTCCATTCGCCGCACGATCTGATCCCGCGCACGCATCTGTTATCCAACGGCAGGTACACCGTGATGATCACCGCGGCCGGCTCGGGCTTCAGCCGCTGGCACGACATGGCGGTCACGCGATGGCACGAGGACGTGACCTGCGATTCGTGGGGGACCTATGTCTTCATCCGCGATGTGAACAGCGGCAAGGTCTGGTCGGCGGGTTTTCAACCAGCCGGCGTCGAGGCGGACAGCTACGAAGTCGAGTTCTCCGAGGATCGGGCGGAAATCGTGCGGCGCGACGGCAGCATGACGACGACGCTCGAAGTCGCAGTGTCGCCCGAAGATGACGCCGAAGTTCGGCGCGTGTCGATTTCGAATCTCGGCAATCGCGTCCGCGAGATTGAGCTGACCTCGTACGCCGAAATCGTGCTGGCGCCCGAGGCGTCGGACACTGCGCATCCGGCCTTCTCCAAGATGTTCGTGCAGACGGAGTTCGATGCCGAGGTCGGCGCGCTGCTGGCGACGCGGCGACTCCGCTCGCCCACCGACGTGCCGGTCTGGGCGGCGCATCTGGCGGTGGCCGAAGGAGAGTCCGTAGGCGAGATACAGTTCGAGACCGATCGCGCGCGGTTTCTTGGGCGCGGGCGGGATGTCCGCGATGCAATTTCGGTGATCGACGGGCGGCCGCTCTCGGATACGGTGGGCACCGTTCTCGATCCGATCTTCAGCGTCCGCCGGCGGCTGCGAATACAGGCAGGAGCGACGGCGCGCGTAGCGTTCTGGACCATCGTCGCGCCGACGCGGGCCGAAGCGCTCGACCTGGTGGACAAGCATCACGACTCGAGCGCATTCGAGCGCGCGGTGACGCTGGCGTGGACGCAGGCTCAAGTGCAACTGCATCACCTGCGGGTTGAAGCCGACGAAGCGCATCTTTTTCAGCGTATCGCCAATCGCGTGCTCTACTCGGACCCGACCCTGCGGCCTTCGTCCGACCTGCTCAAGCGCGCCGCGGGCGGACAATCGAAGCTATGGCCCAGCGGGATTTCCGGCGACCTGCCCATCGTGCTGGTTCGGATCGACGAGCTAGGGGATTTGGAGATCGTGCGCGAGCTGGTGCGCGCTCATGAATATTGGCGGATGAAGCGGCTGTGCGTCGATTTGGTGATTCTGAACGAGCGGCCCCCGTCATACGATCAAGACCTGCAAATCGCGCTCGAGGCCATGGTTCGGTCCAATCCGGCGCGGTCGTCTTCCGACGGGCAAGGCGCATGCGGAAATGTATTCGTGCTGCGCTCCGATCTGGTTTCGGTCGAGCTGCGAAACGTTCTGCAGACCGTGGCGCGAGCGGTGTTGCTGAGCAGGCGCGGGACCTTATCCGAGCAAGTCAAACGGCTGGAGATGTTTGCGCCGGCGGCAGCCCCGCCACCGCGGCGAACCCCTGCGACAGGCCGGGCGGAGATCTCGACGCCGCGGCGCGAGCTCGAATTTTTCAACGGCCTTGGCGGGTTTGCGGCCGACGGCCATGAATACGTGACGATTCTCGGCGAGGGACAATGGACGCCGGCGCCGTGGATCAACGTGATCGCAAATCCCTCGTTCGGCTTCCAGGTCTCGGTCGATGGCGCGGGCTACACTTGGGCAATCAACAGCCAGCAGCATCAGATTACGCAGTGGTCAAACGATCCGGTGAGCGATCGTCCCGGCGAGGTGATCTACGTTCGCGACCTGGATAGCGATGAGCTGTGGGGACCGACCGCGATCCCGATTCGCGAGGATGTCGCGCCGTACGTCGTTCGCCACGGCCACGGCTACAGCGTCTTCGAGCACACCTCGCACGGAATTTCACTCGAGTTGACGCAGTACGTGCCGGTGGACGACTCGATCAAGATTTCGCGGCTGAAGATTCGAAATCTCTCGGCGCGCGCGCGGCGTTTGTCGATCACCGCATACGTGGAATGGGTGCTCGGCACTTCGCGCGGCGCATCCGCCCCGTTCATCGTGACCGAGATCGAGCCCGAAACCCACGCGGTACTCGCGCGCAACTCCTTCAGCACCGAATACGGAAGTCGAATCGCATTCGCAGACTTGAACGGCCGGCAACTGTCATGGACGGCGGACCGAACTGAGTTTCTCGGCCGCAACGGCGCGCTGGACAATCCCGCGGCGCTCGCGGAAGGCAGGCCGCTGTCCGCCAGAGCCGGAGCCGCGATCGATCCGTGCGCGGCGCTGCAAACGACCCTGTCTCTGAGGCCCAACGCCGTGACCGAGGTCGTTTTCCTTCTCGGTGAGGCGGAGACCAGGGCGGAGGCGATCTCCTCGATTAAAAAATATCGTGGCGCGGACCTCGATTCGGTTTTGGCCGCCGCCGTGCATCGATGGGACGGCTTGCTGGACACGGTTCAGGTAAAGACTCCAGACCGTTCGATGGACGTCATGCTCAATCGATGGCTGCTGTATCAGACCCTGGCGTGCCGCGTCTGGGCTCGATCGGCCTTCTACCAGGCGGGAGGCGCGTACGGCTTTCGCGATCAGCTCCAGGACGTGATGGCGTTGACGGTGGCGCAGCCCGCGACGGCGCGGGAGCAACTGATCCGCGCGGCGGCGCGCCAGTTTGTCGCTGGCGACGTGCAACATTGGTGGCTTCCGCCCGCGGGCCAGGGAGTTCGCACCCGCATCGCCGACGATCGCGTCTGGCTGCCGTTCGCAGTGGCTCATTATATAGAGGTGACGGGCGATCTGGGCATTCTCGAGGAAACGGTCCCCTTCCTTGACGGTCCGGAGTTGCATGCCGGCGAGGATGAATCGTTCTTTCAGCCCACGGTCTCCGAGCAGCGCGGCACGATCTTCGAACACTGCGCGCGGGCGCTCGACCATAGCCTCGCGGTTGGCATCCACGGAATCCCGCTGTTCGGGTCGGGCGATTGGAACGATGGCATGAATCACGTCGGCGAGGCGGGCAAGGGCGAGAGTACCTGGCTCGGGTGGTTCCTTTACACGACGCTGCTGGCGTTTGCGCCGTTGGCGGAAACCCGCCGCGAGGATGCGCGCGCTTCGACGTGGCGGCGTCGCGCAAATGCGCTTGCGGGATCGCTGGAGCGCGAAGGATGGGACGGCAACTGGTATCGGCGCGGTTACTTCGATGACGGGACGCCGCTCGGCTCGGCCGGCAATCTCGAATGCCGAATCGATTCGATCGCGCAGTCGTGGAGCGTAATCTCCGGCGCCGGAAGTCCGGTCCGCGCTGCTGCCGCGATGGCGGCGGTTGACGAATACCTGGTTCGCCGCGAAGACGGCCTGGTGCTGCTATTCACCCCGCCGTTCGATCACACTCCGCTGGACCCCGGATATGTCAAGGGCTATCCGCCCGGCATCAGGGAGAACGGCGGCCAATACACACACGCCGCGCTGTGGTCCGTGATCGCGTTTGCGATGCTCGGTGATGGCGACAAGGCCGGCGAACTGTTCTCGCTACTGAACCCGATCAATCATGCCAACACCCGCGCAGGAATCCATCGCTACAAAGTCGAGCCGTACGTCGTGTCCGCCGACGTGTACTCCGTGCCGCCGCACGTCGGGCGGGGAGGATGGACATGGTACACAGGCTCGGCGGGATGGATGTATCGGGCGGGTCTCGAGTGGATATTGGGCTTTCGTGTCCGCGGCAAAACGCTACTGATCGATCCGTGCATCCCGACCAAATGGCCGGGCTTCGAGATTGTCTATCGATATGGCTCGACCCGATATGAAATCGCGGTCGAAAACCCACGCAGCGTTAGTCGCGGAGCGAGCAGCGTGAAACTCGACGGCAACGCGCTCGCCGGGCGCCCAGCGCAGATCGCCCTCGCCGACGACGGCATCACGCATCGAGTGCGGATTGTACTTGGCTGATTGTGCGATGGTCGGCGATAGTAAAATAAGTAATAGAGTATATTTAGTCAGTTTGTTCTCCTGAGCACCGCATTCACGTTAATTTGGATTACTCATTTTGACATTCCGAATGGCTAAAGATATTATCGACTAGTCGGAATCGATATAGGATTCGAGGCCGACTCTGGTCCAGCCCAACAGTGGCCTTTCCGCTCGCCTTCGACCGCGTTTCGCTAGACCATCGCAAATCGACAGAGAATAAGGCTTGAGGAGGTCCGTACGAGACGAACCGGTCCTATGGTATTGCTGCCCATGGAAATAAAATTGATGAAAAACAAATGGAATAAAATGATTACGTTGTTAGGTGCGATTCTGGCGCTCACGATCGCAGCGCCGGCATTCGCGCAGTATGGTCCCGGCTATGCCGGCCAAGGCTACTACGGAGGGCCGGGAGAAGCCGGATGGGGAGCATACGACCGTAATCACATCTGGCACGGTGCCCGATGGTGGCATGACCACGAGATCATGTGGTTCTACGAGAATCATCCGGAATGGGTCGTCATGGACGGGCTGTGGCTCAACGAAGATGGCGACTACGACAACTACGGCACCTGGCACGATGGCTACTGGTGGCATGAAAACGACCCGGATTTCTTCTACAGCAATCATCCAAATTGGGTATCGTGGAATTCGCGGTGGCTTGGCGAGGACGGCGACTACGACGCCCAGCACAACTGGCATTACGGCGCATGGTGGTACAACCAAGACCCGAATTGGGTTTCCGCCCACCATCCCAACTGGATTAGCCGACACCAAAACTGGGTGAGTCATACCGAGAAGCAGGACCATCGAGCGCCGATGCGCCAACATTGGGTAAGCAACCGCCCGAATCAGCAGCAGAACCAGGCGAATCGCAACGAGCAGGCGACGCGCCAGCAGCAGAACCAGGCGAATCGCAACGAGCAGGCGACGCGCCAGCAGCAGAACCAGGCGAATCGCAACGAGCAGGCGACGCGCCAGCAGCAGAACCAGGCGAATCGCAACGAGCAGGCGACGCGCCAGCAGCAGAACCAGGCGAATCGCAACGAGCAGGCGACTCACCAGCAGCAGAACCAGGCGAATCGCAACGAGCAGGCTACGCATCCGCAGCAGGCGCGTCCGCAGCAGGCGCGTCCGCAGCAGGCCCCTCATCAGGAGAAGCAGGCGACTCATCAGCAGCAGTCGTCTCGCCAGCAGCAGGCGCGTCCGCAGCAGGCCGCTCATCAACAGGCGTCTCG
>CALAOW010000118.1 GCA_937889395.1 uncultured Pseudomonadota bacterium | reverse complement strand
CTCACCGAGGAAGTCTAGTAGTGCGCTTGTCGTTTCAAATCAAGTCGCCTGTAGAAGAATTTCCACAGGCCGGCAAAGCGTGGATGAACTTCCCGTCGCGATCGCGATGCTGGCCCTAAAGTGCGGATTGGTAAAGCCGAAGCGGGGCTCTTTTTTGAAAGAGCAATGCCCCGATACGTGGATTTCATGGTCTTGGCAAAGAAACGGCGAGAAGAGTGGGGCTGTACAAGGTGGTTGGGGTAATTTCTGAGATATCGGCAGACCAGTAAAACCACTTATCCGGCGCGGCCTCGGGCCGCGTCGGACGGCCCACGCTCTACGCATGGGTGCCGAATAATTTTGTAGCAGGGCTGTAAGTTAGTCTAAGTTGCATTTGCAGGTGCCTAGGGCCGGATCACCAGCTCACAAGCGCGAGCGCGGCGGCGTGGCGGGGGTTCATGCTCGTGAGTTAGCAGACTGCCGCGCGACCGACAAATGGCGGAAGCTTTTTCGCTGCCAAGATCGCTGCCAAACCCCACCGAACAGGACAGATCACCATCGAGCTCGATTCCGAAAAAACCCGCGCGCCAATTCGATTGTGTTCTCTTGCGGTCTTTCCCGATCGCCCCTAGCCTGAGAGTCTGTTACAGGCGCCTTCGCCCCCGGTTTTCACTCTTCGTTCTTCGACGCCGGCCGCATGGTCCTGATGGAGCGCAAATGAACGAGCAAGTTACCCGCCAAATCCTGTGGAACATTCCCGTTCCGTTCATCGTGCTGATGTACGGCCTGCTCGGGCTGCTGATCGCCGGGTTCATTTACGCCGGGGTCAGGTGGTACCGGCTGGTGAGTCTCGGCGTGTCCGACGATCGTCTCGATCATCCACTGGAGCGCCTGCTCCTGGCACTGCGCGATTCGTTCGGCCAGGGCAACGTGATTCGCGAGACGTGGGGATGGATGCATTACGCGTTCTACGTCGCGTTCGTCGGACTGTTCATCGGTACGACGATCGTTGTGATCAACAGCGACGTGCGCGATTTATTCGGTCTGTTCGGCCTCGACCTCTACTTCTACTACGGCGATTTCTATCTCTACTTCAAAGTTGCGATGGACACCTTCTTCATCCTGCTGATCCTCGGCGTGCTGATGGAAGGTGTGCGGCGCGCGGTTCGCAAACCCACCGTGCTCAACGAGCCGCCGGCGGAGAAAGTCCGGGACAATCTCGAGAACCGGCTCGGCTACTGGTTCCCGATGTCGATGATGGTGCTGGCCGCCGTCACGGGGCTGATGCTCGAGGGCGCGCGTATCAACGCCGCGCATCCCGCGTTCACCGAATGGGCATACGTTGGGCGGGTCGTGGGCGGAATCGAGGGCGCGCTCGGCGCCGGCGCCACTTACCATCGATGGCTGTGGCTGGTGCACGTGCTGTTCGTGTACGCGCTGCTGTTCTGTTTCCCGTTCACCAAGCTGCGTCATTTGATCTTCGGCCCGCTGAATCTGTTCTTCCGCAACCTCGGTCCGCGCGGACGACTCGCGCCGATCAAGGATTTCGAAAACGCCGAGACGTTCGGCGTCTCGCAGGTCGAGCAGTACACGTGGAAGCAAATCCTCGACATGGGAGCGTGCCTCGAATGCGGCCGCTGCACGATCAACTGCCCCACCGTGAATACCGGTAAAACGCTGAATCCCAAGTTTCTGGTGATCGAACAGCGCGAGCATCTGCTCGACAAGGCGCCCTTTCTGCTCGCGGCGAAGGCAAACGGCAAGCAGGACGGCGGCGCCGAACCGCCCGCATGGGACGGCGCTGACATGATAACGCAGGTCGCGACCGAAGAAGCGGTCTGGGCATGCACGACGTGCGGATGGTGCGAAGAGGGATGCCCGGTCGGCATCGAGCACATACAAAGAATCGTGGACATGCGGCGCTACGACGTACTGATGGAGTCGAGGTTCCCGACCGAATTGACGGGAGCCTTCAAGGGAATCGAGAACCAGGGAAATCCGTGGGGCCTTGCCCAGGAAAAGCGCGCCGAATGGGCACAGGGACTTGAAATTCCCGAGATCGCCGATCTCGCCGATCCGTCAGAGATCGACGTGCTGTATTGGGTGGGATGCGCCGGCTCGTACGACGAACGCATCCAGCGCGTAAGCAAGTCGTTCGCGGCCTTGATGAAACAGGCCGGCGTCAAGTTTGCGATCCTCGGGCGCGAGGAGATGTGCACCGGCGACCCGGCCCGCCGGCTGGGCAACGAATACCTGTACGCGACCGTCGCCGCGCAGAACGTCGAGACGCTCAATCGCTACAAGCCGCGGCGAATAGTCACTCAATGCCCGCATTGCTATCACAACCTGAAGAATGAGTATCCAGACTTCGGCGGTAACTATACGGTCCTGCATGAAGCCGAGTTTATCGACGAACTAATCCAGGCCGGACGTCTGAAGCCCCGCGGCGAGATCAACCAACGCATCACCTATCACGACCCGTGCTACATGGCGCGCCACAATCGCAAATGGGACAGCGCACGAAGCGCGCTCGGCGCGATCCCCGCCACCGAGGTGGTCGAGGTCGAACAGTCCAAGAATCGCACCTTCTGCTGCGGCGCGGGCGGTGGATGCTTCTGGAAGGAGGAACACGAGGGCACGCGGATCAATGAGAAGCGCTTCGATCAATTGAACGAGACCAAGCCCGAGTGCATCGCGGTGGGATGCCCGTTCTGCATGACGATGCTCGAAGACGCGGTAAAGTCGCGCTCGCTCGAAGAGACCATACGAGTACGCGATCTCGCGGAACTGGTCGCCGAATCCACCGGCGCAAACACCAAGTGAGCGCGCCCAGGCCGCAGGCATCCGCGTCAACCACGATGTAGTTTTTCGCGTTAGATCGAAACGACGAGCGGGGCCCCGACGGACCCCGCTCTTTTTTTGTTCAACTCACTCGCGGCGAGCGCATGAATGTGCGCGCGAGTTCGCTTGAGCGACTCAATGCGCCGCCGGCGACGCGCCCGCACTCGGCGCGCCTGCACCCGGTGCGCCCGCACCCGGCGCCATTTTCATTGCGCCTGCCCCCATCTTCATTGCGCCCGGTCCCGGCCCGGCCGGTATCTCTCTCTTGGTGAAGCCTGCAGGAACCGCGAAATCGGCGTCCGCCAGCTTCTTTGATTCGATCTTCTCGACCATCTCGCTCAGCACAACCGGCGGGCGTTTCGCCATCATCTCGTTAATCTTGGCGGCCTGCTCCGGCGCCATCCCCGGCATCGCGACGTGCCCCATCTTCATCGTCGAGTCCGTCGCGAGTGGCACACCCTCTGGAATCTCGCCGCCGCTGACCTGACCGGCGCCTGCGCTCTTGAGCTTCTCCGCCATATTTTTCTCGAACGCCGAAAACTCCTTGGCGCCAGGCGCGGCGGTCGAGAAGCATTCCTTGACCGTGTAGTCGCCCTGCATCATGTGCCCGCCGCCGTTGTAGTCGGTGCACTTGTAGCCCGCGATCTCGCGCGTGGTGCCGGCCTTCTTGAAGTTCTTCGCCGCGCTCTGGCTCGCCGCTATCATCGCCGCCATCTGCCCCTTGGGCGGAAACTCGATCTCGAAGTAGGTCTTCGCCTTCGGATCGATCACGTACATCTTCCCTTTGTCGAGGTCAGTGATGATCGTGTGACGCTCGGTCTCCGTCTTCTGCTTGTTGCCCTGCACCGAAATGGTTTGTTTGGCGTCGCGAGTGTTGGCCCCATTGGTCACGTGCTGCTTTTGCGTGATGACGACCCCGGCGGCCGCGGGAAGCGCGGTCATTGCGAGCGTCATCCCCGCAACCAGGGCGGTTAATTTTCTCATAGCGATTGCTCTCCTTGTGCTCGTTGCATTTTCATCACAGAGTCGCGCTCCGCCGCTGCGGCGCCCGTCATATTGCCGCGCTGCTGCACGACTATCCGATGTATCATCAGGCTCAGCAGCCCGAACAATACCCATACCATTTCTTTGATTCGGCGGAGAAACCCCACCACGAAGCCTATTCCCGGCGGGTAACCGAGCATCCCCACAATCAGCGCCTTACCGCCCTCCTGGCTTACCAGCTTGGCTGGAATCAGAAAGGTCGCGCGTTCGATCAGCAGCCCAACCGCCTCGATCAGCAGCGCTGTCTGTAACGACGCCGGCTGATGCAGCAGCCGCAGCAGGATATAAATTTCGAGCGGCCCGAAACTCCACGCGGCTGCGTAGCACAGGCACGACGCGGCGAGCCGGCTGCGATGGCGCGCGTAAAAGTCGAGCAGCACCGCGTCGGCTTCGTCGGCGGACTCGCGGATTTCGTCGGTGTTGATTCGCGCGATATCGAATTTGGCCGCGGCACGCCACAGATGCGAAAACGGCCGCTTCATCTGCACGAAAAAGAAGCCCCCCGCCAGCGCCATCGCCAGCGCAAACCCGCCCACTATCGACCAGTAGAGGCTGGCGGCTACCGGTATCAGGCGCAGCGAAATCACCAGCGCGACCGAGAGAAACACGATCTGTCCGATCGCTTCGGCCAGCGCCGCGACGATTACCGTCGCCAGCCCCACCGGCATGCGCAGTTTCTCGCGCACATCCACCGCCATCACGAACTGCCCCCCGAGCTGCGCCGACGGCGTCACATAGTCGATCGCCTCACCGCCAATTCGCGCCGCAAACAACTCGACGAACCTGAGCTTCGGTGGATAGTCCTCAATGGTGACCCGCCAGCCGAGCGTGTTTGCGATTCGCGCCAGCGCCTCCAGCGAAATTGTCAGCGCCAGGCCCCATCCTGCCATCCGCACGTAGCCAATCACCTGCCCCGGCCCGTAATGCGTCAGGAACCAGGCGTAAAACGCGATCGCTATAACGATGAAGTATGTCTCGACGCGGCGCATCGGCGGGGTGGATGGCCGCCCCTATGGACGGGCGGCAACCGATGCATTCTTTCAGTCGCGCCCCACCTGCGCAACCCG
>CALAOW010000117.1 GCA_937889395.1 uncultured Pseudomonadota bacterium | reverse complement strand
GCTGCGCAGATTTTCGCGTCTTCTCACTGCGGGTGCAGGGGCCGCAGCCCCTGCCCAAGGAGGTGCGGAACCCACGGTGGGTTCCGCATCTAGCGGCCACGCACCGCTCATTCGACGGTCAGCTTCGTCTCGGCGAATTCCTTCGTTTCGAAATTCCAGCCGAACGCCGCGGCGCGCGCGAATTTGCCGGCGCGAATCGACATCACGATGTAAACGATACCGGGATAGTCGGGCTCGGGCGGATCGAATGAGCACGCCTGCGCGCGATCGGTCGCCGAAAAGTACGCGTCGTGATCGGGATGCGAATGGTAAACGGCGCGGATCGCGAGCTTGCGGCGATCGGCCTCGAGCATCACCGCCAGATGCTCCTTCGGCTCCATCAGGAAAGCCATGCGCGCATCGCGCGGGAAGGCAGCCGGGTCTTCGGCGTGCATGCGGTTCTGGATGTTGGCGACCGGGCGGACTTCCTCGACCGAGTTTTCGTTGTCGCCGATGATGAAGCCGCAGCATTCGAAGGGAAACTCGTGCTCAGCCTGTGCGACGATCGCGTCCATGCTCGCGCGGCGTATCGATGCTGCCTTCATCGTTGCTTCTTTTTTTGAGTGACGCGTTCCGCAGCTCGGACGAGCCGAGTGAGTATCCGATTCGTCTCCGCGTTGAGGCCGAGGCGATCGGCAAGCTCGACGATCTTGCCGTTCAGCGCGTCGATTTCGGTGCGCCCGCGAACGTGAAGATCGTGCAGCATCGTCGGCCGATGGCTGAACGTCGGCGGAATCATCTGCTCGTAAAAAACTTTTCGATATTCCGCCGGACTCGAAAAGGGCAGGGCGATGCCGAGAGCGCGCGCGACCGCGAATGCCTCCTCGATCGCGCAATCCATTATAGGCTTCACGTCCGGATCCTCGGCGAGCGCTCCATAATGCTGCTGCAAGATTGCGCCGAGCGGATTCAGCGCCACGTTGTACAGAACCTTGGTCCACAGCACGGGCATGATGTCGTCAACACCGACCGCGGGAACGCCGGCGGCGTCGATCATTGCGGCGATCGCGCGAGCGCGCGTCGCCAGTGCCGGCGAGTCCTCGCGATGAATCGCGGGCGCGGGTCCGATTGCGACCGGCTGCGCGAAAACCGTCACGTGCGCGCTGCCCGGCGTGGGTATTTCCGCGCCGAAGATCACGCGCGCGCCCAATACCCGCCGCCGTCCGAAGCTTTCGATCAACAACTCGATATTGCCCAGGCCATTTTGCATCGAGACGACCGCGCCGTCGTCGCTCAAATGGTCGGCCAGCCCAGCCGCCATCGATTCGGTGTCATAACTCTTGACCGCGCAGAGGATTACTCCGAACCGCCTGCCAAGTTTCGCGGCATCGTCGGCGAGCCGCATGCCGGCGACGGTTCGATCGCCAAGCAGTCCCGAAATTTTTAAGCCTCCGCGTGCAATCGCCTCGAGATGCGCTCGCCGGCCAAGCAGCGTGACGTCGTGCCCCGCATCATGCAGCATCCCGCCGAGAATCGAGCCAATCGCGCCGGCGCCCGCGACCAAGATGGAAGAATTGGACATCGTGTCGAAATTATCGGTATCCGATTCGCCAGACAACGCCACCGCTGGCGGTTGTTCGACCGCTGGCCGCGATGACTTGCTCCCCTTCTTGCGGCTCTGATAGTTTTGGCTGTCTGGCGCGCGCATAGCGCGCGTTCGTATTTTCGGGCTTCGATCCTAACGTCCCCGTCGTCTAGCTCGGCCTAGGACACCGGCCTTTCACGTCGGTAACATGGGTTCAAATCCCATCGGGGACATTCAATTTTTTCGACTCACGTTCCTGCGAAACGACAGGGTGCTCCCGACACGATGCGGTCATTTGTACCGCAGCGCTTCAATCGGATCGAGCAGCGAGGCTTTGCGTGCGGGATACCAGCCGAAGAACACACCGACCGCCGCCGCCTCGTCCACCTTGGCCTGGAAGGGACGCGGGTCGATTTTGGCGATGAGTTGGCCAGCCTTAACCGGAGTGTTGAAATCAGCGTAGATCGCGATGATCGGCCCTGAATCGTAGCTGCCGATCTGCACTGTCGTAACCGGATTGACGGTACCGGTCGCGGTGACCGAGCGAACGACAGTACCGCGGTCAATCGCGGCAGTCGTGTATCGCGGCTGGGGCGTATTGCGGAGAAGGTAATAAAACGAAACTGCTCCCACGGCCAGGACCGCGACGGCGATCAGCCAGAAACGCTTCGCAGCCAGTGGATTTATGGTCACCTGGAGGACAGAGCCTCCGCTGTGCCAGACCGAAACGGGCGATTCGCGATTGAATCCAAATCAGGTGTAGCTAACGGCGCCATTGGTGAAACGTTTCGTTGGATGCTCTCGAGTCACAATCAACCAAATTCCTTCCCGACTGTGGCGCTGCGCAAAATGCTGAGGCGCGATAAGGGCATCTATCGCCGCAGCCCGGAATCGGAGTGGCGGACTGTAGGCAATTAGGCGGATTGACTTCCGCACGCTTGCGTTTTAATAGCGGTTCGTGGAAAGCTCAGTCTGGCTGGTATTTTTAATCGAGCCAGGGGTAAAACGTTTTAAGGCTCTTACGGAGGTTCGAATGCAATTGGGGATAGTGGGGTTTCGCAAAACGGTCGTCACCGGGGGTATTGCATTGTTGGCCCTCGCGGCCTTGAGCTTGCCGGGGGAGGCAGGCGTCAAGCCGGGCGACTTCATCACTCCGGACAACGCGTCGCAGGTGAAGGATCTTGTTTCGCCGGGCGTGTTCTACAAAGTGCGGCGCGGGATGACGATGAAAATAGTCCCCACCGAGCGCATCGATTGGCCGCCTCCGTACAAGGACGCGACCGA
>CALAOW010000116.1 GCA_937889395.1 uncultured Pseudomonadota bacterium | reverse complement strand
AGCAGCAACCAGTAGTACCGGGCATGCTTTATCAAACGCCCGCCGGTTTTCACCAGCCGCTGCTGCAAGCTGGTCAGCGACCAGTTGCCGATCCCCTGGGGCAGCGCTTCCCGTGCCAACGGGCCGCCGACTCCGAATAGTCAGTCTGCATGGCTTTCTTCATCAACCCCCTTCTAACAGGGACAAAGTCCCGCATCTTTGTCTTAACACTGGGTGCAGGGGTCACCCCTGGCCGTGGCGACGGCAGCGCAGTATTAAGCCGTTGGCAAGGGCCGCGCCCGCCAACGGCGGGCCGCCTTAATACTGAGTGCAGGGATCACCCCTGGCTACCCGTGCCCACGGGTCCAGAAATAGATCGACTGCGCGATTCCATCTTCCAGAGTCGAAAAGGGCTCGGCGTAGCCGGCATTCCTCAGCGCCGAGATTTCGGCTTGCGTGAAGCTTTGATACCTGCCCGCCAGGTTCTCGGGAAACGGTACATACTCGATCTCACCCGCACCGATCTGCGCGATTATTATCCTGGCGGCGTCGTTGAAGCTGCGCGCCTGTCCGGTGCCGACGTTAAAGATGCCGTTGCGCACGGGACCTTCGGCAAGCGCCAGGTTTACGCGGACAATGTCGTCAACAAAAATAAAATCGCGCCGTTGCTCTCCGTCGGCGTATCCATCGGTGCCCTTGAACAGCCGTGCGCGTCCGCTCGCCTTCAAATCCCGGTAGAGCTGATACACCATCGACGCCATTTTGCCCTTGTGGGATTCGCGCGGACCATAGACGTTGAAGTATCGGAGGCCGGCCACGGTACTCTCCGATTTCGCGGCAACGATCCGGACGTGATTGTCGAAAGCGAGTTTGGACAGCCCGTAGAGGTTGAGCGGGCGTTCGTTTTCGCGTGACGGCGCGAACGCGCTCGACGAGCCGTACACGGCTGCGCTTGACGCATACACCAGTGGAACTTTGCTCGAGAGAGCAAAGTGCAGAATCGACTTCGAAAACGTGAAATTGTTTTCGATCATGTAGCGGCCGTCGTCGCAGGTTGTGTCGGCGCATGCGCCCTGATGAAAGATCGCTTCGATTCGGTCAGGGAGAATTTTGCGCTCGATTGCCCGGACGAATTCCCCGGGCTGCATGAAGTCCGAAAACCGCAGATCGCAAAGGTTGCGGAAATTATCGCCCAGCCGATCGACTACCAGGACGTCGGTGATGCTCTTGGCATTCAGCGCGCCCAGAATATTGCTGCCGATGAAGCCCGCGCCGCCGGTTAATATGATCATGGGTTGCCCGCCCGCAAGCATATAATGGATTTCGCCATTGCACTAACTGGCGCGGTAAAGACGCGCTGCTCCAGCATGGCGCTGCGCGATTTCCTTGCGCAGAGCGGCGGGCTTGAGCACCTCGATCCACGGCCCCATGCTCATTATCCAGTTCGCCAACTCCGTCGTACCCCTGACCGTCATCGTCATGATGGTCGTACCGTCGCGGCGATGCGAGAAACGCTGGCTGCGATGAATTGTGCGCGAACGGACGTACGCTTCGGTTTGTTCGCTATGAATCTTCAGTTCGACCCTGGTCTCGGGGCCTTCGACGATTCCGAAAGTCCCTTCGGTGTGCGCCGCCGGATCGAAGCCGCGCGGATAGATGAACCGCGTCGAGGTTCCATCGGGTTGATGGATGAATTCCACCGAGCGGATTCGCTCCACCGCGAGATAAATGATTGCGCTGCTTCGATGGCTGTAGCCGAGAATGTAGAGACCGCCGCGGTAGGCGATCAGCGAGTATGGATCGAAGTCGTGTTGCCGGCCCTCGCCGGTCAGACCGGCGTAATCGACTTTGAGCCGAATCTGATCCAGCAGCGCTCGCAAAATTACGTCGAGTTGTTCGCTGAACTCACCGTAGTCCTTGGGCGCGTAAGGGACGGCGTAAAACTTGCGCTCGAGGTCGGACAGCCGCGTCTGCTGCGTAAGGCTCAGGTTCTGATAAATCTTCTCCCACAACCCTTCAACGCCTTCTTCCAGCACCGTGCCCTCCAGGAACTTGAGCACGGTCAGCGAGAAATACAGCAGCGCGACCTGGTACGAAGATGCTTCCGCGGCTTTCATCGAACTGACCAGCCGAAGTTTGCGCTCGCCGCCCGTGCCGGCAACTTCAACCAGCGGATCGCCACGCCAGTCGAGCAGATCGCTGCGCAGCACCGACACGTAACGGGCAAGTGTGCGCTCGGAAATGTCCAGACTTTCCTCGATCGCCCTGAAACTCCAGCCGTATGGTTTCGAGAACAACCCGGCGGCGATTCGTGCCAGCCGAATCGCGGCGCCGTAGGTGGGTTTGCGGCGAAGTTTCTTCATGAATCGCCTCTGCTCCGACAGTTTGCTGATTCAATCATCCCCGTTATTCGATGACAACGGTTGTCAGCACGACAATATATGTTCCTAAAACCTGATCCGCGATCCATAGTTGTGCCGCGATGATTCGTCTTTACTATTCCAATCGCCTCGAAAATCTGATCGCGCCGCTGGCCAACGCGGTTGCCGCGCATCAGAGGCGCGAGCCGCTCGAGCCGGTCTCGATTGTCGTGCCCAACCGCATCGTCGAACAATTCGTCCGCTATCGGCTGGCCGAATCGATCGGCGTCGCGGCGAATCTGAACTTTCCGTTCCTGCGGACATATTTAGCCAAACTTCTCCAATCCACGGATGCGCGCCTGAAGATCCTCGACGCCGATGAGCTCCAACTGATCCTGTTCGAGTGCCTTAGAAGTTCGAGCCATCGCGACGACTCCAACTTGACGCCGGCGCGCGACTACATCCAGGCGGGATCCAAAACTGACGCCGACGTCGAGCTCAGAACGATCCTGCTTGCCGCACAGTTGGCGCGGCTGTTTCGCGAGTATTCGATTTCGCGGCGGCGCATGATCGAGAAATGGCGCGCTGCCCGCCGATCTGACGTTGATGCAATGAGCGAGACTGAGCGATGGCAGCGCCATTTGTGGCAGTCGGTATTCGATTCGCACGGCCGCGTGCGCGAGCAATGGCTGTTAAAGCGCGAGACTCAATTGATGATGCTGCCCGATGCATTCGAGGCGGGCGACAGCCACCACCTCAAATCTGCCCTGCCGGCGACGCTTCACGTGTTCGGTTCCTCGTACGCGGGAAATGCTTATGCGGAGATTTTCGCGAAACTCGGCGCGCTCGGCGATATTCGGATCTACGCGCTCAATCCGTGCCGCGAGTTTTGGGACGATGTGGACAGTTCCCGTCGCGGCGCGCTCACCGCATGGGCTCATCGTCAAGACAAAGTCGGAGAAAAACTCGCAGATTCCGAAGACCCGTTCGCGTTGAATGAATCGTCCGACCCGCCTGCTCTGAGGCTCTGGGGGCGGCCGGGCCGTGAATACGTTCGGCTGCTCAACGAACTGTCTCAATGCGATTTCGCGCCGCTCTTTTCCGATCCGGTTTCTCGCGAACCACCGACGCTGCTCCAAGCTCTTCAGCAAAACATCCTCGATCGCGAACCGCAGCCCCCGGACGTCGAGGATGGCAACGGCAAGCCGTTCGAAGCGCGAATCCGGTTTCTTGCCACCCCGGGAATTCGACGCGAGGCCGAAATCGTCGCGAACGAGATCTGGTCGATCGTTCGCGACAACGAGAAACTTGCCGCCAGCGGCGGCGCCGAGCGCATTCGGTTTCACGAAATCGCGGTGCTGATTCCTGACCCGGCGGTTGACGACTACATGGCGCACATCGAGAGCGTTTTCCGAAAGCAGCACCGAATCCCAATCGATCTCGTCGGCCGCAGCATCGCTGGCCCAAGCCGCGTCGCCGAGGCCGTCGAGTTGCTTCTCAATCTGCCGCGCGGCCGCTTTTCGCGCGCGGAAATGATCCGGCTGCTGACGCATCCCGCGTTGAACAGCGAAAGCGAAACCCGAATCGACGCCGGCCTGTGGCCTCGATGGAGCGAGGCGCTGGGCATTTTCTTCGGCGCCGACGACGACGACCTGAAGGATACCTACATTCCGCGCGGCCTCTATCACTGGGATCAGGCGATCAAACGCCTCGCGCTGGGCGCCATGATGACCGGTCAGCGCAGCGGGATTCCCGCATTCTATGAGACCGGAGCAACAGCTCCCGGCTACCTGCCCTTTGAAGTGGCGCAGGATCAACTCGAGACTGCCGCGCGATTCATGCGCGGGGCACGCTCGCTCATCGCCGACGCGCTTTCGATGCGCAATGCGCGGCTCACGCCGCGCCGTTGGTCGCGGATGCTCATCGAATTTTTGAACGCATACCTCCGCCCGGCGAGCGCGCTCGATGAACGGGTCAGGGACAGTTTCCTCGAGGCGATCGAGTCCATCGGCGACTCGGAACTGAACATTGGTCCGATGTCGTACGAATCGGCGCGCGAGATGATCGCAACGCGAATCACCGATCTCGAATCGCGTCACGGACAATTTTCGGGGCGCGGTGTTGCGGTTGGATCGCTTTCCTCGCTGCGGTCGATCCCATTCAAAGTCATCTTTGCGCTGGGGCTGAACGAAGCTGCCTTTCCTGAGCGCGAACGTCGCGACCCGCTTGATTTGCGGATGCTCAAACGCGGCGCGGGCGATGTCACTCCGGCCGAGCGCGACCGTTATCTATTCCTCGAGACGATCCTGGCCGCGCGCGAGCGGATTTTTTTCTCCTACATTGCTCGCGATGCGAAAACTGGCGACGCCCTCGAACCCTCGTCCGTCATTCGCGAACTGCAATACATGCTGCGGGGTTTCATCGATAAGAACACGCTCGCGAAGCTGACGGTGAAACATCCGGTCAGCCGTTATGATTTGAAATATTTTCCTGAATTCGCCGATCGCGCAACTCCGAACAGCGATCATGAATTCGCGAGCTTCGATCCTGACGCGCGCCGCGGCGCACGGATGCTCGCGCTCCGGCAAAAGATCGATGCCGCTGCGACGCATCGAGCAAAGCCGAAGCGTGAGCGCTTGCTGGATCGTCTCGGTGCGAAGTTGCGCGAGCGCCTGCAAGAGGATTTGCAATTCGCCGAATTCGAAACAGCGCCCGCCGCGCCACGCCACGCGCCGATCGAAGAGTTCGCGCTTCCGATAGCCGCGCTTCGAAAATATCTCGAATGTCCTTTGCAGGGCGCCGCGCGTTATTCGCTCGGAATGCTCGAGGACGAAGATGCGCCTGAGCAGGCGCAAGACGAGCCGGTCCTGTGGTCGCGGCTCGATCGTACCGTGATGCTGCGCGACGTCTTCTGGCGCGCCGGCGCCAAGCCCGAGGCGCTCGACGAAGAGTACGCGCGCCAGGTTCGGATTGCGCAGGCCAATGGGCGCGCACCCGCCGGGCAGTTTGCGGAGATCGCTGCAACGGCTGACGCTGCGGCGCTTCGTCGATGGATCGCGCAGGCTTCTCAAGCGGGAGTGACCAATTTCGACGGATGGAAGGACATCCGGATCGGGCGCGCCGACGAATTCGCCGGCGCCGGCGAGATTCTTGCCCCAATCGCGCTGAACGCCAACGTCCGCCGCCGCGACGCAACGACAGTGACGCAGCGCGTGAATCTCTACGGCACGCTTCGGACTGTGTCCCCGGAGTCGGGAGCTGCGATCAACTGCGTGCTTCATAAGAAGGTCAAGCCGAAAGATTTTCTCCCGGCGTTTCTGAACGCAATTGTCCTTGCCGCCACCGGAGCAAAACTGCCCGAGAGATTTCGCGCAATCGTGATCGGAACACAGTCAGCGAAACAGAGCGAATTTATTCGCGAGTTCCCCCCGATGGACCGCGACTCGGCGCTCGCCTTCTTGTCCATCGTCGTCGGCGATCTGCTTTCGACGGGCAATGACTACTTTCTGCCGATCGAGGCGGTTGAAAAAGTCGTCGAGGAATTGCACAAGCCCCCGAATCGTCGCGACTTGGTCGAAGCTGTCGAGCGCATCCGCTTGGATGATTTCTCGAAGAGCAGTTCCGAATACGGACCGCTGCGAAACGCCGCCGGTTTCGATCCGCCGGACGAAGAAGAGATCGCGAAAATCGTCGCGCGACGCTTCCAGCCGATAATCGGGATATTCAAATGAGCGCGACTCCAGCCCCGGCAAAGATTGATTACTATCGGCCCGCGATCCTCGATGAAATTCTCGACGGCGGACACAAGGTTATCGACGCGTCCGCCGGCACCGGCAAGACGTTTACGATCGAGCATATCGTCGTTGACCTTGTCCTCACCGGCGCGGCTTTGCTCGATCAAATTCTGGTCGTGACGTTTACCGAAAAGGCGACGGCCGAACTGCGCTCGCGAATCCGTACGACAATCGAAGCCGTCCTGTCCGGCCATAGTGCGGACGCCGCGCACCCATCGCAGCGCAAGCGGTTGGGCGACGACGAGCGCGAAAGACTGACGACCGCGTTGTTTTCGTTTCATCATTCGCCCATCCACACGATTCACAGCTTTTGCCGCCGGATGCTGACCGAACTCGCTTTTGATAGCGGAGTGCGTTTTGGAATTGACCTCACCAGCGGCCGTCTCGAGTTCCACGAGGCCATCCGCGCCGAATTGCGCGAGCGGCTGAAGTCCGACGATCGCGTCGCGCGGCTCATCAGCGAGTGGCTCTCGGATGAGACCCGCACTTTAGATGACCTCGAGGAACTGCTCTGGGATGCTCACTCTCAACGCTACTTGCGGACCGCGGGGCGCGAACTCAATCAACAGGCGTTGACCGATCTGGCCAGCGCGTTCGATGCCGGCGCCTTGGTGGACGCCTTCCGGCTCGCGGCGGTCACAGATGATGCCCGGCGCGACGCGATCGCCGCGACGCGTGAACTCGAGCTGCTCGTCAATCGTGCCGATGGATCGGCCGCGATCCTGGCCGAAGTCTTGTCCGGTTTCGATCTCGATCCCATCTGTGATCCAAAACGTGCACGCCGCACGCGAGCCGAAACGCGGCCTATTTTCCCAGGCGAGATGCCCGGCCGCGTGCGTGCGATCGTCGACGCGGGGGAGCGGGTTCAGGCCGCGCTGACTATCGAGCAACGCGTGGTGGACGAACTGCTGCTCGCTATCGCTGCGCGAATGGACGCGCGAAAACGCGAGCGCGGGACGCTGGACTACGAGGACATGCTGGCGTGGCTTGCAGACGCACTCGACGGTCCTCGCGGCAAATCGCTCGCGGCGACCCTACGCGAGCGCTATCGGGTGACGCTGATCGACGAATTCCAGGATACGGACGAACTTCAGTGGAAAATCTTTCGACAGGTGTTCGTCGAAGGCGGCGCCGGCAACACCGTCTTCGTAATCGGGGATCCCAAGCAGGCGATCTACGGGTTTCGTGGCGCCGACGTGCACGCTTACCTGGAAGCGCGCGAGCAACTCTCCAAATCAGGAGCGGCGGTTGTTCACTTGCGCGAAAATTTCCGCTCGACCGCCGACATGATCGAGGCGTGCAACCTGATGTTCGATCAGAATGCTGCGGCGCCATTGTTCACCGGTGAGATCGCCTACAACCATCCGGTAAAATGCGGGCGTCCAGCTCTGCGAGCCGTCGCGGCGAACAGCCGGCCGATCGCACCCGTGACGCTCATGAAGTTCCAGCCGCGTGACGATCGATACAAGTTTTCGCGGCCGATGCGCGAAGCGATAGGTCCGCGAATCGCGCAAGCGATACGGCGAATTATTGCGGACCCGGATCACGCGATTGAAATTTGTGATGACAAGCAGGCGCCGTACAAGATTACAGCCAGGGACGTTTACGTCCTGACTCGGACCAACCGCGACAGCGCGGAAATTGCCAGGTACCTGCGTCAGGCGGGAGTCCCGTTTGCCTTTTACAAGCAGGACGGGCTGTTCCAGACCCGCGAGGCCGCCGACATTCTCGACCTGCTCAGAGGAATTGACGAACCCGGCCGCCGCTCGAACCGTCTCAAGGCGTGGGCGTCGCCTTTTTTCGCGGTTGAATACGGAGACCTTGCGCGGCTTGACGACGAGGCGCATCCGATGCTCGGAAGGCTGTTCGAATGGCGCGCACTTGCCGAGGCGGGGCGTTTCGCCGGCTTGTTCGACGCCTTGCTCCATCAAAGCGGACTGGTCGAACGTGAATTGCTGTTGTCGGACGATCGCCGCGAACTCACCAACTACGAACACATCTTCGAGATTCTGACTCAGGATGCATCGCGCCATGGAATCTCGCTCGCGGAAATAATCGAACTTCTCGACGCCTACATCACGGGGCGAGCGGCGCCGGCGGGCGACGATCGCGATCCGGATGTGCAACGCTCCCAAGACGATCGCGCCGCCGTGCAAATCATGACGATCCACAAAAGCAAGGGGCTCGAAGCCGGCGTCGTAGCTCTCTACGGAGGATTTTTCGCAAACAACCGGCGCGATTGGGTCAGCGTCTACCACGACGGAAACCAACGGCGTCTTGCGATTGGCAAACCGGCGCGGGACGTGGAAAAGACCGCGCTCAAGAAAGAGCAGGACGAGGAGGATCAGCGATTGCTCTACGTCGCGCTGACTCGCGCGCGCGCCCGGCTGATACTGCCCTACGTCCCGGATGGAGCGCTGAATCGAGACTTGTCGGGCGCCTACGCGCAACTGAACGATCGACTGCGCGCCCTCGATCGCGAAGCTCGATTGGAGACGCTCTTCACGACGGAAACTGTAGTCGCTCCGGCATCCATCGATTCACAAACTGAAAAAGAGGACGACGAAACGGCGCTTGACGAGAATGCCTTGTGCGACTGGCTCGCATCGGCGTCACAGACCGCCGGCCTTGACCGCGAATTCGCCGAGCTGGGCGTACGGCATCGCGGCTTGATGATCGAATCTTACACCTCGCTTCAGACGGCGCGCGAAACCGGGATGGCCACCGGCTTCGATCCCGACGAATTCAAAACCAGCGTCGATGCGATCGATGCGCGTGCCGACAACCTCGATTTGCCCGGCGGCCGCCACGTCGGAATTTTCCTGCATGAGGCGATCGAGAAGCTCGATTTCAAATCCTTTGGCGATGCGCCGGATCTGGAATCCTGGATGGCGCGGGACGACGTGCGCGAGTTGTTCGCGAGCGCCATGCGCCGCCACGGCGTGAATGATCCGCGATGGCTGGCCCGCGGACGCGAGATGGTTTTCAACGCGCTCACCTCGCCGGTCGCGCTGGGCGAAACAATACTCGAGAGCGCACTGTACCGGCTGCCCGGAGTTCCCGAAATGGAATTCGCCTATCCAATTCCCGAGAAACATCACTCGTTGCTCGGCGACGCCCCGGACGGCGCGTGGATCGTCGGACGGGGCTACATAAAGGGTTTTATCGACTTGGTATTCCGGCGCGACCAGCTAATATACTTCGCCGATTGGAAGGGAGATCTTCTGCCATCGTATGAGCCTGCCGCAGTCGCACGGCACGTCGAACGCCACTATCGTTTGCAGGCGCAAATTTACTCGGTCGGTATCGTGCGCCTGCTCGATATCCACACCGAGCACGACTACGAGTCGAGGTTTGGCGGTCTTTTGTACGTCTTTCTTCGTGGCGTCTCGCAGGCCGGTGACGGGAAAGCTGGATTTTACTTCGCAAGACCGTCGTGGAATGAAATAGTCACTTATGAATCCGATCTATTGACTCGCGAACCCGACTCCGAGCTCCGCGCGTGAAAGAGAAATACTCATTACTCGGAATGGATACCGCGTGGCGACGCTTTGATTCAGCCCGTGACGGTGGCCGTTCCGCATTCAACGCTCGCATGCGCGCGCTCGAAGTCTCGGTGTCCGGGCTTAATCTTGCGCCTGAGTCTGTCCACTTGGCGGCCGAGCTCGCGGCGCTTGAACCGGCTCTGAAAGACGATGACCGAATAGCACTCATCGTGCTCATCCTGATCTCGCTCGTCGCCCTCCAGGACGGGAGCACCCGCTTTCCGGTGACTGGTCCGCTTTCGCAAGCGCCGATGCACCGCGCGCTCGGTTCGCTGTGTGCCAATGGCTTTGGCGCCGACGCCATCGCTACGATCGCCACTTCGATCGAAGCCCTTATACAATCCGGCCGCGCATCAGCGGTAGTCGGTCGGCGGGAGGATGAATACAAACCCTTATTATATATCGCGCCTTATATAGTTCATCACCGCATTTATCACTACGAGGGTGAACTGGCTATTCGACTTGCCGCGCTATTGACTATGGATACGCAAGCGCAAGCGGACGCGGAGAAACTCAGTAGCGCGCTTCAGGGTGTGATTGCTCGCCCCGTCATTGTGCAGGGCAAACAGATTGTGATGTCTGATGAGCAGTGCAACGTCGTTGCCGCTTCGGCGCGCATGGGATTAACAGTTGTTTCAGGTGGTCCGGGCACCGGCAAGACTTCGATTATCGTCGCGATCATGCGTCTGATGGTGCGGCTCGGCGTCGATCCCTCCCAGATTGCCCTGGCGGCCCCGACGGGAAAAGCCGCCTATCGGATGGGCGAGTGCATCGGCGAGTCGCTGACGCGAATAGAACGGCTCGACAGTGTGGACCAGGCGCTCCTCGACGCGCATCTCGAGCCCGCGACGATTCATCGCATGCTCGGTTACTCGCCCGATTCCGGGCGCTTCCGCCATCATCGCAACAACCCGCTCTCCGCGAAGGTTGTGATCGTCGACGAAGGTTCGATGCTCGACCTCACCTTGATGGAACGACTGACGAACGCGATTCAGCCCGGAGCGCGGCTGATCCTGCTCGGCGATGCGAACCAATTGCCGTCGGTCGCCGCGGGTTCCGTGTTCCGCGATCTCGTCCCGTCTGCCGGGGACGATAGCGGTCCGCTCACCACGGCATCGATGCGGCTCGAAGTGAATCATCGAATGAACAGCGAAAGCAGCGCCGGCCGATCCATTCTGCTCGCGGCCCGGTCGATTAACGACGGCGATGCCAAGCTCCTGAATTCAATCGACGAATCGAATATTCCGATGGTGGCGCGGCGCTCATCACCGGACGAACTCACGTTCGCCGGCGTCGAATTTATTGCAACTGGGTCGCGCGAACTCGGCCCGTTTCTGGATCGCTGGTACACCGATCGAGTGCGCGGCGCGGCGGAAATGGAAGAATTGGTTGCGCATGAATACGTCGAACGCGATGGCCGTTTCGATGACGCCGACTGCGAGCGATTGCGATACCTGTTCACGCACGCCGGAAAATCACGCATCTTGTGCGTGACGCGCGTTTTCGAAACCGGCGCCGAGCGAATAAACGCGCGCCTTCATTCGCGCGCCGCCGAATCCGCGGGCGTCGCGGCAGAGCGCGCCCCATTCGTGGTTGGTGAGCCGCTGATCGTGCTGCGCAACGACTACGAACGCGGACTCTTCAACGGCGACAATGGAATCAGACTGTGGGTCCGACGCCGCAACGGCTCGCAAGTCCCGATGGCGATATTTCCGCGCGGCGACAACTTCGTCGCATTCCGATTGGAGGCACTGCGCGAATTCGTCGAGCTCAGCTACGCGATGACGGTGCACAAGGCGCAGGGCTCCGAGTTCGATTCGATCGCCATCGTTCTTCCCGAGAAACCCGTCGCGGTTCTGACCCGCGAGCTCATCTACACCGCCGTCAGCCGCAGCAGAACCTCGGTCGTCATCGTCGGCGACGAATCGACGCTCAACCATGCAATTGCCTCTCGCGTCGAGCGATTCTCCGGACTCGCCGATCGGATCAAACTGGCGCTCGCCGGTTAACTCTTCGGCGTGTGCGAGATCAGGAATTCCCGCACGCGCTTCACGGTCGCGCCAATCACGTCGGGCGTCTTCCAGTTGTCGATAAGTTGGGAGTTCGGTGCGAGCGCGGCGATTTCCTTCGAGGTTTCCGCCGGATGATAGTCGTCGTTGCCGCAAAGAATCAGCATCGGCGTTTTGCACGAGCGCACAAATTCGCGCGAAACGTTGAACACGAAATCGCCGCCATACATCCGGTCGCGGAACTGCCGCAGCGCCCAGTCGTCAAGCTTTGGACGCTGCACCTTCAGCGCCTGCGCCCATCCGTCGAACATCGCGAAGAACATCTCGCGATTGCGCTGGCTGAGTCCGATTGGATTTTGCAGAATCGCGGCGCTGACCCGTAGCGGCGCAGTTTTGATCATTCCCAGGCAGTACGACGATCCGATGCACCCGCCCATCACGTGGCATTGCTTGATCCCAAGATGATCGAGCAGCGCAATATGATCGCCCGTGTAAGTGTCCCACCCATCATCAGCGCTGATCGGCCCGGCCGACTTGCCTGCGTTGCGCTGGTCCATCGCGATCACGCGGAAGTCAGCCGCGAATTCTTTGGTTGGATCGAACGGGCTGTTGGCCCAGAACTCGATACTCGAGCGCATCCCGCCGGGCGCAAATAGCAGAATCGGATACCCTGTGCCGTACTCCTCGTAGTATATCGATATATCGGCGCGCTTGAACCTTGGCATCTTCAGACTCCTTGCAAATGCTTAGAATGATTCTCCATGCGGAATCAATCTCCCGGTAACGGCGCCCGCAGATGCCGCCGCCAGCGAGAGCAGATCCCGCGAGTGTCCACTCCTGAAATTTCCACTCGGCGTGCTGTGTTGGCAGCGCGAACCGGTGAAAACGTGAAAAAGTGAAAAAGTGAAAGAGTGAAAGAGGCCGGGAGGAACTACTATGCTTCGGAGCGAGGGCCGTATTCTAACCACGCACGCCGGCAGCCTGCCGCGGCGGGAAAGCCTGATCGCGATGCTCGTAAAGAGTAGTCGCGGTGAAGACGTGGACCGCGCCGCGATGCTCCGTGAGATCGAGATATCCACCCGCTACGTTGTACAGAAACAACTCGAAGCGGGAATCGACGTCGGCAACAACGGCGAGCAATCACGCGAGAGCTTCTTCACCTACGTGCAGCATCGAATGACCGGCTTTGGCGGACGAAGCGAGCGGCCCATCATGCGCGATCTCGTCCGCTACCAGAGCTTCAGCAAGCTGATAGCGCCGATGCTTCAGCGCTCGATGGTCGATCTGCTGCACGCGCCGAAGGCAATTGGCGAGGTCGAGTACCGCGACTGCGACGCCGTCGATCTCGAATGCGCCGATACCCTGCGTATCCTCGCCGATCAGCCCGGGAAATTCGCCGAGCCGTTTATGACTGCGCCGTCGCCGGGAATAATCGCGTCGGCGATGCTCAATGAGTATTACGAGAACTATGAAAAGTATGTAATCGCAGTCGCCAAAGCACTACATACTGAGTACGAGTACATAGTATCGAAGGGATTCGTTCTGCAGGTCGATTGCCCGGACCTCGCGATGGAGCGGCACACGTCGTACGCCGACCGTCCGCTCGCTGATTTCCTCGAGTACGTCGAACTGAACATCGCCGCGATGAATCGCGCTCTGCATGGAATCGCGCCCGATCGCGTCCGCATGCACGTATGCTGGGGAAACTACCAGGCGCCGCATGACCTTGATGTCCCGCTTGCCCAGATTCTGCCGCTGCTCTACCGCGCCAACGTCGGCGCTCTCGTTTTGGAAGCCGCCAACCCGCGCCATCAGCACGAATATCGCTGCTTCAAGGAATTCCCGCTTCCCGATCACATGAGCCTGGTCACCGGCGTCATCGATACCAAGACCAACTACGTCGAACATTACGAGGTTGTCGCTGACCGCCTCGAGCGCGCCGCCAACGCGATCGGTGATCCGCGCCGCGTGATGGCGGGGACCGACTGCGGCTTCGAGACTTCCGCCGGACTCGGCGAAGTCGCCGAGGAAATCGTGTGGGCAAAGTTGCGCGCGATGCGCGCTGGCGCCGATCTAGCCTCGCAGCGTCTGTTTCACTGAAGTGTGTGGAACGTCCTGCTGCTCAGCTATGCCACGGCTCGACGAGGATCTTGGCGTGCCTCTCCGGTGACGCGAGGTCCTCGAACGCCTTCGCCACTCCTTCCAGGCCGACCTTGCCCGTGATCATCGCGTCGCCGTTGACCCGTCCCTCGGCTAAATGGCTCAGCGTCGCCGCGAACTCTTCGGGCGAATAGCCGAGCACGAACTGGATATTCAGCTCTTTGCTGATTCCTGTGAGCGGCTCGATCTGGTCGCGATCCATGCATACTCCCACCACCACGATCCGCGCATTGCCGGGCGCCGCCAACATGATCGAGTCGATCACGCCCGGCACGCCCACGCACTCGAAGATCACCGCGGGCCTGACCGCCGGTCCCGGCATCCACGGCGGCAGCATCGGCGCCTTGGCGGGATCGCTGTACGTCGCCATCTGCCGCCAGCTCTCGTACGGCGACTTCTCTTTTGGATCGACGACGACGTCTGCGCCCATCTGCCGCGCCAGTTCGCGCCGTCGCTGCGAAAAATCCGCAGCCACGATTGGATATACGCCGCCAAGCTTGAGCGCCGCAATCACCGCCAGGCCCACCGGCCCGCATCCTATAACCAGCGGCGCGTCATCCTTGGCCATCCGCGCTTTCTGCACCGCGTGATAGCCCACCGCCATCGGCTCCGTCAGCGCCGCGCGCTCGGTGGAAAGCCCGTTGGGCACCTCGAGCAGCAGAAACTCCGTCAGCCGCATCAGTTCGCCGTAGCCGCCCGGACTGTCATTCGAGTAGCCGACCGACTCGACGCCGCCGGCCTTGATCAGCACCGGCATCGAACACACGCGCGTCCCTGGCTTCAATCGTTTTTGCGACTGCGGCCCGTAATCGACCACCTCCGCGCAGAACTCGTGACCCATCACGACGTCGCGAGTGAGATCCATCACGAACGGCGCTCCGGATTTTCGCGACGCCTCGACGAGCTTCGCGCCGTACTTGAGCGTGTGCAGGTCGGACCCGCATATTCCGCACGCGAGCGTTTTAACCAGCACCTCGCCCGCTCCAGGAGCCGGCGTGGGAATGTTATCGACGACGAGCTTTTTGCCTCGCATTACGGCCGCGCGCATAACTGTTCTCCTTCAACTCCCGCTACTTTAGCAGGCTTGCGCCATCGCGCGTAAAGTCCGGCGTTTGCGATTCTTTCGTTTATTGCTTGTATTTGCACCCCTCGCTTCCGCCAGGCGAAGCGATCACGATAAGCGTGTTGTGCGATCGGCGTAAGTACTACAATGAAAATTCGGCGGGCTTCACCTTCACAAAATTCGACGGCATAAAAATCACCCTGTAATCGTCACTCGGCCACCGCTACCCTGCCGACGGCAAGGAAAGACGTCCGATGGAAATTCGCCCCGCTATGGAAGCCGATCTATCGGCCTTGATTTCAATTCTGCGACGTTCCTGGCTGACCACGTGGGCGCCAGAGTTGCCTCTTGTTGCGGTTCAGCGATTCGCGACGCATGACCCGGCTCGCCATTATGCCGAGGACAAGTGGAGAGCGTTCGTTGTAGCTGCGGCCGGCGGCGCAGTTGTGGGCATGTTCCATATAGAAGGGAATTGGCTCAATGCCATTCACCTCGAGCCGAAGCGTAAGAGGCAGCGAATCGGCTCTCGACTGATGGACGAGGTGGAACGCCGAATTGGCGCGGACCATCGAGAGGCGAGACTCGAAGTGCGGGCCTTCAATGTGGGAGCCCTCGAATTTTATAAGCAGCGCGGTTGGACTGAACAGCGTCGCTATGAAGGCACAGAGTGCGGGGAGCCGGTGGAGACCATCGAAATGATCAAGGTACTCCGTTGACGACCTCGAAGCCTGCTATTCGAGCGCGACTTCGTCGCCGACCGCGATGGCCCCGCCGGTTGCGATGGTCGCGTATGCGCCGAGATTTTGCGCTGCGTCGCGCACGACGGTTCGCAGCACCGAGGGATCTTTCGGCAATCCGGGCTGGTCGAGCGTCGGTATCAGGCATCGCACGGCGGGCATCTCGAGCTTGATGCGCGTTGCGCCGATTTGGATCGTCCGCCCCGACCATTCGGCCTCGGCCAATCCTTCGATGCCGCGCTCAGTCTCGACCAGAACGTTGGGCCGAAACCGGCGCGAGTTGAAATCGGCGGCAGGATTGCGGCTGGCGAGCGCGCTCAGCGACGCGGTCGTAATCAGGTGAAACGGAAACACGTCAAAGTAAGTGCCCAACGGCGACGTGAATTCGAGAATCTGCGGCGGCATCGTCGAGAAGTCAGGCAGCGGCTCATCTTCCAGCCGCCCGAAGACCGCGCGCATCTCGGCGGTGAAGTCGGGATTGTCGGGCGTGCCACGCCGAAGGAAGTCGCGCTCGGTCGGCGGCTGTATCGGCCAGATCGAAACGGGTCGCCCGAGCAGCTCGGAGAGCCTGGCATTGGCCTCGGCGGAGTCGGATCTAAAAGTCGTTCCGTCGGGCATCGTGATTTGAACGGGTGGCACATCGTTCTCGGATGGCTCGCGCATATACACGGCGACGCAGTGCAGCAGCCTGGGCAGCTTGCGCGCGTTGCGTATCTCGCCGGCCTTTTCGTCGCGAATCGCCCATCCGCGATCGCCATGGATTCCAAGCACGCCGACGTTTGCGCGCTGCATTCGTTCGCCGGCCATCGACTTGACTGGGTATCGCCAGATTTCCTTGACCGTGCCTATTACTCGCATTGAAAATCCCTCGACCTCAAATAGTATGCGCCGTCAGCTCTCCCAAACAGCTCGCCAAGCCTCAATCAAGGCGCGCGATGCGGGGTTCGCTGGAAGCGGCGCCGGCGTACTATATTGCGGGCAACGCGCGGGAATCGTGAAAGTGAAAGCAGCAATCGCGAACGCCTTTCGCCTGATGCACGAAGGAAAGTCGATTCGAAGGGTGGTGACGTTTCAGGGGCAGTGCCGATGCAGACCAGAATAAATGCGATCGCATTGTCAATTGCTACGTGTGCAATTGCGCTTGCGGGATGCTGGCCGTTCCATTCCAATCAGGAAACGCAGCAGCAAAAATTTATCGAAGCGATGAATCACGGCAATGGCGCGCAGGCCAGCCAGATCTGGCTCAACATGGATGCCAACAGCCGCGCCGACTTTGCGCACAACCAGGGAATGCGGCCGAATTTGTCGCCCGATGAAGTGCAGAAGCAGGTGATGCAACACTACCAGG
The DNA here is from genome assembly GCA_937889395.1 of uncultured Pseudomonadota bacterium. Classification (GTDB taxonomy): domain Bacteria; phylum Desulfobacterota; class Binatia; order Binatales; family Binataceae; genus Binatus. Next base: position 16,890 of record CALAOW010000116.1, on the reverse strand, counting down.
GCAAAATGGGCGCCGACGACAGCGAGGAATCGATCGAACGGCCGACCCCCAACGTCGATCTCGGCGGGCTGGAGAGTCTTCCCGAGTATGTCGGCCCGTCGGGCGCGCCGCCGCAGTCCGTGACGGTGCCGACACAGAACGCGCCGTCCAACTGAGGCTTGCGACGATGGAGTTTTCGCTCACCGCCGAGCAGAAGTTGCTGGATGAAACGCTGCGTGACTTTGCGCGGCGCGAACTGCTTCCGAATTACGCGTCGCGCGACGCGGACAAAGATCTGCCGCCGGCGCTGGTGAGGAAACTCGGCGAACTGGGTGTGCTCGCGCCGATGGTCGATGCGCAACTCGGCGGTTCCAGCCTCGATTATGTGTCGCTTGGAATCGCGCACGAGGAAATCGCGCGCGGGGATTTCAACGCCGCGTACGTGCTGCTGCTTGCGGCGCTCGTCGCCGCAATAATCTCCCGCAGCGGCGACGCGCGTCAGCGGGCCGCGTTTCTTCCTCCTATTTGCCGAGGCGAAATTATCGCGGCGCTGGCTGTGACCGAACCCGGCGGCGGCTCCGACGCCGCACATGTCATGATGCAAGCGCGTCGCGACGGCGACAACTACGTCTTGAGCGGCGAGAAAACTTCCATCTCATTCTCATCATCGGCCGGTGCTGCCCTCGTCCTGGCCCGAACCGGCACGGCGCAGCAGTCCGCTCGAGGCGTGAGCGCATTTTACGTCGACCTCAACTCACCGGGCGTATCGCGCACGCGCTTTCGCGATATGGGCTCGCGCGCAATCGGCCGCGGTCAGCTCTTTTTTGACGGCGTCCGCGTGCCCGCTGCCGCTCGCATCGGCGCGGAAGGCGCGGGCTTCGTCGAGGTGATGCAGGGATTCGATTTCAGCCGCTCGTTGATTGGCCTGATGTGCATCGGCGCGGCCGAGCAGAGCGTCGATGAGACTTGCGCCTACGTCGCCGAGCGCCAGGCGTTCGGCGCCCCGCTTGCACGGTTCGAGGGGGTATCGTTTCCGCTCGCAGAGGCGGCAGTTCGGCTGCGCGCCGCGCGTCTGCTCTGCTACGAAGCGCTATGGCTCAAGGATCGCGGAGAGCCGCACGGATGGCTCGCGGCCGGCGCCAAGTGGCTCGCGCCCGAGCTGGCCGCCGACGTTCTGCATCAGTGCATTCTGCTGCACGGGCATCTGGGGTACAGCCTCGACCTGCCGCATCAGCAGCGAATGCGCGACGTGATCGGACTCGAGATCGGCGACGGCACCGCGCAGATCATGAAGACGATTGTCGCGCGCGAGATTATCGGCAAGACTGCTCGCCCGTACTAGTGGTGGCGTCTGGATGGCTGGATCGAAATGGCCGATTACCTGGGATGCGCGATGGATTTGGGCCGGGCCCGCGCCCTTGCCGGTTTCGCCGATCGAACCGATCGGACTTCCGCCGAAAGAAACCTGGAATCGATTTTGCTACTTGCGCCGGACGGTTCAACTCGGATCGATCCCTGCGTCAGTTCCCGCACGAGTGACGGCCGACTCGCGCTTCGTGATGTTCGTCAACGGCGTCGAGGTTGCTCGCGGACCGGCGCGTTCGGTACCCGAGCGTCTGGCATGGACGGAGATCGATCTCGCGCCGTATCTTCACGCGGGTCGAAACGCAATTGCGTCACTGGCGCGCTTCTACGGCTTGCCGGGACCCTGGTGGCGGCCCGCGATGCCGAGCTTCCTTCTCGGTTTTGGATCATTCGCGTTTGAATCGCCGGCCATCGGCGTGATTTCGGATGCGACATGGAAAGGACGTGCCGCGCCGTATTGGCAGGATGTCGCTCAGAGCGCGGCGCTGCCGGTTCCGCCGATCGAAATCCTCGACGGCGCCGCAATTCCCGCTGGATGGAACGACGCAGCGTTCGATGATTCCGATTGGCAGTCTGCCGTCGAATTGTCGGCCGGCACTCTCTCGCCCAATCGCACGCGAATCCCGGTCGAGCCTTTCACGGCGCCCGAGCCCGACGAAATAGCGCAGCTGACTTCGATTCCGATCGCACTGAATGAACTCTCCCGCCGTGGCGTCGCGGCACTTAATAGCGATGACCCACGCAGCGCGTATCCGACTGTGGAGCATTCCACTGATGGTCCCGACATCATCGTTAATTTCGACGCAGGAATGATCACGCTCGCGACGCCTTGGGCCGTCGTTCGCGGTCCAGCGGGTTCAACTATCGACTTGTACTCCGGCGAGGATCTGCGTGCCGACGGCAGCGCGGAAACGAATCCGCGCCAATTTGCGATGCGCTATATCCTGCGCGGCGGCGCGGCAGAACGGCTCGAGTCCTATGAGTCGGTCGGCTTCCGCTATCTGTCGATCGTCACGCGCGGCGGTGCGCAGATCGAATCGGCCGGCGCGATCGAGCGGCGCTATCCGCGCGGCGACGAGGCGTACTTCGAATGCGACGATCCGGCGCTCAACAAAATCTGGCGCGTTGGTGCGCGCACTTTGGAACTCTGTTCGACCGACGCCTTCATCGACTGTCCCGGCCACGAGCAGCGCGCGTGGCTCGGCGATTCCTACATCCATGCCCTGCTGACGTATGCGACCAACACCGATTGGCGCCTGGTGCGCCGCCATCTGCGAATCTGCGCGCATTCGCGCCGCGGCGACGGTCTGCTGGCGATGGCCGCGGCGTGCGACTTCTCGATATCTTCGACCACCATCCCCGACTACTCATTGCATTGGATACGCGCGCTCGCCCGCTACTTCGAATATTCCGGCGACGCCGCGACGGTTCGCGAACTGATGCCGACCGCGGCCGGCGTGCTGACGGCCTTCGAGCGTTATCGTGCACCGGACGGACTGATTCGCGGGATGCCGGGATGGATTTTCATCGACTGGGCGATGACCGAGCGATCGGAAGCAACCGGCGCGCTCGATGCGCTCTACGCGGCGGCGCTCGATGATTCCGCGTGGTTGTCCAAAACCGTCCTGAAGGATTCGCGTGCTGCCGCCGATGCTCATGCATGTGCAGAGGGCACCCGGCGGGCATTCGAATTGCTGTGGGACGAGGCCGCGGGCGTGTACGTGGATGCGGCCGATCGGCACGGCGCTCGCAAGCGAGTCAGTCAGCAGACCAATGCGATCGCGATCGTCGCTGGATGCGCCCCGCGACACCGGTGGCCCCGGATGCTCGACTACATCCTCGACGAATCGCGCGTCGTCGTCACGCCCACGATTTCCGACAACCTCGCAGCGTACTTGAGCCAACGAATGGACCCCGCCGAGCACATGACCTTCGACGCCGGGCACAACGTCGTCGCGGCGCAACCATTTTTTTCCCACCTCCTGCACGATGCGATCGTCCGTGCCGGCCGCCGCGATCTGATTCCTGCGCGATGCATGAAATGGTGGCCGCAGATCGAACGAGGCGACACCGCGTTCGAGGAGTACTGGGACGCGCGCGCCGGCACCGGCAGCAGATGTCACGCATGGTCCGCGACGCCGACCTACGATTTGACCACCTGGGTTCTCGGCGTCAGGCCGGCCGCGCCCGGCTACTCGCGCGCGGAAATCGCGCCGCGCTTCGGATCGCTCAGGCATCTCGAAGGCCGCGTCCCAACCCCGCACGGGCTCATCGAGGTGAATCTGGATCGCGAAGGCGGCGGCGAGGTCGTGATTCCAGACGGCGTGGCTGCCCTCGTGCGGTTCGACGACGCGCCTCTCACCGGCGGCGAATTCGGCCCCGGCCGCCATCGCATTTCCCGTTGACGCCTGCCCGTGCGACAGTGGTAAGAATCGCGTCGGCCCTTCGGCTTCGCATCAGGCAAGACAACCGGTGCGTAGCGTCTAGGATTGCCGCCATGAGTATCGACCGCACAGAGCAAAATCGAGGAATGGACACGTCGAAGATTCCCGGTGATTTTCCGGCCGCACCTCTGACGCTCGAAGGTTACAGCATTCTCCATCAGATGTTCCGCGTGCGGCGCCGCGAATTGCGCGCGCTCGACGCCGCGAAACGCAACGCTGCTCTCAAGGACGCGTCGCAGCTGTTTGGCGAGATGGCCCGGCGCGAAGACGGCGAAACCGCGCTCTTCTCCGCGCTCGGCCACAAGGGCGATCTGATGATCGTCCACTTCCGCCGCAGCTTCGAGGAACTCGGCCAGGCCGAACTCGCCGTCGCCGGGCTTGCACTCAGCGACTACCTGGAACTAACTACGTCGTATCTGTCGGTGATCGAAATCGGCCTCTACGAAGCGACGGTCGCGCTCTATCGCCGGCTCGTCGAGAATGGCGTCGGACCGCGCTCGCCGCAATGGAAGTCTGAAATCGATTCCGAGATTTCGCGACAGCGGGAGAAAATTTCGCCGCGCTTGTTTCCGAAAATTCCCGCGCGGCCCTACTTGTGCTTCTATCCGATGGACAAGAAGCGCGAAGGCGCCGACAACTGGTATCGCATCCCGATCGAAGATCGCCAGCGTCTCATGCACGAACACGGCATGGTCGGGCGGCGTTTCGCCGGCGAAGTGACGCAGATCATCTCGGGCTCGATCGGATTCGACGATTGGGAATGGGGCGTCGATCTTTTCGCCGACGATCCGCTCGTGTTCAAGAAACTCGTTTACGAGATGCGCTTCGACGAGGCCAGCGCATCGTATGCGAAGTTCGGCCCTTTTTACGTCTGCATCCGTCTCGAGGCGGCCGAACTCGGCAAACTGTTTTCGATCTGATCGACCAACGCATTTCAATTCATAGCAGGAGACAACGATGATCACGCAAGGCGACGAATATCCGATTCATCAGACGCCGGAGCCGGTCCAGCAGGTCTTCACCAGCGACCGCAATTTTTACGATCGATTTTTTTTCAACGGCTGCTTTCGCGAGGGCGAGCCGTACTTCGCCGTCGGGATGGGCATCTATCCGAACCTCGGAATCATCGATTCCGCATTCGGCGTAACCGTCGGCGGCGTGCAACATAGCGTGCGCGCGTCGCGGGTGCTCGGCGCCGAGCGGATGGACACGCGAGTCGGCCCGATCTCGATCGAGGTCGTACGCCCCATGCAATCGATGCGCATTCGTGTCAATCATGAAGCCATAAAGGCCGACCTGATGTTCGAGGCGCGCGCCACCGCAATCGAGGAGCCGCGCTTCACGCGCCGCGCCGGTCCGCGGATCGTGATGGACATGACCCGGTTCACGCAGCACGGCGGTTACAGCGGCACCCTGACGGTTGCCGGCAAGACCTACGAAGCAAAACCGTCGCGAGTGTGGGGTGCGCGCGATCGCTCGTGGGGCGTGCGCGGAATCGGGCCGCAGGATCCGGCGGGAGTGCCCTCGTCCGACCAGGCCCAGTACTACTGGTTGTGGTCGCCGGGCAATTTCGAGGATGTCTGCACTCTTTGGGACGTCAATGAAAATGCCGACGGCTCGCGATGGCACGAGCACGGCGCCATCACCCGCGCCGTGCCCGGCGCTCCGGTCGATCTCTCAACCGGCGGCCTCGACTTCAAAATCAACTATGCTTCCGGAACGCGCCACGCCAAAAGCGCCGAAATAATTGTGCGCACCCCGCAAGCCGGCGAGAGCCGCATCGATTTGAAGATCCTGTACAACTTCTACATGAAGGGCATCGGCTACTTTCATCCCCAGTGGGGCCACGGAATGTACGTCGGCCCCGACGTCTCGACCTACGACTCGCTCAAAGTCGCCGACGTCGACCAGAGCGATTTCTTTAATCAGCACATCGAGGCGGTATGCGAGGCGAAAATGGGTTCGCGCCAGGGAATGGCGGTGCTCGAGATGTTAATCCTGGGTCCGCACGATCGCAGCGGCTTCAAGCAGATCCTCGACATGCATCCGTAGCGGATTGATTTTTTGTCGGGACGGTTCGCGGTCGGCGGCTGATTCGCTCACTTCCTGAGCTTTCCGAGCATGCGCGCGGCGAACCCTTCCCGTTTCTTTTCTTCCACCGGCGCAGGCTCGCGGCCTTCTTTGAGAGCCGCGAAGATCTCTTCGACTTCGCCGTCAACCGGGAATCGGCCGGCACTCGATTTCGAGAAGACCAGCCGCCCGTTAACGATCACGTCGAACTGACCCGATTTGCCGGCCGTGATTTCCGCCTTCTCGCCGAACCTGGAATTTAATGACGCGGCCAGACTGGCCGCGCGTGGCTTATAGCCTCAAGCAGCGCAGTAGAGAATTTCTGTAGCCATGATTAAAGCGTACCCGCCGGTCTCGCGCCGTTCAAACGCGCGTTGTGGTTCGCTCGCGAACTACTTGCCGTTGGGGATATCGACGAACACCGCCGCGGCGACCACCGACGACCACAGCCCGTCGCGATCGCCTATCGCCGACTGCGTGACGTTGCGCGTCGTTACGATTTTGTCCGACATCCGCCACAGATCCTTGCGCTCGTCGTAGCTCAGATTCGGATCGAAATCGACGCCAAGAATTGTCGCCAGCATCATCGCCGCCAGATCCTCCGCGTAGTCGCCCGCCTTCTGATCCGTCTCTCCCGTGCTGTGATGCTCGGAGAGGTATCCGTACTGCGCGGGATTGCTGGGAAGCGCGACGCCCACCGACGACGCTATGAGCCGATGCGGTTCGTTGGTCGCGTTATCGCTCATCACGGCAAAAACGATCTGCCCCGGCGTCAGGTACTTCAAGCCTTCCTGCTGGCTGAGCAGTTTGCAGTTGGGCGGGAAAATCGATTTGACGCGCACGAGGTTGAACTCGGCGATTCCCGCCGAACGCAGCGCCAGCTCGAAAGAAGTCAGCTTCTCGCGATGCCGGCCCACACCCTTGGTCAAGAATGTCCCCTTCGGGATCGGCCCCATTTATTTTCTCTCCTCTCCGATTCCGCTTTCTTTTATACAAATCCGGCCGCCGAACGCCATGCTACACCGTATTGACCGGCCGGTACTCGCCGAACACCTTGCGCATCGCGTCCGAGATTTCCCCAAGCGTGCACCATCCGCGCACCGCATCGATTATCGGCGGCATCAGATTTTGCCCGTCGCGCGCCGCCGCCTCGACCCGTGCGAGCGCCTTCATCGCCGTCTCTGAGTTTCGTTGCGCCCGGACGCGCGCAACGCCTGCCTTCTGTTTCTCCTCGAGCTCGGGCTTGACCCGCAGAATTTCCCCCGGCGGTTCGCCGCCCCCGGTGAACTGGTTGACCCCTACGATAATTCGCTGTTTGGTTTCAATCTCGCGCTGATAAATAAATGCGGCGTTCTGAATTTCGCGCTGCATGTAGCCGCGCTCGATTGCGGCGACTGCGCCGCCAAAGTCGTCGATCTTCGACAGGTACTCGACCGCCTTTTCTTCCAATTCTTCCGTCAGCCGTTCGACGTAGTACGAACCGCCGAGCGGATCGATCGTGTCCGCCACATCCGACTCGTGCGCGATAAGCTGCTGTGTGCGCAGCGCGAGCAGCACCGAGGATTCCGTCGGCAGCGCCAGCGCCTCATCTTTGGAGTTGGTGTGCAGCGATTGCGCTCCGCCCAGCACCGCCGCCAACGCCTGCATCGTCACGCGCACGACGTTGTTGTCCACCTGCTGCGCGGTCAGGGTTGAGCCCGCGGTTTGCGCATGAAACCGCATCATCATCGAGCGTTCATCCTTCGCTGCGAAGCGCTCCTTCATTATTTTCGCCCACAGCCGCCGCGCCGCCCGAAACTTCGCGACTTCCTCGAAGAAGTTGTTGTGCACGTTGAAGAAGAACGACAGCCGACTCGCAAACGCGTCGATTTGCAAGCCCGCTTTCAGCGCGGCGTCAACGTATGCGATCCCGTCGGCAATGGTGAAGGCGAGTTCCTGCGCCGCGGTCGAGCCGGCCTCGCGGATGTGGTAGCCGGAGATCGATATCGTGTTCCAGTTCGGAACTTCCTTGGTCGCAAAACTGAAAATGTCGGTGATGATCCGCATCGAGCCGCGCGGCGGATAGATGTACGTCCCGCGCGCGACATATTCCTTCAGGACGTCGTTCTGGATGGTGCCGTTGACCTTGTCCCAGCCGATTCCCCGGCGCTCCGCCACGACCAGGTACAACGCCAGCAGGATCGACGCGGTCGCGTTGATCGTCATCGAGGTTGAAATCTTGTCGAGCGGCAACTCGGCGAGCAGCGTCTCCATGTCGGCCAGCGAGCATATCGGCACGCCGACGCGTCCGACTTCGCCCTCGGCCAGCGGATGATCCGAGTCGCGACCCATCTGCGTGGGCAGGTCGAACGCGACCGACAGCCCCGTCTGACCCTGCTCGAACAGGTAGCGGTAGCGGCGGTTCGATTCCTCCGCGCTGCCGAAGCCTGCGTACTGGCGCATCGTCCACAGCCGTCCGCGATACATCGTCGGCTGCACGCCGCGCGTAAACGGATACTCGCCCGGAAAGCCCAGCTCGTTCACAAAATCGAAGTCGTTCAAGTCTTCGGGATCGTACGCCCGCTTGATTTCGATTCCCGAGCTGGTGACGAACTTGGCCTTGCGCTCGGCGCCGCGCTTCAAAGAAGGATTGAGTTTGCGTTCCTCCCAATTCTTACGGGCGGACGCGATTTTGCGATCGTCTTCAGGCATCGTAACCTGCCTCTACCGGTCGAATCCGGCTGCCTCCCCTACTCGATGACAATCATCAGTTGGCCCTTCTCGACCGCCTGGCCCGCGACCACCTTCACTTCCACGACTTTGCCGGCCTTGGGCGCTTTGACTTCGTTTTCCATCTTCATCGCTTCGACGACGATGATTCCCTGTTCCGCTTTGACTTCGTCTCCCGGCGCGACCAGCACATTGATGACCCGGCCCGGCATCGCGGATTTTATTTCCACGCGGCCGCTGAGCTCGCGCCGCTTGCCGGCCGCGCGCGCCGCCCGTCGCGCCGGATCGGCGACTGTGAGCCGCGTCGAACCGCTGCGCGATGCGACGACAGTTTCCTCGCCGTCGCGCGCCACGTCGAAATCAAACGAGCGATTGTCGATAATCACCGAAAAGGACAGCGGCCCGACCCTGCGCAAGTCGGCTTCGAAACGATTCTCACCGAAACGAATCGCGAACGAGTCCGCGGCGAGTTCTTCAATCTCGATTTCGTGTTCCTGACCGCCGAGAGTCGCGAGGTATCGCATCGATAAGAGTCCCGGCTATCTCCGCAGCATCTCGAATCGGCCAATCGACCGCCATGCGGACGCCGGCGGCGCGGCCACCGGCTGTGCGCCGGCGCCATTGCGGTGGTTGGGGTTTTTATCCGCTGCGATCGCCGCGAGAAAAATCGCCGCCAGCTCCGCACCGCGCGGCACGGCGCCGTTTTGATTCGGATGGTACTCGCGGTCGATAAAATAGGTATCGAAATCACCTTTCAAAAACCTGGGATTCGTCATAATCCAGCGATGGAAGTCGAGGTTGGTGCGCAGATCGCCGGAAATTACGAATTCGCCGAGCGCGCGCCGCATCCTGTCGATCGCCTGCTCGCGATCCGCGCCCCACACCACCAGCTTGGAGATTATCGGGTCGTAAAAGACCGGCACTTCGGCGCCCGCATAAACACCCGCGTCGTTGCGCACGCCCGGACCGTCGGGAAATCTGAGCGTCTCGATCGTTCCCGGCGCCGGAGCGAAGCCGGCGGCCGGATCTTCCGCATAGATTCGGCACTCGATCGCCCATCCGCGCTGCGTGAGATCCTTTTGCTTGAACGGCAGCTTCGCGCCTGCGGCGATTTCGATTTGCGCGCGCACCAGGTCCACGCCCGTCACCAGCTCGGTGACAGGATGCTCGACCTGGATGCGGGTGTTCATCTCGAGGAAATAAAAGTTGCGCTCCGCGTCGACCAGGAACTCGATCGTCCCCGCGCTGACGTAGTTCACCGCCTTGGCCGCGCGCACCGCGACCTCGCCCATCTCCGCCCGCATCTTCGCCGTGATGAACGGCGACGGCGATTCCTCGACAACCTTCTGATGGCGCCGCTGAATCGAGCATTCGCGCTCGAAGACATGGACGATGTTGCCGTGCATGTCGGCGAGCACCTGCACTTCGATATGGCGCGGCTGCTTCAGAAATTTCTCGACGTAAAAGCGCCCGTCGCCGAACGACGACTTGGCCTCGCTTGAGACCGTGCGCACCACTGACGCGAGGTCTTTGTCGTTCTCGACGAAGCGCAGTCCCTTGCCGCCGCCGCCGGCGGCCGCCTTCACCATGATTGGAAACCCGATCTTTTTCGCGATCGCGGCTACTTCCGCTTCGGTCTCCAACGTCCCCGGCGAGCCCGGCACGACCGCCACTCCCGCCGCCGACATCAATTTGCGCGCCTCGACCTTGTCGCCCATCCGCTCGATCGCATCGGGCGGCGGCCCGATCCAGGTCAGGCCGGCGCGCTGCACCGAGCGCGCAAACGCGGCGCGTTCGGAGAAAAAGCCGTAACCCGGATGGACCGCGTCGGCCTTGGAAGATTTCGCGGCTTCAAGAATTTTCGCGGTGTTAAGATAGCTCTGGGCCGCCGGCGCCGGACCGACCGGGTAGGCATGATCGGCTTCGCGCACGTGCAGCGCGGCGCGATCGGCGTCCGAGTAAACGGCGACCGATTCGATTCCCAACTCGCGGCATGCGCGGATGATCCGCACCGCGATCTCTCCGCGGTTGGCGATTAGAATCCGCTTGAACATCAATCTTCCCCGGCTTCCGGCCATCCTCGGACCGGACGCATCGCTCTCCAAATTCTATACTGAATCCAGCCCACGCGAGCTAACTGCGCGCGGCGGCGGGTTCCGGCGCTGATCCTCAAAGTGGAATATTGCCGTGCTTGCGCGGCGGATTCTTGTCGCGCTTGTTCGCGAGCGCCTTCAGTGCGCCGATCAGCCTGGGACGCGTGTCGCGCGGCATGATCACTTCATCGATATAGCCGAGCTCGGCGGCCTTGAACGGATTCGCAAAAGTTTTGCGATAGTCCTCGGCCAGCCGCGCGCGCTCGGCGACTGCGTCTTTGGCCTTGGCGAGCTCGTTGCGAAAAACAATGTTGATCGCCTGCTCGGGTCCCATCACCGCGATCTCGGCGCTCGGATACGCGAAGTTGAAATCGCCGCGAATATGCTTCGACGACATGACGTCGTACGCACCGCCGTAAGCCTTGCGCGTTATCACCGTCACCTTGGGCACGGTGGCCTCGCAGAACGCGTAGAGCAGTTTGGCGCCATGCCTGATGATTCCGGCGAACTCCTGCGACGTACCGGGCAGAAAGCCCGGCACATCCACGAACGTGACCAGTGGAATGTTGAACGCGTCGCAGAAGCGCACGAATCGAGCCGCCTTCACCGACGAGTCGATATCGAGGCATCCCGCCAGAAACGCCGGCTGATTCGCGACCACGCCGACCGAGTAGCCGCCGAGCCGCGCGAACCCGATCAGCATGTTGTGCGCGTAGTCCTTCTGCACTTCCAGGAAGTGGCCGTCATCGACCACGCGCCGAATAATCTCGCCCATGTCGTAAGCCTTGTTGGGATTTTCAGGGACGATCGAATCGAGCGCGGCATCGCAGCGGGTGGGATCGTCACCGCCGGCGACGAATGGCGGGTCGTCGACATTGTTCGATGGCATGTATGAAAGCAGTTCGCGGATCATCGCGAGCGCGCCCGCGTCGTCGTCGGCCTCGAGATGGCACACGCCCGACTTCTGGCTATGGGTATCTGCGCCGCCAAGCTCCTGCATCGTGACCTCTTCGTGCGTGGTCGCCCGGATCACGTCGGGCCCGGTGATGAACATGTACGAGGTATCGCGCACCATGACGATGAAGTCCGTCATCGCCGGCGAATAGACCGCGCCGCCGGCGCACGGTCCCATGATTGCGGAAATTTGCGGAATCACTCCCGACGACAGTACGTTGCGCAGAAAAATATCCGCATAGCCTGCCAGCGACACGACGCCCTCCTGGATTCGCGCGCCGCTGCCGTCGTTGAGCCCGATCACCGGGCATCCGGTCTTCATGGCGAGGTCCATCACCTTGCAGACCTTCTCCGCGAATGCGCCCGACAGGCTGCCGCCGAAGACCGTGAAATCGTGGCTGAAGATGCACACCTGGCGCCCGTCGATCGTGCCGTAGCCGGTCACGACCCCGTCGCCGGGGATTTTTTTCTCCGCCATGTCGAAGTCGGTGATTCGATGCGTCTTGAACTTGTCGATCTCGACGAACGATCCACGGTCGAGGAGAAACTCGACCCGCTCGCGCGCGGTCATGCGGCCCGGTGCGCGCTGCTTCTTGAGCCGATCCTGGCCGCCGGCCGCCTCCGCCTCGCGCGTGAGTTGCTGAAGTCGTTCGAGATTTTCTTTAAGGCCCATTTTTCACGACCGCGACAAAGCGAGATAGACGGCAAACAAAAAGGCGCCCGTCACGCGCCACCGGCAAGCATAGATACCGCATGTCGGCGGCCGGTTAAAGCGCCCGATTATTCCGACGCGCGGGTTGAAAACCCGGAGAAGTCCAATCGGTCGCCGGGCTTGATTGCGTTTTTCGCGCAGAAACCGCCGTTCACTTCGAGCACATACTCCGAGTCGCCTTCGACGCCGAGCAGCTTGTCGGAAAACGGCTCCGCGTTCGCGACGATTCCCGTCACCCGGCCCGCCGCGTCCGCGAAAATCATGTCGAGCGAAATCGGCGTATTGTGCATCCAGAAATTCCGGTGCACCGCATCCGGGAAAACAAAGATCATCCCCGCATTCTCGTCGAGATGCTTGCGATACATCAGGCCGAGCTCGCGCTGCGCCCCCGTGTTCGCCACTTCGACCGCAACGGTGGCGCGCGGCCTGCCGTCAGCGCCGACTATCGTGACGCATGGACCGCGCGCGCATCCGAGCAACGCGAGCACGATGACCACGGGCGCAAACGGGCCGAATCGGATGCGCAAGCGACGATGCAACGTTGCTCCCATACTCAGGCGCAAATCTAGCGCGTCGATGAGTCGCGGGAAATCAAATCAGATTCGCTTCCGGCGAGATCTCCTCGAGCTCGCGTCCCGAGGTCTCCGGAAAGAACCAAATGATTGCCGGCGCGATTATCCAGAAGACCATCAGGCAGCAGATCGCACGCGCGTGCGAGCCGGTGAGATTGAACAGCACGCCCTCGAGGAACAGCCCGAGTGCGCCGCCGGTCGTGCCCGCGACCGCGAGCGCGCTTCCCGCAGTCGAACGATAAGAGGTGGGGAACAACTCCGCGCTGTACGCAGCCAGAATCGTGCTCGACGCGATATCGAAGAATGCTTCCAATATCCATGCTGGAACAATCGACCAGCCCGGCGCCATGTACATCCAGATAGTCAACAGCGGCGACAGGAACATGAACGCCGCGCCCATGACGCGCCGCCCATAGAGATCGCTCATCCGGCCCGCGACGATCGAGCCCAATATTCCGAGCGCACCGCCGAACAGAAACAACGACGAGACGTTGCCCGGCGACCAATGATGCGTCTCCTGCAGAAACTTCGGAAACATAAGGCCCGACACGTTGCCGCCCATCGAGGCCAGAAACGCGACCGACAGCATCATGATAAGCCGTCGGGGGTACGCGCTGTACAACTGCGCGAGCGGCTGCCAGATCTTCACCGGCCGCAGCCCTTCGAGTTTCTCCTTCTCGAAGCGCATGCTTTCGGGCAGCATACGGCGCAGCGGAATGATCAGCACCAGCGGCACCAGCGCGATCACGTACAGCCCGCGCCATCCGTAAGGAATCACGTTGATAAACGCGAACACGATCGCGGCCAGGCCGTAGCCCACCGACGACACCGCGCCGAGCAGCCCGATCGCCCATCCGCGATGGGCAGCATCAACTTCCTCGGCCACGATCACCATCGCGATTGCGGCTTCGGCGCCCGCGAACGCGCGCGCAATTATTTCAAACGCAGCGAAGCTCCGCTCGCCCGGCGCGATCGCGATAAGACCGGTGAAAATCGTGTAGCCGAAGATCGTGTAGAGCAGCAGGCGGCGGCGCCCGAACACGTCGGCAAAGGGAGTCATCAGCAGCGCCAGCAGGTAGCCGAGCCGGATCACCGAAAGCAGCGCGCCAAGGTGCGACTCCGCGATCTTGAGCCCCGCCTGAATTTGCTTGAGCGCGAGACTTAGCAGTGCGCGATCGTATTGATCGAAAAATCCCGCCGTCGACGCGATCCAGAACACCCGGCGCTGCCGCTTGGTGAACGGCGGCGTCCTGCCCAACAGCCCAAGGTGGACACTCCTGCCGGCTTCCTCAGCCGAAGCCGCGGTTTCGGATTTCAAATCCGACGCGACGCGGGATCGGTCATCCGGATTCAATCGATCGCTACCGGCAATGACTCGAGACCGCGCAAAAAGTACGATCCCTTGTAAGCCGGTTTCATCGCGGGATCTTTCAGCCGCAGCCGCGGGAAGCGCTCGAGCATCGCGCCGATCGCGATCGCACCCTCCATCCGCGCCAGTGGCGCGCCGATACAGAAGTGGATTCCCTCGCCGAACGCGACGTGGTCGCGAGGCTCGCGCGTGATGTCGAAACGATCGGGATCTTCGAACTGCGCCGGATCGCGATTTGCCGCGGCAAGGATTATGAAGCATCCGAGATTGGCCGGCAGCTCGGTGCCGCCGAGTTTCGTATCCTGCTTCGTGAAGCGAACGGTGGACTGCACCGGTCCGTCGTAGCGCAGGATCTCCTCGATCGCCCTGGCCATCAGCTCCGGCCTTTGCCTCAGTAGATTCATCTGCGCGGGATTGCGCCCGAGCGCGAGCATCCCGTTGCCGATCAAATTGGTCGTGGTCTCGTTGCCGGCCAGCAGCAGGAGCAGCACGAACGCCAGCAATTCGTCCGCGTTCATCGCTTCGGTGTCGTCGTGCGCGGCGACCAGCGCGCTTATCAGGTCGGTGCGGGGATTCTTGCGCCGCCGCTCAATCTCCTCGGCGAAATAGCTGCGCAGCGCCTTGATCGCGGTATGAAATTGCTGCGGCAGCGGAGTCCCTGGCAGAGTGTTCTCGCCCGATACCACCGTGTCGGACCAGTGCTTGAACTGTTCGTAATGGTCCTGCCGCACGCCGAGCATCTCTGCGATAACCATCACCGGCAGCGCGTTCGCAAACCCGCTCATCACTTCGAGCTCGCCCTTGCGCTGGGCAGCGTCGACGAGATTTTTTGCAATCTCGCGGATTCGCGGTTCGAGCGCGCGGATTCGCCGCGGCGTGAAATCACGCGAGACCAGGCGGCGCAGCCGGGTATGCATCGGCGGATCGGAAAACAGCATCGTGCGTGCGCCGGCAAACGGTCCCTCGTTCGGAGGTTCGAGGGGACCGCGCGGCCGCTCGCTCGAGAAGTGGGCATGGTCGCGCAGCACCACCATCACGTCGACGTAGCGAGCGACCATCGCGGTCGTCCCGAACAAGTCGAGAATACGCGGCGGACCGGCGAGCAACGGCTTGTAATGCGGATACGGATTGGCGCGGAAGTTCTCGTCCCACGGATTGAAGCAGAAATCCTGCGACGCTCCGGGCGCGATTGCTTCGCTCATCGTCAGATTACCTCCCGCTTCTCGATTCGACGCAATGAATCCAGGTACTCAGCGGCCCCTGAAATTCGGCCGGCGCTTTTCCAGAAATGCGCGCACGCCCTCGCGATAATCCTCGCTGTCGAAGCATCGCGCGACCATCGTCGAAACCGCCTTCACGTCGCGCTCCTCGCGATCTTTCAGGCTCTCGCCAATCGCCAGCTTGGCGGCAGCCATCGTCAGCGGCGCGTTGCCCGCCATCTTGAGCACATAGTCGCGCACGTTTGCCTCGAGCTTTTCGAGATCGACCACGCGGTTGATTAGCCCCATCTGGATAGCCTCTTCCGCGTCGAACAGCCGCGCCGACAGCAGGATATCGCGCGCGTTGGCGGGGCCCACCGTATCCGCGAGCAGGATGACGCCTTCCAGCGGATACGCCAGTCCCAGCCGCGCCGCGGGAACGCCGAAGCGTGTGCCGCGCGCCGCTATCCGGATGTCGCATGCGAGCGCGACCTGCACGCCGCCGCCGATGCAGACCCCGGAGATCATCGCGACGATCGGCTTGCGGCATTCGATAAGCGCCGCGATCGCGTTGTTGGGCGCGTCGCGATAGGCACGCGCCTGCGCCGCATCGGCCCGCATCGCCGGGAACTCCGAGATATCCGCGCCCGCGATAAACGCCTCCGGCGTCCCGCCGCGCATGACGATCACGCGAACCGTGTCGTCGCTCGCCAGTTCCGCGACACCTTCCGCAATCCGCTGCCAGGTCCTAAGATTGAGCGCGTTGCGAACTTGCGGCCGGTTCAGCACCAGCCATCCAATCGGCGCCTCGCGGCGAACTATCAACGGATCGACTGAAGTTTCATCCTTCACGGAGATCGTACCTCTGGCGAGATTTATGACGATAATCGAGCGGGCTTCCAGTCAGGATTTTGTGCACATTTGCGCGCTGGACGAAACTGTCCACCAGGGCGCCTCGCGGCGCAGATTTATCGGCGAGGCATTCGCCCACGGCCCCGTCGCAGTCGCGCGCGTTGACGGCGCCGTCCGCGGCTTCGTCATCTTCGACGAAAGTTTCTTCGATCAATTCTTCGTGCGCCTGCTGATCGTGCATCCCGATTTTCGCCGCCGCGGACTCGCGACCGCCCTGATGCGCGCGGCCGAGCTCGATTGCCAGGGCGCCAAGATCTTCACCTCGACCAATCAGTCGAACCTCCCGATGCAGCGGTTGTGCGATCGATTGGGCTTCGTCAAAAGCGGCTTCGTAGAGAATCTCGACGAAGGCGATCCGGAACTCATCTATGTGAAGTTCCTCGCACCGGTCCCGGACGCTCCCCACGACTCCGGCGACGACTGAACCGTACCTTTCCTAACAGGGCGAAGACCGCATCTTTTCTTAACACTGGGTGCAGGGGTCACCCCTGGCCGTGGCGACGGCAGCGCAG
>CALAOW010000115.1 GCA_937889395.1 uncultured Pseudomonadota bacterium | reverse complement strand
CCAGCGAATCGGGTTTCTTCAGAGTCCGAATGGCAGTCCGAGTCTTCATTGTTTCCACCTCTCGGTGTTGTAGTCCGCGTGCGTCAATATGTGGCGCACGAACAAGCGCTGGGTGTTGAAGTGTATCGCAGCGACCAGCCGGAATTTGTTCCCGCCGATGTTGAAGACGTAAAAATCGCGGCCTTTCACCCGAACCATGTCCACGCTGGCGAAGGTTCGCTTCAACTCGGCGAGATTCTGAAAGTGCCCGCGCCGTGCCAGCTTCAGCCACGCTCCCAGCGGCGTCGCGGCGTCGGCGTGCTTCCTTGCGAACTCCCGCAGCGCCTTCTGCGAAATAACGTGCACCAGCTTTTAGTCTATCTCATATTGAGATATTCGGCAAGCGTGTGACCGCCGGTTCAAATCCGGCCACCCCGACCAACTAACCCCCCTGTCAGCTTGGAAATCAGGCGCCTAGCGGGGGCGACGCGGAGGAATTCGAGCACAGCATCCTTGAATCGCTGATCGGTGGACGCCGTTCCCGCGCGCACCTCAGACCCGCGAGCGATTTCGGGACTCATACCGAGCCGCGCGCGGCGTCGCGCGTTTTTTGACAATCTCGCGAGCTTGATCGTATAGTCGGATTGGGCTGGGGGTGTGCGTTACGCACTGAGATCCTGCGGGAACCCCTCGAACCTGATCCGGGTAATGCCGGCGTAGGGAAGCCGACAGCGCAACCTTAGCGGTTGCGCCCGGGCCGCTTCCCAATACGAGGGAAGCGGCTCAAAAATGTCGGATTCCATCGCAACCTCAATCACACTCAACGGCGACCCGTACCCTCTCGACGGTGACACCGCCCTGACCGCCCTGCTGGAACGCCTGAGCATGCGCCGCGGCCGCGTGGCCGTCGAGCTCAACCATGAGATCGTGCCCAGGGCCAGATACGATGAGACTATTGTAAGGGCGGGCGACCATGTCGAGATAATCAACTTCGTCGGCGGCGGTTAGTCGCCGAAACCGCAAGGCAAAATATGCAGGACACTCCATTTGAATTGGGCGGGCTGAAATTCCAATCGCGTCTGATCGTCGGCACCGGCAAGTATCGCGACTTCGCCGAGACCAAGGCTGCCGTCGAAGCAAGCGGCGCCGAAATCGTGACGGTCGCGGTGCGGCGCGTGAACATCACCGATCGCGGCAAGGAAAATCTGCTCGACTATCTCGATCCCAAGCGCTACCAGATTCTTCCCAACACCGCCGGATGCTTCACCGCCGACGAGGCGGTTCGCACCTGCCGCCTCGCGCGCGAGGTCGGCGTGGGCGAACTGGTGAAGCTCGAGGTGATCGGCGACAAGCGGACGCTGTTTCCCGATGTCGTTGCGACGATCGAAGCGGCCCGCGTCCTCGTCAAGGAGGGATTCAAGGTGATGCCGTATGCCACCGACGATCCGGTGACTTGCCTGAGGCTCCAGGAGATCGGATGCGTGGCGGTGATGCCGCTGGCGGCGCCGATTGGCTCAGGCCTGGGAATCCGCAATCCGTTCAACCTTGCGATCATCATCGAACAGGCGAAGGTGCCGGTGATCGTCGATGCGGGCGTGGGGACCGCGTCCGACGCCGCCGAGGCGATGGAACTCGGATGCGACGGCGTGCTGATGAACACCGCGATCGCGGGCGCGAAGGACCCGCTTGCGATGGCGCTTGCGATGAAGCTTGCGGTCGAGGCGGGGCGGCTGGCGTATCGCGCCGGCCGAATCGAGCGCAAGCTCTACGCGACCGCGTCCAGCCCGCTGACCGGCCTGATAGGGTAGGCCGCCTTGTCGTCGCGGCCGCGCGTCAGCTTTCGACTTTATCTGATCACCGATCGCCGCGTCGTAAAGAACGGCGATCTGATTTCGGCATGCGAAGCCGCGCTGACAGTGGCGCGGGAAGCCGCGCCGCCCGGAACCGTCGCATTGCAACTCCGCGAAAAAGATCTACCCGCGCGCGCGCTCTACGAACTGGCGCTCCGCCTTCGGGCAATTTGCACGCGCGCCGGTGCGCCGCTGATAGTGAACGATCGCGCCGATGTAGCAATCGCCGCGGATGCCGACGGTGTTCATCTTCCCTTCGATTCCATCGGCGTCAGCATGGCGCGCAAGCTGCTCGGGCCCGATCGACTCATCGGAGTGTCCAGCCACTCGCCCCCCGATGTAGCCGCCGCCGCGCGCGAGGGCGCCGACTTCGCGGTTTTCGGTCCCGTCTTCGATCCGCTATCGAAGCCCGCGACCGTGCCCGCGTGCGGTCCGAGCAGCCTTAAGGCGGCGTGCAGCGCGGGCGCAATTCCGGTCTTCGCACTCGGCGGCATCACGCCCGATCGCACGCGCGAATTATTCGCATCTGCCGATCCGGCCGCGCGACCGGCAGGAGTCGCGTCGATCGGAGCGATATTTGCCGCCGACTCGCCGGCCATCGCTACTGCTGCGATGCTGTCGGCGCTCGACGCGTCGTGGACTCGCCGGCAATGACTGACTTTGCGGCGTCGAGGAGAGTATCCGACCGCGGCAGTTCACGATAATAGGGCGACGTAAAAATCCATCGCACGACACCGCTTCGATCGACGATAAAAAACGCAGGTATCGCGTTGTCGGGCTCGCCATTGCGATGATGCTGCACGAGACCGAGCGGTGCGAGGATCGATTCGAGGGTATCGCTCAGCAGCGGGATTTTCGTGCGGAGAAATCCCGCGAGCATCTTCGATCTTTCGATGGGATCGGCGCTGATGCCAACCGTATCAACGCCGGCGCGGCGAAAATCGTCGGCACGTGCGGTCAGTTCAGCGAGTTCGAACCGCGCGAACGGGCAATAGTCTCCGCGATAGACGAAAACCAGACTTGCATCCGCATCGGAAGGCGCCGGTCCACGGCGGATCGAGTCGTTCTGATCGACGAGCGCGAAGCTTGGGAATCGCTGTCCCACCGCGAGCTTCAGCTTAAACGGCGGATTCAGCGTCCCGCGCATTGCGTAGCTGACGAATCGGCCGCCGCCCGCTCCAACGACGATGCATACCAGGAATGCGAGCAGACCGAATCCGAGTTTGGCGTGCGGCGAATCGAGCCCCAGCGCGAGTCGCAACCCCGCAATCGAAAACACAATCGCAACTGCCGCGATCGCGAACGCGGGCCACGGAATTCGTTCGTGAATGCCCATCCACGGCACCGACCAGAACGACACCAGCACATATTCATAGAGCGCGAAGCCGCACGCGATCAGGATGACAGCGCCGATCGCTCGAATTGGCTGAAATGGCGGAATAACCCAGGGCTCGTCGTACAACTCCGGCGCGTCCGCGTCGTCCACGCCCGGATCGCGCGGTTCCGAGGTGGCCATCAGTTGAGCGTTTGCAGCATCATCGGGTTGAATCAGAAATGGGGTTGAATCAGAAATGTTCCGGCTCGCGTTCGCGGCGATTGTCGCGTTCAAGCTGCAAGGTTAGATGGTGGATGTCGAACTTGGTCTGCAGCAGATGGCACATCTCGGCGAGCACTCGATCGCGATCCGCATCCGGAGCGACCACCGCGTGCGCCGAAAGCGCGATCTGCCGGGTTGTCAGACACCAGACGTGAAGGTCGTGAACTTCTTCGGTGCCGCTGACGGCCAGCAGGTCGTTGCGCATTTCGTCCAGGTCAATATGCGACGGCACCGATTCCATCAGGATGTCCACGCCCTCGCGCACCAGACCCCATGAACCGTACAGCACCAGGCATCCGATCAATATGCTCACGGCGGGGTCGGCCTGCATCCATCCGGTGAAATAGTTGAGCGCGCCGGAAGCGAGCACGCCCACCGAGCCAATGAGATCGGAGATGACGTGCACGAACACCGCGCGCAGCGCCATTCCGTGCTTGTGACCGCCCGGCGTGTCGGTCGAGGTCATCCACGCTGAGAAGGCATTCACGCCGATTCCGACGATCGCGACAGCCATCACGCCCAGCCCTGAAACCGGGCGCGGGTTTCGCAGCCGGCCGATCGCTTCGATCCAGATGAAGACCACCAGCAGCCAGAGAAAAAGCCCGTTGAGCAACGCGCCGAGGATTTCCGCGCGAAGATAGCCGTAGGTTTTCGCCGACGATGCGGGCCGCGTCGATATCCACAGCGTCAGCAGGCCCAGGCACAACGCTGCGATGTCGGTGAGCATGTGGACGGCGTCGGAAAGCAGCGCCAGGCTGCCCGTCAGATAGCCGCCGACGAGTTCGGTGACGAAATAGACCGACGTGACGCCAAGGACGACTAGCAGGCGGCGCCGATCCGAATCTGCAGTCGCACGCGGTTCGCGATTATCCATCGGGCTCCGCATCGCTTAATCATAGTGGACTAGCGAGAAGCAGTTGACCGGCGCCAGGCGCTCGCGTCCCTTGAGCGCGTCGAGCTCGACCACGAACGCGCATCCGATCACATTTCCACCGATCTTTTGCACCAGTTGCAGCGCCGCGGCAGCCGTGCCGCCGGTCGCCAGCAGGTCGTCGACCAGGAGCACGCGACCCAAGCCTTCGAGCGCGTCCTGATGCATCTGCAACGACGCGCTGCCGTACTCGAGGTCGTAGGCCTGATCCACAGTATGGGACGGGAGCTTGCCGGGCTTGCGAGCAATCGCGAAGCCGACGCCCAATCGATACGCCACGGGCGCGCCGACGATAAAGCCGCGCGACTCGATTCCGAGCACGACGTCCACTTTACCGAGGTAAGGCTGCGCCAGCTGATCGACCACCGCAGCGAAACCGCGCGCGTCACCGATTAGCGGCGTGAAGTCCCTGAACATTATTCCGGGCTTGGGGAAGTCCGGGACGTTACGAATCAGTTTTTTGATTTCTTCGGCAGTCATCGTTGATCCCATCGCACTGGTCTGAGGCAGTCTCGCGTGCGGTGGTCAAAGATACTAGCTGCCGCCGGCCGCGGCAAAGCTGATTCCGTCGGAGGATGCGGGCTCGGGCAGATAGGCGAGCGGATCTTTCGCGACGTTGTAGCGGCGCACCTCGAAATGGAGGTTGGCGCCGGTGGTGCGCCCGGAGCGCCCGATCTCGCCGATCTCCTGTCCGCGCGCGACCCGCACGCCCTCGATTACCAGGTTGCGCTCGTTGTGGCCGTAAACCGTCGCGTAATTGTCGTCGTGACGAATGATCACAGTGTTGCCGTAGCCGTGAAGCGTGCCCGAAAAAATCACGACGCCGCTGTCGGCGGCATAAACGGGAGTGCCGGCCGGCGCCGCGATATCGACGCCGTCGTGCATCGCGCCGTTGCGGATTCCGAATCCCGACGCCACCACTCCTCTTGACACCGGCCACTGGAATTGGCGCGACGCCCGCTCACCGGTGTACGGATGCACCCCGCTCGACGCACTCCCGATCGACGCGGCCCGATACGCGCCCGGAATCGTCAGGACCTGGCCGACGCGCAGTTCGCGCGGATCGCTGAGCCCGTTCGCCACCATCAAGCGCCCGACGCTGACGCCGTATTCAATCGCGATATGGTAAACGGTCTCGCCCGCGACGACGACGTGAGTGACCGGGCGTTGCGAACCGGCGCGAGCGTAGGCCGAAGGCGGCGAGCCGCCAACGCATCCTGCCAGCGCGAGCGACGCGGCGAGCGCGATTGCCACGCTCGCGCGCGAAATCCACCGCGTCCCTGTCATCCACTCCCCGATCACATCATCCGCCGTCCGTCACCACCGCTACCCGCCGCACCGCATCCTGCGAGCCGCGCGAATCCAGCGCGCTAACCTTGGAAGCCGTGCTTGCCCGTCATCTTTACGAATCGGCACTCGCCGAAATATTCCTCGCTCCAGTGTCCGGTCTTGTGGCTGATACGCACCAGGGTCTGGAGTTCATCTTCGCCAATCGGCGCGATCAATCGCCCATCCGGCGTCAATTGATTCAGCAGCGGAAGAGCAATTCCTGGCATCGCCGCCGTCACCATCACGACGTCGAAGGGCGCCTCCTCGGGCCATCCATCCGAACCGTCGGCGCATCGAAGATAGACGTTGGTGAAGCCCATCGAGTTGAGAAGCGCGCGGGCGCGA
This sequence comes from uncultured Pseudomonadota bacterium, assembly GCA_937889395.1. GTDB lineage: Bacteria > Desulfobacterota > Binatia > Binatales > Binataceae > Binatus. The sequence goes on along the minus strand of CALAOW010000115.1, from coordinate 40,260 downwards.
TCGTGAAGATGCGCGTTGCACTCGACGGAATAGACTGCGCGCGCCAGCCGCGCGAGCACTGCGGTCTGATAACCTGAACCGGTGCCGATTTCGAGAACTTTCTCCGCGCCTTGGAGCTCGGCGACCTCGCTCATCAGCGCGACCATGTACGGTTGTGAAATAGTCTGGGAGTCGCCGATTGGCAGAGGACCGTCATCGTAGGCGTGCTCGTGAAGTTCCGCGGGAAGAAACCGATGACGGGCGACCGTGCGCATCGCGGCGAGCACGCGCGGATCTTTTATCCCGCGGCGTTCCAGCTGCTCGAGCACCATCCGCTCGCGCGCGTTTTCGAGATCGATCGCCATAGCCGGCAATATTATACAGATACGCCGGCCAACGATTAAGGTATCCCGAGCAGGTTCCCGACAGTGCTTAAAGGGCCAAATTCAGACCGGAAGCGGCCTCGGCTGGTCCCACAGTGATTGTTTCAGCCAATCTGATTTTTGTGAAAAGTAGAGGCGCGACGAATATGCTTACGACACCGGCAATGGTGTAGCGGATGTACTGCAACATGTATCCCAGGACCGAGAAGTCATCGGCTATTGCTCTAAAGGCCTTATCGAGAAGGAGCAGCGCCACTAACACCATGGCAACGGATATGGCGAATCGCAGCATTTTCGCCAGTGGTTTGGAGCTTCTGGGATCGAAGTTCACAGTGCTCAACTCAATGGGGCGGGCAAGGGCGATGCCCGTCAAAAATCCTGCATAGCCCAACAGTGCGCGGGGCTGACCGTCGATGCGCCAACCGTTGATTGCGATGGTGGCGAGCCAGAGAATCAGGCTTGAGGCAACCGTGATCGCCACTTGCTGCTTATATGACAGCTTATTCCATCCGTCGCTGATTTGATCAGCGCGTTTTATCGCTACGAGGGCGAGGGGCAATCCAATCACCCAACCAATGAGAACATCCCCGGGATAGTGGACACCGAGGTAGGGGCGCGAAAATCCAATGGAAAGAATCGCTATGACGGCGATGACTGCTACGAATCGATTTTCGATAGCCGCGTAGAGATAAGAGTAGAAAGCCGAACCGGCCATGGCGTGACCAGAGGGCGTTGAATACTCGGTCGCAAGTGCTTTTACATCCTCCGTTGATACCGCCCACTTCTGGAGATAGGTGCCTTCATGGATGAAGGGCCGAGGATTCTTGATGATTATCTTCAGGACGTGATTGAGACACATTGTCAGCAATAGCAATACCGCAAGCCGGACAGCCAGCGTCTTGTCGAACATGACGTAGATTAGTGTCACGACAAGGATGTATCCCTCGACTTGCCCGACGAAACTGGCGAGTAGAAAGAATTTCGTGAGAAGAACATTCCTGTGGTCTGCCAGGAATTGCATGACAGCCATGTTGAATGTCAATTGAGCCATGATTCTTGCTTTATGGGTCTGGCTGCGCGATGGCGACGACGGGCGACCGTGCGCATCGCGGCGAGCACGCGCAGATCTTCTATCTCGCGGGGTTCGAGCTGTTCGACACCATCCGCTCGCGCGCGTTTTCGAGGTCAATCGCCATTGCCAGCGCCATTATACAGATACGCCAGCCAGCGATTAAGGTATCCCGAGCAGGCTGTGCTCGAATCCCTCCGCGCCACCCTTCGGCCAAGCGCCTGATTTCCGATCTGACACGGATTTAGTTGGCCGAGGTGGCCGGACTTGAAGCGGCGACCACACGCACCGCAAGCGAAAACGACGAACGGCTTCTATTCATCGCTCGGGAGCTCGCCAGGACCTTGTCGCTTCGCACCATGCGGAGGCTTCAGGCCTGGCGGAGGACGAACAGCACCAGCCACACGAGCAGGATCGTGCCGATCAGGCCGCTGGGCATGTAACCCCACTGGTTACTGAAAGAATGAATCGGAAGGGCGCCGAATAGTGCTAGTGTAATCACTACGAGCAGAATTGTATATAACATTTTTTTTCGAGATCTCGCGACTTACTAGCGCTTGTTGTCGTGGTTGACCGCCGCAACCGCCTTGTCGATCGTCTTTCCGATCGCATCCTTGAAGTTGCCGGCCGCTTGATCCATCTTTCCACGATTTTTCAGCTTGCGATCATTAGTCAGTACGCCAGCCGCTTCTTCGACGCGTCCCTTAACTTTGTCAGTTGTTCCACTCATTAGTCATTTCTCCTCTTACTGAACCGAGATTTCGATTTAATGCGAATTTACTTACTCACTGCAGACGCCAGCGGCGCGATTATCACCGGTATGAGCAACGGTCCGTCTGACAAGCTTCGGTCTATTGAACCGATGCGCCCCCAATCCTCGCGCTGCCAGTGCTCCAGAATCACGCGCATCGACCACCAAACCAGAACGAAAACGATCAGCGATGCCAGCAAGATGGGAATGGCGCCGTTGAGGCTGAGCACTTCCTGATAGCGGCCGGATACGGAGCGGCGAAAGGAATCCGCTTCGACGAGATATCCGCTGACGGGAGTTAGCGCGTTTGCAACAAAGCTGGCGAAGATCGAGTAGGCGAGGCCGGCCGTCACTCCGGTAAGCAAGCTCAATTTCTCGGCCCCGGCCGATAGATTGGCGGATAGAGGGCGCCGACGAGGTTGTGCCATGCGGGCCTCCTCAAGCCTTGCGATAGTACGAATGGCGTTGGTCTAGCAAAACGTGGTCAAAGGCGAGCGGAAGGGCCACTGTAGGGCTGGATCAAGTCGGGACTCGACTCTTATATCGATTCCGGATTTCTTAAGTTTGAACTAGTAATTTACTAGCGTCAAGCTGGGGAAAATATAATCAACTGAGAAATACTACTAAATATGTATTCCGCGGCACCCTTATGCTGCATTGCTGGAGATGAGTGCGCGCCGAGCTGACCCCTTGCGCCCTCATCCGCGCCGGAGACGCGGCCATGTGCCGGTGACACCTCCCGCAACAAAGCGGGTGAAGCGGGCTTGCGTCGGTGCGCGCGGAGAGAGAGATTCAGCCTTCGATGGCAATTGAAACGCAACGCCCCACTATCGCCGAGATCGACCTCGGCGCGCTCCGCTCCAACTTCCGCGCGCTGCGGGCCGTGGCCGCGCACGGCGAATTGATGGTCGTGGTCAAGGCCGACGCTTATGGGCATGGCGCGGTGACGGTGGCGCGCACGTTGATCGACGAAGGATGCCGTCATTTCGGGGTTGCCACGCTCGACGAGGCGCGCGAACTGCGGAAGGCGGAAATTCGCACGCGGGTGTACCTGCAGGCGGGCTTCTTCGCCGAGCAGGCAGCCGAGATTGTCGCGCTCGACTTGACGCCATTCGTCTTCGACGCCTCTATGATCGGACTGCTCGACCACGCGGCCGCATCGGCCGGCCGCAGGGATTTTCCGATTCACGTCAAGATTGACAGCGGCGCGACGCGGCTTGGAGTGATGCCGGCGGATATTCCCGCTGTCATGGAGGCGGTCCGGGCCGCATCGGCGGTGCGCCTGGAGGGCGTGTGCACGTTGCTGGCCAACGCCGGTGACCCGAAGAGTCCGATCACTGACGTGCAACTCGGTGTCTTTAATCAGGCAATCGGCACGCTGAACGCGGCCGGAATGAAGCCTGCGGTCATACACGTCGCAAATTCAGCGGCGCTGGTGCTGCGGCACGACTCGCATTTCAACCTGGCGCGGCCGGGACTGGCGATCTACGGCCTGCCGCCGGTGGCCGCCGTGCGCGAGCGCGTCGAGCTGCGGCCAGTCATGGCGTTCAAGACCCGGCTGATGCAGATCAAGCGCGCGCCGGCTGGAAGCGGCGTGGGCTATGGGCATACCTTCGTCGCGCCGCGCGAAAGCCTGATCGGCGTGCTGCCGGTGGGCTACGCCGACGGCTACCGCAGAGGGCTGCAACACGGCGGCGAAGTGATAGTGCGCGGCGCGCGCGCGCCGGTGGTCGGCGCGGTCTCGATGGACTTGACGACGATCGACGTCACCGACATCGCGGGCGCCTCGGTTGGCGATGAGGTAATCTTGTGGGGCGAATCGGGCGGGGAGACTATCAGCGTGAACGATGTCGCGCGGCTGGCGCAAACGATTTCGTACGAGATGCTTTGCACGGTCGGCAAGCGGGTGCCGCGCGTCGTTCGTAGTTAGTTGCGTAGCTAGATGCGGAGCTAGATGGCAATGAGCAGCGACAAGGTCGTGATCAGACGCGCGCTAATCGGCGTCGCGGACAAGGCGGGGGTGGCGGATTTTGCCAAGGCGCTGGAACGGCACGGCGTGGAAATAGTATCGACCGGAGGCACGATGGCGGCTCTGGAAGCGGCCGGCGTCAAAGTCAGATCGGTCGAGAGTTTCACCGGCTCGCCCGAGATGCTCGACGGGCGCGTAAAGACCCTGCATCCGAAGATTCATGGCGCAATCCTGGCGCGGCGCGGCGACGAGAGCCATCGGCGCCAGATGCTGCAGCATCGGCTCGAGCCGATCGACCTGGTGGTCGTAAATTTCTATCCATTCGAACAAACGGTCGCGAAACCCGGCGTGAGTCTTGACGAAGCGATCGAAAATATCGACATCGGCGGACCCGCGCTGGTGCGCGCGGCGGCGAAGAATCACGGCGACGTCGCGGTCGTGGTCGATGGCGCGGATTACGCCGCGATCGCCGCCGAACTCGACTCGCACCAGGGCGCGATAGCCGCGGACACGCGATGGCGCCTGGCGCGCAAGGCATTCGCGCGCGTGACGGCTTACGACGCGGCGATCTCAAATTATCTCGGCACGCATGCGGGAGACGGCGGCGAGTCGGCGCTGGGCGAGACCTTCAACCTTGCGCTCGAGCGCGAACAGGCACTGCGCTACGGCGAGAATCCGCATCAGACGGGCGCGCTGTATGGCCGCTTCCTCGAGATCGCGCATCAGCTTCACGGCAAGGAATTGTCGTTCAACAACGTGGTCGATATCAGCTCGGCGATGAACCTGATGCTGGAGTTCGAGGGCGAGCGGCGCGCGGTGGTGGCGATCCTAAAGCACAACACGCCGTGCGGCGTGGGGGTTGCCGATACGCTCAAGGGCGCGTGGGACAAGGCGTTCGCAACCGATCCGGACTCGCCTTTCGGCGGTATAATCATCGCGAATCGGCCGTGGGACATGGAGTTCGCGCGCGCGGTCGATGAATTATTTACCGAGGTGCTGATCGGCCCCGCGTATCCGGACGAGGTAATCTCGTTCCTGCGCAAGAAAAAGAATCGGCGCGTGATGACGTTCAATCCGGGCGCGGTGGACCGCAAAGAGCTTGACGTCAAGAAGGTGCTCGGCGGATTGCTGGTGCAGACGCCGGACCTGGCGATCGAAGATCCGCGCGAAAGCAAAGTTGTGACGCGGCGGCAGCCTACCGACGCCGAGATGCGCGCGCTCACGTTCGGAATCAAGGTCTGCAAGCATATCAAGTCCAACGCGATCGCGTTCGTCGCGGAAGATCGCACGCTCGCGGTTGGCGGCGGCGCCACGTCGCGGATCGATCCGGTGTACGCGGCGCGCGAGAAAGCGGCGCGGCTCAAAGTCGCGCTCGAAGGTTCCGTGCTCGTCTCCGAAGCGCTGTTTCCATTTCCCGACGGCCCGACACTCGCGGCCGAGGCAGGCGCGACGGCGATCGCACAACCGGGAGGGGCGGTGCGCGACGATGAAGTGATCGCGGCGGCGGACAAGTACGGGCTCGCGATGGTCTTCACGGGGGTGCGCCACTTCAGGCATTAGCTGCGCGCCGGGCGATGAAAGTACTGGTTATAGGCAAAGGCGGGCGCGAGCACTCGCTGGTCTGGCGGCTTCATCAGAGCCAGACCGTGCAGAAGATATTTTGCGCGAGCGGAAATCCGGGGATCGATCAGATCGCGCAAGCGGTGCCGATCGCGCCGACCGATGTTGCCGCGCTGGTGGAATTCGCGAAGTCAAAGGCGGTCGATCTGACCGTGGTCGGTCCGGAAGATCCGCTCGCCGCCGGCATCGTCGATCGGTTCACGCGCGAGGGACTTAAGATATTCGGGCCGACCGCGGCCGCGGCGCAGCTTGAAACCAGCAAGTCGTTCGCGAAAACGATCATGCGCGAGGCGGGCGTGCCCACCGCCGGCTTCGCCGCATTCGACGACGCGGAGTCCGCGCGGCGTTACGTGAAGGCGCGCACGGGATCGATGGTCGTCAAGGCGGACGGGCTCGCGCTTGGAAAGGGCGTGGTCATCTGCCACGACGCGAAGGCGGCGCTGGATGCGATCGCGGATGCGATGGAGCGGCGGCGCTTCGGAGCGGCAGGCAATCGCGTAATCGTCGAGGAGTTTCTGAGCGGCGAGGAAGTTTCATTTTTCGCGCTGTGCGACGGCGAAAACGCGATCCCGCTCGGCACGTTTCAGGATCACAAGGCGGTCTTCGACGGCGATCGAGGCCCCAACACCGGCGGGATGGGGGCGTATTCGCCGGTGCCGCAATTCGGGCCCGAACTCGAAGCGCGCGTGATGCGCGAGGTGGTCACGCCGACGCTGGCGGCGATGAACGCGCGCGGGAATCCGTTTCGCGGACTGCTGTTCGTGGGATTGATGATAGACGGCGAAAGAATCAACGTGCTCGAGTTCAACGTCCGCTTTGGCGATCCGGAATGCGAAGCGCTGATGATGCGGCTGGACAGCGACCTGGCGGAGAACCTGCTCGCCGCCGCCGACGGGAAAGTCGCCAATGCGGCGATCAGGCTCTCGCCCCGCAGCTCGGTCGCGATCGTGCTCGCGTCGGGCGGATACCCCGGCGACTACAAAAAGGGAATTGCGATCAGCGGGCTGGATCGGCTCGAAGGCAACCTCCCGTCGGACATCAAGATCAAATGGGCGATGGGCAAGATTCGCGTGAAGGTTTTCCATGCGGGCACCGCGATGCGCAACGGACAATTGGTGACCGACGGCGGCCGCGTGTTGACGGTGACCGCGATGGCGCCGGAGCTGGCGGCGGCGGTCGATGCCGGGTACGCGGCGGCGGAAATGATCGAGTTCGAGGGACGTCATTTCCGGCGCGATATTGCGCGGCGTGCACTCGTGCACGCTTCGAGCGGCGGCGGCGCTTGCGTATAATCGCGGGCGCAGGAGCCTGATCGTCACTTGTCGCGCTCATCGCCAATCAAGCCAAAAAAGCAGCGCGCCCGCGCCGCGGTGTTTGGCCTCGCGGATGGAATAGCGGCGTTGAAAGCCGGCGAGCTGGTCGTCTATCCGACCGAGACGTTCTATGCGCTCGGCGCCGACGCGTTTTCATCCACCGCGCTGCGCCGCCTCTTTCGAGTGAAGGGGCGCGAGCCGGGACGTCCGGTCGGATTGATCGCGGCGGACACTGCGATGGCATTTTCGGTGGCGCGCGAAATACCGATCGATGCACGGCGGCTCGCCGGCGCGTTCTGGCCGGGACCGCTGACGATCGTTTTGCCGGCTCGCGACGACCTGGCGCCGGAGCTGACCGGACCCGACGGCGTCAGCGTGCGCGTATCGCCAAATCCAGTAGCACGCGCACTCAGCGCGGCGATCGGGCGGCCGATCACGGCGACCAGCGCGAACCTGAGCGGGAAGGCTCCGGCCAGCACGCTCGACGAAGCGCGCGTGGGGCTGGGCGAAAAAGTTAAAGTTTACCTTGAAGGTGGAAAACTGGCGGCGTCGGCGCCCAGCACGGTCGTCGCAGTCAAGGGAAGCGAGTGGAAAATGGTGAGAGTGGGAGCGATTTCAAAAGATCAGATCGCGGCGGCGCTGGCGGGAGGCGCACTGAAATGAGCGCGCTGGGTAAACGGATCGAGCCATTTCGCGCGCTGATGTATAATCGTCAAATTACCGGCGAACCGGCGCGCGTCGTGGCGCCGCCGTACGATTTGATCGGCACGGCGCGGCAGAAACAACTGTACGAACGCAGTCCGTACAACGTCGTGCGGCTCGAACTTGGCCGCGAAGCGGATCGCTACGGCGCGGCCGAAAAAACCCTCACGGAGTGGCTGGCGGCGGGCGTCGTCGAGCGGTCGGCGCGGCCGGCGATTTATCAATACACGCAGACTTTCCACGTCGAGGGCCGGCTGCTTCATCGCACGGGATTTATCGCGCGAGTTCGGCTCGAGGAATTCGATCGCGGGCGCATCGTGCCGCATGAGCGGACATTCCCAGCCGCGAAGGAGGACCGTCTGCGGCTGCTGACCGCGCTCGAGGTCAACACCAGCTCGATCTTCGCGCTGTACTCGGGCGCGCATCCCGAGCTTGACCGATTGCGCGAGCAGGCGGCCTCGCGCGAGCCATTGATCGATCTCGTCGATGACCTGGGAATCCGCAACGAGCTGCGGCCGATCGAGGCAGTCGGCGAAATCGCGGTCATTCAGCGCGAACTCGAATCGCCACGCTTGTTGATCGCCGACGGACACCATCGCTACGAAACCGCGCTGAACTATCGCCGCGCCCGGCGCCACGAAAACGCCTCAAGCGAGCCCCAGCCGTATGACTATACGATGATGACGCTGGTGGCATGCGGCGATCCGGGGCTGGTGATTCTGCCGACGCATCGGGTGGTGAAATCGCTGCCCGCCGACGCGATCGCGTCGTTCACGCGGCGCGCGCGCGAAGTGTTCAACGTCGAGGAAATCGCGCATCGCGACGCATTTCGCGCGCGCCTGAACGATTCGGGCAGCGGCGCAATCGGCGTCACGTTGAAGGGAAGTTCCAACTACCTGATCCTGCGGCTGCGCAGCCGCAGCGCGATGAAGGCCGCGATGCCCGACGCGGCGGCCGAGGTTCGGCGCCTGGACGTGTCGGTTTTGCACGCGCTGGTGTTCGATCGAATATTCGGCCTCGGCGCCGACGAGATTCGGAAAGGCGGAAACATCGAATACACGATCGAAATCGGCGGCGCGCTCGGCGCTGTCGCGCAGGGACATGCCGACGGTGCGTTCCTGATGAATCCGCCGTCGATCCAGGATGTCGAGCAGGTGAGCGACGCGGGCGCGACGATGCCTGAGAAATCGACTTACTTCCATCCCAAGCTGCTGACCGGCCTGGTGATGAATCCGCTGTTCGACGGCGAATGATTTCTGCCGGGCGCCATCACAGTTAAATGATCAAGCGCCAAAATCGCGGGTCGCGGTTGGTCCTGGTTCGCCACGGCGAGACCGAAGGCGAGTCGAGCATCAGGTATCATGGCCGCACCGACGTGGCACTGTCGGAACTCGGGCGCGCGCAGATGCGCCTTGCGGGCCGGGCGATCGGGGCGCATCGCGTGGGCGGCGGAAATTTCGCGCGCATTTTTTCGAGTCCACTCGTTCGTGCCTCCGAAGGCGCGCGAATCGTAGCCGGCGACTCGGCGCCGCTGATCACGATCGATGAATTCGCCGAAGTTCACTTCGGATCGTTCGAAGGACTCACCGCCGATGAGATTCGCGAGCGTTATCCCGACGAGTTTGCGCGATGGAACGACGATCGACTCGCGCCGAGCTACACCTATCCCGCGGGCGAGAGCCGCGCCGGCTTTGCCAATCGCGTCGAGCGCGGCCTGGAACGCATGCTGGCTCTATGGACGCCGCGCGGCGATTCGGCAGTTGACGATGCGCTGCTGATTGCGCATCGGGGAGTGATTCGCGCGATCGTGCAAAAGCTGACGAGTCAGGAGCCGGTCGTCGAGCTGGGATCGATTCAAGTTCTGCGCTTCGACGGCGGCTGGCATACCGAGATGCTCGATCTGATCGATCATCTGGGCGGCTCCTGAAGCTCACACGCGGCGCAGCACTCCCGTCCATCGGTAGCGGCATTTGTCCAGCGGCTTGGTGAATGACAGGTCGCAGTAGGCGGCGGCCATTTTGAACATCCCCGACGCGATCGCCGCGAGTTCCAGCGTGGCGGGAATCGTGTAGCGCACCGGAATCAAATCGCGAGTAGTCACCGCGCCGGCGGGAAAGTTGATAGTGCATTCGAGTTCGTAGATCGAATGCAGCGGCGAGTGCCACGCGACGGGGCGATTGAACTCGCGGATGTCGAGTGCGACACCGGCGGCGCGCGCGGTGCGTTCGCGCCACATCGTCCTGCGCGACACGCGCGGAATCGGATCCTGGCGATCGATGTCGATGCAGTACAAGCCGCCGCGCTTGAGCGCACGGCCGACAGATTTGAGATGCGAGAGCAGGCGGGAGTTTTCGACGATCACCGGAAATGTTTCGGACATCAAGATTGCGGCGTCGAAGGGACGCTCGGGGAGAGTGAACTTTTCGATCGGCCGGCGGTAGAAGCGAAGATTCACAATTGCCTTCGCTTTGCGGCGCCCCGCCGCGATCATCGCCGGTGAACGATCGATTCCGACGACCTCGAATCCGTCACCCGCGAGCAGACGGCCGTGGGGTGAGTCGCCGCAAGCGATGTCAAGGACGCGGCGCACCGGGCGCTTCCGATGGCGCTTCCATACCTGTTGCAGGAAAAGCACTTCGGCCGGAATTTCGCCGGGACTTTCCAAATGCGCGCGGCGGAAGACGTCGGGATACTCGTAGATGCTCGGTTCCATCGGCGATGAGCGTACAAGCGGCGAGCCCGCAGGCCAATGGCGGTGCGCGGATGAATCGAGACTTGAGATTTCGCGGCGAACGGCGGGATAATGCCCGCGCGTCCGAGTTCCTGAACGACCGTTTACGGGAAAGCCACGATGAGCAAGCCGCTTGAGGGAATCAAGGTCGTCGAGATCGCGCAGGAAATCCAGGGGCCATTTGCGTCGCTGATTTTGGCCGACATGGGCGCCGACATAGTCAAGGTCGAGAACAAGGATACCGGAGATCTGAGCCGCTGGATGCTGGCCGCGCTGATCGGCGGCCTGGACGTCAAGAACGCGATGCTGTCGCATTACTTTATCGCGATGAATCGCGGCAAACGGAGCATCACCGCCGACCTGAAAAACCCCGGCGCGATCGAGATGATCCGCCGGATGGTGAAATCGTACGACGTGCTCGTCACCAACTATCGGCCCGGCGTGCTGGACAGGCTCGGACTCGGCTACGACGAAGTGCGCAAGATAAATCCGCGCATCGTGTACGCGCAAGGCAGTTCGTGGGGGCCGAAGGGGCCGTGGGTGACGCGGCCGAGCCGCGACACGCTGGCGCAGGCGGCAAGCGGTCTGATGGCGAAGACGGGGATGCCGGCCGACCCGCCGCTGGCGGCGGGGATGTTCGTCGCGGATCATTCGGGAGCACTTAGCCTGGCGAGCGGAGTTCTGGCGGCGCTGTTCGCGCGCGAGCGCACCGGCAAGGGGCAAAAGGTCGACGCGTCGATCTACGGCACGATGATCGCCATGCAGGGGATGGAGATCAATTACACGTCAATCACCGGCGTCGAGCCCGAGCGCGCCGGCCGCGGGCATCAGTTTCTGCGCGGGATTTGGGGCGCGTTCCCCACCAGCGACGGGCACGTCTGCATTGCGGGCGTGGACGAGCAGCGCTGGCCGTCGTTCTGCAGGATCGTCGGAATTCAGCACCTGGAGAAAGACCCCGAGTACTCGGACAACGTGATTCGTAATTTTCATGGCGACAAGATTCAGAAAGTGCTCGACGAGATCTTCCCGACGAGAACGACCAGGGAATGGCTCAAGGAACTTACCGACGCCGATATCCTGGCGACCGAGGTCGTCGATTACCGCGCGATGCTAAAAAGCGAGCAGGCGCGAGTCAACGGATACCTGCTCGAACTCGACCATCCGGTGGCGGGCAAGGTGCTCGTGTCAGGCGCGCCGGTGACGATCAACGGCGAAGTTGCGGCCGCGGCCGAACCTGCGCCCGAACTCGGGCAGCATACCGAGGAAGTGCTGCTCGAACTCGGCTACACGTGGGAAGAAATCGGCGCGCTGCGCGACTGCGGCGCCGTGTAGCTATGAAGCCGGAAAATTCAGCTCATGGCCGGGTCACTCGATATATGACGAACACCCCGTTTTCATTCTTGTGGTAGTAGAGTGATTTCTCGTCCGGCGACAAGGCGGGAGCTTCCGCGAATCCTGTAATCGCTTTGATCTTGACCGGCGTTCCGAATGGCCTCGACGCTTTTGCGCGACGGGCCGCGTAGATCGCAGGTTCTTTCCCGTCGAACCGAGTGAAGAAGAATTCGCGCCCCGACCTGGAGATGTCGGGCGCGTAGTTGAGCGCGTGCGTGTTGATCTTGCGCATGATTTTGGCGCTGTTCTTGCGACGCACAAAGTGATCGCCCTTGCGCGTCGCGATCGAGATCCTCGCGTTTTGCGGCTGCCCGGCCGAGCCGAAGAAACTGTCCACGAAGTAGAGCGTGTTGCCGTCAGGGCTGATACACGCGTCAAAATTTACCCACCCCGCCTTCTCCTTCGAGATTCCCGGCACGAGCGCGACGCCCGAGACGTTGCCGCCGGAAAAAGCACCCCAATAGATAGTTGAAAAAGTCGTAGCGTAGCTTCTCGTCGAGACGAAATAGAATGTGTTGTTGACGTCCATCGAGGCGACCGCGTCCAGCGCCGTCGAGTTGACGCCGCCAATCTCGCCCTGGAATTGAAACGTCAGGTCGTCGATACGCGTCGCGTAGTACAGATTGGTGTCCACGGTCGGGGCGTTCGAATTGTTGAAGAACAGATAGTTGCCGTCGGGACTGATGAACGGCTCCATCGCGTCCTGGCTATAACCTTCAATCGTCACGCGTTGGGGATTCGTGAACACTCCGCGCTTGGCATCCGGCGTCTCGGCGATCGCAGCGCCACCGCCTGCGTGGACCGTGAATGCTCCGCAAAGCAGTAGCAGCGGAATCATTGCAACGATGTATCTGCGACTCATCGACAGCATTTTAACCTTTAATGGCACGGGTTGACGAGGCATCGCGCGTGACAAGCTGACCCGGCCTGCTCTAGAATGCGGGACTTCAATACGCGGCGAGGATGAGATCGATGGCGGTATCCACAGAAATCGTAGAGATCAAGGCGCGCGAGATTCTCGACTCGCGCGGAAACCCCACAGTCGAAGTTGACGTGCGGCTTCGCGGCGGCGCGCTCGGCCGCGCCGCGGTACCGTCGGGCGCATCGACCGGCGTTCACGAAGCGCTCGAACTTCGCGACGGCGACGCGAAACGCTACGGCGGCAAGGGCGTGCTGAAAGCGGTCGCCAACGTCAACCGGACGATCGCGGACAAGCTCAAGGGCGCCGACGCGGCGAATCAGAGCGCCATTGACCGGGCGCTGATCGAACTGGACGGCACCGCGAACAAATCGAAGCTGGGCGCCAACGCGACGCTCGGCGTATCGCTCGCGGCCGCGCACGCATCGGCCGCGGCCAACGGAGTGCCGCTGTATCGGCATCTCAATCCTGACGCGCACGTGATGCCGGTGCCGCAGATGAACGTGGTCAACGGCGGGCGTCATGCCGACTCGAACGTCGATATGCAGGAGTTCATGATCGTGCCGGCGGGGGCGGGAAATTTCGCCGAGGCAATCCGGATGGGCGCGGAGGTCTTTCATGCGCTGGCGGCCGTGCTCAAGAAGCGCGGCCATTCGACCAACGTCGGCGATGAAGGCGGATTCGCGCCGAATCTCAAAAGCAACGAGGAGCCGATCGAGGTGATCCTCGAAGCGATCACGAAGGCCGGCTACCGTCCCGGCATCGACGTGTCGATCGCGCTCGATCCGGCGTCGAGCGAATTTTACGAAAACGGCAAGTACGTGTTCGCGCGCTCGGACAAAAGCGCGCGCAGTGCAGAGCAGATGGTCGAGTTCTACGCAGCGTGGCTCAAGAAATATCCGATCGTCTCGATCGAGGACGGGCTGGCCGAAGACGATTGGGCGGGATGGAAAATCCTGACGCGCGAACTCGGTGCGAAGACGCAACTGGTCGGCGATGACATATTCGTCACCAATCCAAAATTTCTCAAACGCGGAATCGACGAGCACGTCGGGAATTCGATTCTGATCAAGCTCAACCAGATAGGCACGCTGAGCGAGACGCTGGCCACGATCGAGATGGCGCGCGCGGCGGGTTACACCAGCGTGATTTCTCATCGCTCGGGCGAGACCGAGGACACGACGATCGCGGACCTGGTGGTCGCGACCGGTGCGGGACAAATCAAGACCGGATCGATGTGCCGGTCCGAGCGCACCGCGAAATACAACCGGCTTCTGAGAATTGCCGAGGAGCTTGGCGCAAAGGCGCAGTATCATGGCGCTGCGGTCTTCAAGCGCGGTACGGCGGGCGGGAAATCGTGATGGCGGTGCGGCCGCCGGTTGCGGCGCTGGTGATTTTCGACGGATGGGGAGTCAGCAAGAGCGGCGCGTCGAATGCGATCGCCGCGGCGAAGACTCCCGTGATGAACCGGCTCTACGCTACGCAGGCGCACACCGAACTCGACGCGTCGGGTGAGGCGGTGGGACTGCCGCCGGGGGTGATGGGCAATTCCGAAGTCGGGCATCTCACCATCGGCGCCGGCCGCGTGATCTACCAGGACCTGATGCGAATCACGAAAGCGATCGAGAGCGGAGCATTCGCGCGCAATCCGACGCTGCTCGATGCGATCAAAAAGACCGTCGCGCTCGGCACGACGCTGCATATCTGGGGACTGCTTTCCGACGGCAGCGTGCACAGTCATATCGATCATTTGATGGCGTTGCTCGACGTCGCCGCGGCGAACGGCGCGAGCAGGATTGCGGTTCACGCCGTGCTCGACGGGCGCGACAAGCCGCCGCGCTCGGCACTCGCGTTTATCGATCGGCTCGAAGCGAAGCTGAAACAGCTCGGGCGCGGGCGAATCGCGACGGTCACGGGGCGCTACTACGCGATGGATCGCGACAAGCGATGGGAGCGAGTCGAGCGGGCGTGGCGCGCGATTGTCGACGGCGAAGGTATCGCCACGTCGAGCGCGAGCGCGGCGGTGGAGAATTCGTACGCCGCGGGCAAGAGCGATGAGTTTGCCGAGCCGCACGTGATCGGCAAGCGCTCGCCGATGGCGGACGGCGACCAGGTCATCTGCTACAACTTCCGCGCGGACCGAGCGCGCGAGCTCACGGCCGCAATCGCGCTCGATGGATTCTCCGGCTTCCAGCGCGCGCGCATCCCAAAGGTCGGCTACGTGTGCATGACCGAGTACGACCGTTCGTTCGCACTCCCGTTGGCGTTTGCACCCGAAGACGTGCGCAACACGCTCGCCGAGGTGCTGGCGCGCGCGGGGCTCAGGAATTTGCGCGTCGCGGAGACGGAAAAATATGCGCACGTCACGTACTTCCTCAATGGCGGCGTCGAGCAGGCGTTCCCGCTCGAAGAGCGCGCGCTGATTCCGTCGTCGAAGGTCGCGACCTACGACCTGGAGCCGGCGATGAAGGCGGCGGAGATTGCAAAGCGCGTTGCCGAGGAAATCGAAGGCGGCAAGTTCGACGTGATCGTGATGAACTTCGCCAATCCCGACATGGTCGGACATACCGGCAAGTTCGAGGCGACCGTGGTGGCGGTCGAGGCGGCGGACGCGGCGTTGGGCGTCATGATCGAGGCGCTCGCAAAGCGCGGAGGCGTCGCGCTGGTCACGGCGGATCACGGCAACGCGGAATTCATGGCCGATCCCGCGACCGGACAGGCGCATACCGCGCATACGACGAATCCGGTGCCGCTGATTCTCTACGACCCGAAATTCAAGGGGCGGCTCAAGGACGGCGGGACGCTCGCGGATGTGGCGCCGACGATCCTCGCGATGCTCGAAGTGAAAGCGCCGGCCGAGATGACGGGGCGCGATCTGCGGATGGATACTGCGCGCTGATTCGTATATCTGCGATCCGGCAAAATTGACGATTTCTACCATTAGTTGTGGTTCGGCGACTGATGGCCCGCCATCGGTCGTTTCGTTCCGTCAAAATTATATTTCGGAAGAGAGACGAGCGTGGCGCGATTTTCAGAGATGCGAGCAAGCGAGCGGCATTGTGAGCGATGCTCATGCGCGGTCAATAGCAAGGCGGGCGCGCATGGATAAGGGTGAACAGTTCATCCCTGAACTTTTGTGGCGAAGAGAGAACCAGGACTGAGAGTCAGAGCGGAGCTACCAGCGGATGACTTGCTCGTAGATCTTCGGCAACTGGCGGGGCAGCGATGCGATGTCCTCGATCACCAGGTAGCGCGACGATTGGCACATCTGGCGCAAGTAGTCGTGGCCGGTTTTGTCGACCGTGATGCAGAACGGCAGCACGCCGGCCAGTTCGAGTTCCTTCAACGCGACCATCGTGTCCTGAATGCCGTAGGCGTTCGAGCGGCGATCGTGGCCGTAGTCGAAGTCCTGCGGGAAGCCGTCGCTGAGCAGGATCATGTGCTTGGCGCGCGAGGACACGTCCTTGAATTTCTCGCGCACGTGGCGAATCGCGGCGCCCATCCGGGTTGAGCGCTTGGGCTCGACGGCGCCGACGCGGGCCTTCACCTCGTCGGTGAGTTCCTGATCGAATTCCTTGATCACGTAGAACTCGACGTTGTCGCGGCCGTGTCCGGAGAAACCCATGATCGCGTACGCGTCGCCGATTTCCTCGAGCGCTTGCGCCATGATGACGAGCGCTTCCTTGTTCACGTCGATGATGCGGCGGGGACGATTGGCGGTTTGCGGGCGGCGCTCCCACGCCTTCATCCAGTCGTCGGTGTCGTCATTGTCGGTATGCTTGCGCGGCTCGCGATGGACGGGCTCGTCGGTGGAAGCAGACATGTCGAGCAGGAACAAGGTGGCGACGTCGCGCGCCTCTTTCTTGCGAGCCTTGTAGAAGCGGCCGTCGGGCGTCTCGCCCATCAGGCGCGCCACGCGAGCCTCGATGGTGCGATCGATGTCGATTTCCTCGCCATCCTCGAGTCCGCGAACCATCCGGTACGAGGCGGGGCGGATGCGCTGGAAGTTGCGGCGCACGCCGGGCAGCATGTCGGCGTAGCGAACGAGCGTGTTCTCGAAAAAATCGCCCTCGTCGCCGGTCATCGGAATTTCGCGCAGCCGGCACCAACTGCGGCGGTAATCGTTCAGCACGTAATCCCATTCGTCGTAGGCGTAGTAGGAATCCTGGCGGCCGCGGCCGATCATCAAACGTCCCTGACCGGTGACGGAACCGACCTCGCCGAGCTGCTCGCGCATCTGCTCGAGCTCGCTGAGCTGCTTGCCGGTCAGTTGCGTCAGGTACATGCCGTCGCCGTCGGCGCTGCCGTCGCCTTGCGACGGTTTGAGCTCGGCGCCCTGCTCGATGAGCTTGCGCAATTCCTCGGGCGAGAGCGCCCTGCCCTTGCCCCCCTTGGAATGCTTGCCCGAGACGTCCATCTGAACGTTCTGATCGGGCTCGCCGCCGCCGTCGCCATCCTCGCCCTCGTCGCCTTCGGCGGCGGTCTGCGATTCCGAGCCCTTCATTCCCTTGATCAGGTCGTTGCGCATCCTCTCGGCTTCTTCTTCGGTGAGCGGATCGCCTTCGCCGCGCTCGCGCGCCTCCCGAATCAGCTCCTGGAGCCAATCGTAGAGGGCACTGACCTGGCGGACGCTGGTCATGACATCGGCGCCGTGCTCGCGAACGGGAGCGAAGTGGGCCGACGCCATCAGCACCAGCGGGGATTCGAGCCCTTCGCCTCTCGCGTCGAGATCGAGCGCCGCACGCACCAGCATCGTGCTGAGCGACTGGGGATGAAGCCGTTCGAGGAGAGAGCGGTTGAGGCCCGCGATGCGCGGCGCGAGTCCGCGATAACGACGCGCCAGTTCGGCGTCGATTCGCGCCGACTCCGCCAGCCGCATCAGAGCGCCGGCCAGGCCCGGGTCGTCGAACGACGCGACGAAACTGTCGATCGCCTCGACGCCGGTCTCGCCGCGCTCTTCAAAGCCTGCGATGTCCGCGAGTTTCAGCTTGAAGGTGCCGAAGTCATGACGCGCCGCCAGATGGGCGGTGGTGACGAAATAGTAGATGTAGGCGTCGCCGCGAGTGCCGAACGGTTCCAGCCGCTCGGGCAGATAGATCATTTCGCCGGGCAGGAGCGGATAGTGAAACGGCAGCATCGGGCCGCTGTTCGCAAGCGAGTCGATGCGGAACTCAAGCGGAAACAGCATCCGCATGAACTTCGTCAGCACGCCCTTGATTTCGAACAGGTCCTGCGCTTTCTCGGCAATTTCAGGCATCGTCGTAATACTAATCTAATCATTGTTACTTGGACCGCCCCACCGATGCAATTTAGCGCCGGCTGCGGCAGTTACGCTCGCTTGCCGCAATTGCGAGAATAGTGCGGTGTCAAGCACCGCACCGGGATTCTTCGCTGCGCTCAGAATGACACAAAGAAAAGAGCACACGGAAAAGTTCCAGCAGGCGTGCGGCGCGGGGCGGCGGTTTCGGCTTCGGTTCCTTGACTTGGCTGCGAGCGGCAGACTTAGATGATCGCAAGCTATGCGCATCACGATCTTTGGCAATCATCGCCGTCTGGTTCCAATGGCGGCGCTCGGTACCCTTCTATGCATCGCCGCTTCGGCGCCGGCGCGCGCGGGAATCGCGGACGCGGTCAAGGCCCAGACGCTTCCCAACGGGCTCAGAGTGCTGGTGCTGGAAAATCACAAGGCGCCGCTGGCGATCTTCAACGTCTTCTACCGCGTCGGCTCGCGCAACGAGCAAATGGGCAAGACGGGACTGTCGCATCTGTGCGAGCATCTGATGTTCAAGGGCACCAAGAAGCTGGGTCCCGAAGAGTTCTCGCAGATCATCCAACAAAACGGCGGGATGGATAACGCGTTCACGGAAACGGACTTCACGGACTATTTCGAGAAGATCACCAAGGATCACCTGGACGTGCCGATCACGCTCGAAGCCGATCGGATGGCCAACTTCGAGCCCAAAGATTTCGACAAAGAGAAGCACGTCGTGCTCGAAGAGCGGCGCCTGCGCACCGATGACAATCCGGAGGACGCGCTCGACGAGACGGTTCGCGCGCAAGCGTACCTGGCGCATCCGTACCACTGGCCGGTGATCGGATGGTTCCACGACGTTGACGGGCTGACGCTCGAAGACGCGATGGCGTATCACAAAGTCTATTACTCACCGCAAAACGCGGTGATCGTGGCGGTCGGCGACTTCAACGCCGACCAGGTGCTCAAGCAAATCAGCGAGGCGTTCGCGGGAATCAAGAACGGTCCCAAGCCGCCACCAGTCGCGGAACTCGAGCCGCCGCAACAAGGAACCCGGCACGTCGAACTGCAGCACGCGGCCAATCTTCCGGCCTTCGAAGAGGTGTATCACGTGCCGAATATTTCGAGCCCCGACAGTTACGCGCTCGAAGTGGCTTCGGAAATTCTGAGCGACGGCCAGAGCTCGCGGCTCTACAAGAAGCTGGTCGTCGAAAAGCAGATGGTCGTCGATATCGGCGCCGGCTACGAGATGACCTCGTTCGATCCGGGATTGTTCATCGTGTCGGCGCAGATGCGTCCCGGCGTGAAGGCGGCGGATACCCAGGCCGAAGTCGAAAAGGAAATCGCCGCGATGCGCGATACTCCGGTCGGCGCAGAGGAATTGCAGAAGGCCAAGAATCTCGAGCAGGCGCAATACGTGTTCGGGCAGGACTCGATCATGCGCGAGGCCGAACTGCTCGGAATGTACGAAATGCTCGGCGACTACCATCTCGTCGACAAGTACCTGGAGGGAATCGACAAGGTGACCGCGGATCAAGTCCAGCGGGTCGCGAAAACTTATTTGGTCGCGACCAACATGACCGAAGGCGTGCTGGCGCCGACCGGCGTTCTGCCGCATGGGGGCGGCGGACTGAGTGGCGGAGAGTTGCGCCATGCTCCCGACGCGGGCGAAGCCGCCGAGGCGATCCGATGAGCGGCGCGGCAGATCGGATGAAAATGTTCGCTTTCGCTGGCGTCACGGCAATCGCGGCGTTGGTCTTCGCGGCCTCGCCGTCGCATGCACTCGAGATCAAGCGGATGACGCTCAGCAACGGCGCGGTCCTGCTCGTCTCGGAAGAGCATCGACTGCCGATGGTGACAGTGTCGATCGCATTCGACGCGGGCACGCGGCGCGACCCCAAGGGCAAGGAAGGGTTGGCCGAGCTGACGGCGCGATGCCTTTCGCAGGGCACCAAGGAACTCACCGCGCCGGAGTTCGATCAGAAAGTCGATTTCATGGGCAGTTCGGTCGGGGTGTCGGCCGGCCGCGACTATTCGACCGCCGCGATGACGACGCTGAAGAAGTACCAGGGCGATACGCTCAAACTGCTGGCGGGAATCCTGACGGAGCCCGGACTTCGGGAGGCCGATATCGAACGCAAACGCGGCGAGCAGGTCGCGGAAATCAAGTCGGCGGAAGAACAACCGGGCTACACTGCGGATGTGGAATTCACAAAAGACCTGTTCGGCGACTCGCCGTACGGGCATCCGGGCGAAGGCTCGTCGGAATCGGCCGGCAAACTTAGCGCTGACGACGTGCGCGGCTTCTACCGCGACAATTACAAGCTTGGCAGCGCGATTATCGCGGTGGCCGGCGACGTGGCCGCCGACGAAGTTAAAGTATCACTTGAAAAAGAGCTGGCGGGCCTTTCCGGTTCCGTCGCGCCTCAAGCCCAACCGCCACCAATCACAGTCGCGCCGGGTCTTCATGCGAAACTGATAGATCGAAACGTCGTGCAAGCCAATATCATAATGGGTTGCGGCGGCGTGGCGCGTTCGAATCCCGATTTTTACCGGCTGAAAGTGATGAACTACATACTGGGCGGCGGCGGATTTTCCTCGCGCCTGGTGAAGGTCGTTCGCAGCGAGCACGGCCTGGCCTATTCGGTCACCAGCAGCTTCGAGCCGGGCAAGTTCCAGGGCGCGTTCAGCATCAGCCTTCAAACCAAGAACCAGAGTTCGAACCAAGCAATCGATTTGATCCTGCAGCAGCTTCGCGAGATCCAGGAAAAACCGGTCAGCGACGCCGAACTGGATGGCGCGAAAAAGTTTCTTATCGGCAGCTTCCCGCTGGGGCTCGAGCGGCAGAGCGCGATCGCGTCGTTCATGGTGCAGGTCGAGTTCTACGGCCTGGGGCTCGACTACGCGGAGCAGTATCCGAAGCTGATCGGATCGGTCACCAAGGATGAAGTACTGGCGGTTGCAAAAAAATATCTGCACCCCGATTCGATGATCGTCGTCGCGGCCGCGAACCAGAGCGAAGCGAAGATCAAAACCTCGCAGATGGAGAAGGCCGCCGACGCCGCCAGCGCGCAATAGGGCCGCCAGCGAGCAGGATCCGCACTCGCTGATCTTCACGATCGGACACTCGACGCATCCGATCGAGCGTTTGCTTGAATTGCTCGGCGAGCATCGCATCGCGATCGTCGCCGACGTGCGATCGTTCCCGAGCTCAAAACGATGGCCGCAATTCAACCAGGCGGAACTTTCCGCCTCGCTCGAGCGCGCGGGAATCGAGTATCGATGGATCAAGCGCCTCGGCGGCAGGCGTCATTCGAAGCGCGACGACTCCCCGCATACCGCATGGGAGCATCCCGCGTTCCGATCGTACGCGGACTATACGGAGAGCGCGGATTTCGAAGATGGCATGCGCGAACTGACACTGACCGCCGCGGGCGCGCGAACTGCGTACATGTGTTCCGAAGGATTATGGTGGCGATGCCATCGGCGAATCATCTCGGACAATCTTGTGATTCGCGATTGGACAGTCGAGCACATCATGCCGACCGGGAAATTGTTTTCGTTGCCGCACGTGCTCGCGCCGTTCGCGCGCGTCGCGGACGGACGGATCATCTACGACGTTACGGCGACGACGGAATCGTGAACGCGCACGCTATTGCTATGCGGCGGCGCGATGGTTGAGCGCCTGGCGCAGAAAGCCGCCGGTGTATGAAGCCTTCACGCCGGCGACTTCCTCGGGCGTGCCTTTTGCGACTACATTGCCGCCGCGATCGCCGCCCTCGGGCCCGAGATCGATCAGGTAGTCGGCCGTCTTGATAACGTCGAGGTTGTGCTCGATCACGACGATGGTGTTGCCCGCGTCGGCGAGGCGGCCGAGCACACCGAGCAACTTTTTGATGTCGTCGAAATGCAGCCCGGTGGTCGGCTCATCGAGGATATAAAATGTGCGGCCGGTCGCGCGCCGCGCGAGTTCCTTGGCAAGCTTGATGCGCTGCGCCTCGCCGCCGGACAGGGTCGTCGCGGACTGGCCGAGATGAATGTAATCGAGGCCAACGTCGCGCAACGTTTCGAGCTTCTGGCGAATCGGCGGAACTGAGCCGAGGAATTCGACCGCGTCGAGCACGGTCATGTTGAGAACCTCGGCGATATTCCTGCCCTTGTATTGAATTTCCAGCGTGTCGCGATTGTAGCGCTTGCCTGCGCAGACCTCGCAGGTAACGTAAACGTCCGGCAGAAAGTGCATCTCGATTCGAATGATGCCGTCGCCTTCGCACGCTTCGCATCGTCCGCCCTTGATGTTGAACGAAAATCGCCCCGGCCCGTACCCGCGCATGCGTGCCTCCGGCAATTGCGCAAACAGCTCGCGGATATGGGTGAACAGGCCGGTGTAGGTCGCGGGATTCGAGCGCGGCGTGCGTCCGATCGGGCTTTGATCGACGTGAATAACCTTGTCGAGATGCTCGACGCCGTCGAGCGTCTTGTAGGCGCCGGCGCGTTCGCGGCTGTGATTTAGTTTCTGCGAGAGCGCGCGATAGATGGTGTCGAGCACGAGCGTCGATTTGCCGGAACCCGAAACGCCGGTGATGCAGGTGAAGACGCCGAGCGGAATCGCGACCGTGAGATCGCGCAGATTGTTCTCATGCGCGCCCTTAACGGTCAGCCATCGGTTGGAAAGCTTCCGGCGCCGGGACGGCACGGGAATCTCGACTTGCCCCGAAAGATACTTGCCGGTGAGCGAGTTTTCATCGCGCATCACATCCTCGGGAGTGCCCTGCGAGACGACGTAGCCGCCGTGAATTCCAGCGCCCGGTCCCATGTCGATGAGATGGTCGGCCTCGAGCATCGTCTCGCGATCGTGCTCGACCACCAGCACGGTGTTGCCGAGATCCCTGAGGCGCTTGAGCGTCGCCAGCAGGCGCTGGTTGTCGCGCTGATGAAGTCCGATCGACGGCTCGTCGAGGATGTAAAGCACGCCGACGAGGCTCGATCCGATTTGAGTGGCGAGACGGATGCGTTGGCCCTCGCCGCCGGAGAGGCTTCCCGACGGGCGATCGAGCGTAAGGTACTCGAGTCCGACGCCGGCGAGAAAATTCAGCCGCTCGCGGATTTCCTTCAAAATGAGTTTTGCGATTTCCGCTTCCTGCGCACTGAGCTTCGGTGCGGCGAAGAACGCGAGCGCCTGCTTGATCGACATGGCAGTCACTTCCGAAATCGACTTGCCGTTGAAGCGGACGTACAGGCTTTCCTTCTTGAGCCGCGCGCCGTTGCAGGCGGGACACGGGCGCATGTTCATGTACGCCTCGAGGAACTCGCGCACGCCTTCGGACTCGGTTTCCTTGTAGCGCCGATCCAGCCACTGGAGCACGCCCTCGAACGTTTTCGAGTACTCGGCGCGATGATGCCCGCGCTGGTAGGCGAACTCGATCTCCTCGATCCCCGAGCCGTGCATGATCGCCTTGCGCACCTTGAGCGGAATTTCCTTCCACGGTTGATCGAGGCTGAACTTGTAATGCCTGGCGAGCGCGTCGAGCACCGGCTGCAGATAGTTCATCGTCGCCCACGGAGCGATGGCGCCATCGGAGATGCTCAAGTCCTCGTTTTGCACGACCAATTCGGGATCGAAATACATGATCGATCCGATTCCCGAGCATTCCACGCAGGCGCCGTGGGGGCTGTTGAACGAGAACATCCGGGGCGCGATTTCCGGATACGAGATTCCGCAATCGACGCACGCGAAGCGCTGGCTGAAATAGATCTCGCTCTCGTTGTTGGGCCCGTCCAGGCGCTCGACCTTGAGCAGGTCCTGGCCGTACTTGAAGGCAACTTCCAGCGAGTCCGACAAGCGCTTCTCGATTCCCTTGCGAATCGCGAGCCGATCGACCATCACTTCGATGGTGTGGCGCTGGTTCTTGTTCAGCGCCGGCTCCTCGCCGAGTTCATAGAGCTTGGCGTCGATCTTCACGCGCACGAAACCCGCGCGCTTCATCTCGGACAATTCCTTGCGATACTCGCCCTTGCGATCGCGGACAATCGGCGCGAGCACGTGAATCCTCGCCCCGTCGGGCCATCCCATGATTCGGTCAACGATCTGCTGCACGCTCTGCTGGGTGATTTCGCGGCCGCAGTTGTAGCAGAACGCGTGTCCCACCCGCGCGAAGAGCAGGCGCAGGTAGTCGTAGATTTCGGTGATAGTAGCCACCGTCGAGCGCGGATTGCGCGAGGTGGTCTTCTGCTCGATCGAGATTGCGGGCGACAATCCTTCGATCGAATCGACGTCGGGCTTTTCCATCTGTTCGAGGAACTGGCGCGCGTAGGCCGACAGCGATTCGACGTAGCGGCGCTGACCCTCGGCGTAAATCGTGTCGAAGGCGAGCGACGATTTTCCCGAGCCGGAGAGTCCGGTGATCACGACCAGTCGATCGCGCGGAATCTCGAGATCGATGTTCTTGAGATTGTGCTCGCGCGCGCCCTTGATGACGATTCGATCGGCCATCGCTGCTTACGCCGACACCCGCGGCCCGGTCTTTTCGCGTCCCGCCGCGGCCCGCCACGCGTATTCGATCGCGGCAATCATGCTCGACGGATTTGCAATTCCCTTCCCTGCTATGTCGAACGCCGTTCCGTGGTCGGGCGAGGTGCGGACGAATGGCAATCCGAGCGTGACGTTCACCGCACGATCAAACTCCAGCGTCTTGACCGCAATCAAGCCCTGGTCGTGATACATCGCAACCGCAGCGTCGAAGTTAAACGAACCCGCCTTGCGGATGAACGCGGTGTCGGGTGCGAGCGGACCGTACGCGTCGATGCCGTCACGCTGCGCGCGTCGAATCGCCGGCGCGATTACGCGGATTTCCTCATCACCGAACATCCCGCTTTCACCCGCATGAGGATTCAAGCCGAGCACCGCGATTCGCGGCCGTGCAACGCCAAGCGCACCGCGCAAGTGCGCGGAGAGCAGGCCAATGGTGTCCAGGACATTGCGCTGCGTCAGTGCGGACGCCACTTTTGCAAATCCCATATGTGCAGTCACCAGCACCACCGTCAGCTCGCCGGCCACGAACATCATGCGCCACAGCCGGGTTCGCGCCAGATGCGCAAGCAGTTCCGAATGCCCGGGAAAATGATGCCCCGCGCGGTTCATCCAATCCTTGCTGATCGGCGCGGTCACCAGCGCGTCAGCGCCGCCGCTCATCGCCATCCGCGCGCCGGTTACGATGTAGTCATAGGCGGCGCCGCCGCCCTCAAGCGTGGGATGCCCCGGGCGAATTGCGCGCGCCGGCAAACTCGATATGGAAAGTACGCCGAGTCCTTTGGTCAAACGAATCGGCAGCTGACCAGGAAGCCATTGGCAAGGCGCCGGCACGTCGCTCAGGCGGGCAGCGGCCGCGCGCATCGCGGACAAATCGCCGACTACCGCAATCGACGGCGCATCACGGCGGCTCGCGAGCGCCGCTGCCGCCTTGAGGATCACCTCGGGCCCGACGCCCGCCGGATCGCCCATGCTGATCGCCAACCGCGGCGGCGGCTTTCGTCTGAGCGCCGTCATCATCTAGTACATGGTCTCGACGTAATGCTGCTTGACAAGATCGGATTCAACCCACTTTTCGAGCTGCGCGCCGGATTGCTGATCGACCAGTTGAGCGCGAATCGGCGCCTTGACGTCGTTGAGCGGCACGAGGCCCGGCACTTCGTGTTCCTCGAGCTTGACGATATGAATGCCGTGGCTGGTGCGAATCGGCGCCGAAATTTCGCCGGGCTTGAGCGGCTTTACCGCGGCCAGAATCTGGTCCATGACGTCGGACGGCGCGAACCATCCGAGTTCGCCGCCGTTGGACTTTGATTCGTCGTCCGAATACACGCGCGCGAGATCGCCGAAGTCGCCGCCCTTGGCTGCGCGCGCGCGAACCATGTCGGCTTTCTTTTGCGCGGCGGACACTTGTGCGGCGGTCGGGTTGGGCGGCAGCGCGATCAGAATCTGCGCAAGCTTGAGACGCTCCTTGGTAATCGTGAAGTCTTCCTTGTGGGTATCGTAGTAGGCCTTGATGTCGGTGTCGGGCACGTCGATTTTCGCGCGGACTTCCTGCTCGATCATCATTGCTTTTTCGATATCGAGGCGCGCCCGCTTGCGCAATTCATCGTAGCTCATCCCGCTCGCCTGTAGTTGCGCGCGGAATTCCACATCGCTCATGTGCTTGTCCTGCCGCAACTGCTGGATGTACTTTTCGATCTGCGCTTCGTCGACCTTGTCATCGTACTTTTTCACTTCCTGTTCGAGCAATTTCTCCCCGATCAACGCCTTGACCGCGACCTTGGCGGCGTCCGAAGAAGCGAAATCGTCGGTCTGAATCGGCTGGCCGCGCTGCGCCGCGAAATCTTTGACCTCCCGCATCGTGATCGGATCGCCATCAACGCTGGCGACGACACGATCCAGCGCCGGCGTGCTCGGTTCCGCGGGCTCATCCGAGGCAACGGGCGCTGGTGGAGGTGGCGGTTCGTCGGTTTGCGCCTCGGTGACCGGGTTCGGAGCCGGCTTCGCCGCCCGGGACGGGTTGGCGGCCCCGGTTGACGCCGACGCCGATGGCGCCGTCACCGTTGAAGAAGCGGCCGCCTGTTTGAAAGTATCGAAAGAGCCGGGTTTGAGGAGATCCACCGAGCAACCCGAAACCGCGCCCGCCAGGACAATTCCCAGCGACGCCACCAACGCCGTCGCCACGTCGGCAGCGCCGCGGGCGCATCGCGCGGCGGCACGCGGGGACAATTTTCCGTTTTGCATCAGTCTAATTGACGGCCTGCCCGACTTTCGCGGCTGGCCAGTTTTCCAACTTTTCACAGCCCGCCAGAGCCTGCAAGACGCCGTCGAGTTGCGCGAACAGTTGCTCGTATTCTCCGGGTTCGATTCGCGCGATCACCTGGTACGACGGCGTCAGCCGCATCGTACGCCGATTCTGGTCCGCGAGCTTCACCAGCCGCGCGGTTTCCACGGGCGCATCGGGATGAAATCTGATCTCGAGCTGCGAGCCCTTGAGAATCGCGCTCAGTATCATCAGCTGTTTCATCTGGCGCCGAACATTCATCGCCGCGATCAAATTTTCGATCAGCGTCGGCACCGGGCCGAACCGATCGCGCATCTCGTCGCGAATCTCGCCGAGATCCTCCTCGCGATCCGCCCGCGCGAGCCGCCGATAGAGCACCAACCGCTCGTTCTCGTCGGAGACGTAAGCCTCGGGGATATACGCGGGCACTGCGATTCGAAGCTCGGGCTCGAAGTCGGGCCGCTGCGGCTGGCCACGCAGTTCGGCAATCGCCTCTTCCATCATCTCGGTATAGAGCTCAAACCCAACCGCCGCGATCTGTCCGTGTTGCTCATGGCCGAGCAGGTTGCCGGCGCCGCGATGCTCGAGGTCGGCCATCGCGAGCTTGAAACCGCCGCCGCTCTCGGACTCGACCAGTTCACGGAGCGCATCGATTCGCCGCTTGGCGTCGCGCGTGATGATGTGCTCGCCGGGGATCAGCAGGTATGCGTAGGCTTTTTGGCGCGAACGGCCGACGCGGCCGCGCAACTGGTATAGCTGCGCGAGACCGAAATGATCGGCGCGATTGATGATCATCGTGTTCGCGTTGGGAATATCCAGGCCCGATTCGATGATCGCGCTGCAGACCAGCACATTGACCCGCTTTTCGATAAAGTCGCGCATCACGTTCTCGAGCTGTCGCTCCTTCATCTGGCCATGCGCGATTGCGGTCTTGGCCTCGGGCACCAGCGAGCGCAGATGACTTGCCATGTAGTCGATATTCTCGACGCGATTGTGAACGAAGAAAACCTGGCCGCCACGGTTCAACTCGCGCAGGATTGAATCGCGGATGGTAGCGTCGTCGAAATGCGCGACGAAGGTGCGAATCGCCTGGCGGTCCGGCGGCGGCGTCTGAATCACGGAGAGATCGCGGATGCCGAGCATCGCCATGTGCAGCGTGCGCGGAATCGGCGTCGCGGTCATCGTCAACACCGGCACCAACTTCTTGAGCTTCTTGATTCGCTCCTTGTCCACTACGCCGAATCGGTGCTCCTCGTCGATCACCAGCAAGCCCAGGCGCGGGAACTGAACGTCGCTCGAGAGCAGCCGATGCGTCCCGATGACGATATCGACCTTGCCGCGGCCGGCCTCGTCGATCACCGCCCGATTTTCCTTGTGGCTGCGAAACCGCGAGACCATCTCGACGCGAACCGGATAATCCTTGAAGCGCTCGCGAAACGTATTCCAGTGCTGCTCGGCGAGGATCGTCGTTGGCACCAGCACGGCGACCTGCCGGCCATCCATCACGGCGATGAACGCGGCGCGCAGCGCGACTTCAGTTTTGCCGAAGCCGGCGTCGCCGCAAATCAGGCGATCCATCGGCTTGACGCGCGTCAGATCGCCGATGACGTCGTCGATCGCCGACTGCTGGTCGGGAGTCTCCTCGAACTCGAAGCGCGACGCGAACTCCTCGTAGTCCGCGCCGGGTGGCGGATACGCGTGCCCCTCCATCACCTCCCGCGCCGCGTACACGTCGAGCAGCTCGGCCGCCATCGCGAGCACCGCCTGCCTGGTGCGCCGCTTTACCTTCTCCCACGAGCCGCTGCCCAGCTTGTCGAGCTTGGGTTCCGCGTCGTCGCCGCCGATGTACCGTTGAACGAGATTTATCCGCTCGACCGGCACGTACATCGTGTCGTTGCCCGAGTATTCGAGATTGAGAAAGTCGCCCTCGACGTCGGCGACCTTCATGTGCCGCAGGCCGCGGTACTTCGCGATGCCGTGATCGATATGCACGACGAAATCGTCGGGCTTCAGCTCTTCAAGATTGAGCAGCGCGCCCTTGGCGCTCGGACGCATCCGCCGATGCGCCCGCGGCTCGCCGAAAATTTCCTCTTCGCTGTATATGTAGAGACCGTCCGCCTGCAAAACGACACCGGCGGAAATCTCCCCTTCCATGATCGCGGGGCGGTAGTCCGGACATTCCAGCAGCGCCGACAAACTTTTGCATTCGACGTTGACTTCGAGATCCCACGCCTCCAGATGCCGGCGCAGGCGCGCCACCTGATGCGGCCCCTCAACGATCATCAGCGAACGTCCCTGCCCGCGCTGGACTTCGCGCAATTCCGTCGCCAGCGGCTCGAAGCTCGGCGGCGTCTGCAGTCCGCTCAGTTGGTTCGATCCCAGCCGGAGACTGGCCTGCGATTTGACCTCAACCGGCACCGCCCATCCCTCGCGCGGCGCGGCCATCGTCACCAGCGAGCCGGCCTCGACCGCGGTGAAGTTTCCGAGCGCGCGTTCGAACGCGTCCGCCCCGATGAACAGCGACTCCGGCGCCGGATGAAACGCGGGCTTGCGCGCCGCCGCTGCGGTCTCGCTGTTAACCGTATCAGCAAATCGATTTGCCTCGGCGAGAATGCGCCCCGGATCGACCAGCCACAGCAACGCACCCGCCGGCATGTAATCGAACACGCTGTCGAGCGCGCGTCCGTACACATACGGCATCAGCAGTTCAGCGCCTGGAAACAGCAACCCGTTCTCGAGCGCCTCGGACAGTTCCGCGGCCTCCTTGCGCACCATGCCGATTTCCGCGGCCCGCAACGCGACCTGCTCGCGCAGCTTCGGGTCCTTCAGCGCAGACGGCGGCACGTAGCGAGTGCGCGTGATCGTCGCCTCGAGCAGTTCGCCGCCCGAGCGCTGGCTGTTCGCGTCGAAATGGCGAATCGAGGTGATCAGGTCGTCTTCGAGCTCGATGCGAATCGGGTCGCGGTACAGCGGCGAGAACGCATCGACGATTCCGCCGCGCACGCTGAAGTCGCCCGCCTCTTCGCTCTGCGGCACGCGCTGATAGCCGCACGCCGCCAGCGCTTCGACGAGAGCCTCGAGATCCAGCCGGTCGCCAATCGCCACTTTAACGATCGATTCGTTGAAGACCGCGCGCGGAATCGTGCGCGTCATCAGCGCTTCGGCCGACGTGACGACCAGCGGCGACTCATGCCGAAGCATCGCGAACAACGCCGCCAGTTGCGACGCCTGCGCGTCGGTCGGTGGCGACAATTGCGCCATCGGTTTCACTTCCCACGAGCGGATCAGATGCACCCGGCGGGTGGCGGCGTCGGCGTCGGACGCCTCACCGAGAAAAAACGCAACCTCCCCCGCCAGCGCCTCGGCTTCCGGCGCCGTTGATGTGATCGCGACGATCGGACGCTGCAATCGCAGCCGCATCTCGCGGATCATCAGCGCGCCGGCCGTGCCGCGCAGTCCCATCACCGGGAATCGGCGTTCGGTATTTGCCGCGAGCCGCGCTTCGAGTTCGCCGGCTGCTTCTTTGAGGCTGCGTTGCAAGTTTTTCCGATCCGAATACGCAAATTCGCCTTGCGGCGATGCGCGCGAGGAGCGCACATGCCGCTGGCGTCACAAGAATGATAGCAGAAAATCGCGCGCGAACGCGCGGCCGCGGTACCGGAGGAGTGATCGTGAAATGAAATCGCGAGGCTAGCGCGTGTTGCCGCCCGGCGGCACCGCATTCGCGATTGGCTCGCCCACCGCGCCAACTCGCACCGCGATCTTGAGTGTCGTGTGCGAGTTGCCTTGCGGCCTGATTACCGTCAGGTACATCGTGTCTCCCGGCTTGAGCCGCGCCATCGCGCTTTCCAGATCGCTCTGGTCGCGCACGCGCCGATCGTCAACCGCGACAATCAGATCTCCCTCATGTCCCATCGCTCCCGAACTGGTCAGCGCCTTGTTAGCCAGGATCGAGCCGCCGGGCAGTATTCCCGTCAGCGTGGAAACCGCCGCGCCGATTGGGCTCATTCCGGAGCGCGCCTGCAGGCCCGCCTGCGCGGCCGGACTGTTGGGATCGATGGTCAGCACCTCGAGCCCATGCTCCTCCCCTCCGAGGTAGCACTTCGTCGCATATTGCACGGTGATGCCGAGGTAGGGCCGAGGATGCGGCCGGTTGCTATCGGCGTTGCCGTTGATATCGCCGTTGCCGTTCTCTGTTTTCGGGCGGAAGTTGGGTTCGATCGACGCGTTGTTCTCGCCCGGATTAAAATTCCGGCCGCCGGGGATCTCCTGAACGCCGGGTTTCGGCGCCGCCAAGCCGGGCTGCGGAGCTATTTCGAGCGTCGCGTCGCTGCCGCCCTGCCCCGTAATTCCGGGATTGGCCGAATTCCCGCCGCTCTGGGAGCCCGTTTGCGAGTCCTGCGCCTGCGCGACTGCAAGATGAGACAGCGCGAACAGCACAGCTGTCGTCACGCCCAGCGTGAGCATCTTTTGCAGCTTCATTTCATCGCGCTCGGCGATCGATCCGGTGATGCAGGAACTCTGCAAATATAAGCCCGCCGCGCGATCTGCTCAACCTGCACGATTTCTCCTTGAAGAGCGCGCGAACCCATGCGAAAGTTTTGCTGGCGTTCATGAAAATAATATCCACGGTTGCGCTGCAACCCGCGCATCGCGCCGCAATTACCAGCGCAGTGCCCGGAGCCGAATTGTCCGATCGCCAGTGCCGAACCCTCGAAGAAGTCAGCGAGTTGGTCAGCGGCGGATGCGACGTGCTGCTCACGTTTCGGATGCCCAACGACATCGCGAACCGGGCGCGCGGCCTCAAGTGGATTCAACTGCTCAGCGCCGGCGCCGACCACGTACTCGGCGGACCGCTCAAGGGGATCGCGATTCCAGTCACGACCGCGAGCGGAATTCATGCGACCCCGATCGGGGAATACACGATAGCCTCGATGCTCTCGTATACGCATCGGATTCATCTCGCGATTCGGGCGCAGATTCGCCGCGAGTGGATGCGCTCGGGCGCTTTCATGGCGAGCGTGGACGAAATCCGTGGGCAGACCCTTGGCATCATCGGCTACGGATCGATTGGCAGGGAAACGGCGCGGCTCGCGGCCGCATTCGGGATGAACGTGCTCGCGCTCAAGCGCAACCCGGCCGAGCGCGCCGATCCCGGATGGTGTCCGGCGGGGCTCGGCGATCCCGAAGGCAGGATTCCCGCGCGCTTCTTCGGTCCGGGCGAGCGCGAAGCGATCCTCCGCGACAGCGATTACGTGTCCGTCACGCTGCCCCTCACCGACCACACGCGCAAGTTCATCGGCGAGCGGGAATTCGCCGCGATGAAGGCCGGCGCGTACCTGGTAAATATCGGGCGCGGCGAAGTGATCGACGAGCGCGCGATGGCCACGGCGTTGAGCGCGGGAAAGATTGGCGGCGCGGGCCTCGACGTGTTCGAGCATGAACCGCTCCAGGCCGACAGCCCGCTGTGGGATATGGAAAACGTCATCCTGACGCCGCACATTTCCGGCGCCAATCGCGGCTACATGGACAAGGCATGCCAACTGTTCGCAGAGAATCTAAAGCGCTTCGCCTCGAACCGCCCGCTGCTGAACCTGGTCGATCCAAACCTCGGCTATTGATACTTGTGCCTCCGCCCCACGTGTTCTAGCAGGGCGAAGCCCGCATCTCTTCCTAACATTGGGTGCAGGGGTCACCGCTGCCCAGGGAAGTGTGAAACCCACGGCGGGTTTCACTTCAATTAAGTCGTTCCACTCCCCCGAGCCTTCAACGCCGCCAGGAATCGTTCCTTCAATCCATCGAACGGCCCGTTCGACATGAACAGCGCGACGTCGCCCGCGCGCGCGTCGGCGAGCATCCGCTCGAGGATCTCGTCGTTCGACGCGCATGCAATCGCGCGCGCTCCACGCGCACTGATCGCACTGGCGAGCGCGCCTGTTTCCAACCGCTCGCCCGGCGCGATCGGATCGTTTTCCTTGAAATAGACCGGGCCCAGATAAACGCGCGACGCTCGATCGAATGCGGCCGCGAACGCATTTTGAAAAACGTTGCGCCGCGCCGTATTCGAGCGCGGCTCGAACGCCGCAAGTATCCGCCGGCCGGGGAACCGTTCGGCAATCGCCTCGAGCGTGACGCCGATCGCGGTCGGGTGATGCGCAAAGTCATCGACCACACTCACTCCCGCCGCCTCTCCGATCACCTGCTGCCGGCGCACCACGCCCTTGAAGGTGTGCAACCCGCCGGCAATCTCGTCGCCGGAGACTCCAAACGCGCTCAGCAGCACGTAAACGCCGAGCGCGTTGGCGACATTCATTCGGCCGCCGATCGGGAGATGGATTGAATTCTGGATTCGGTCGCCGTCGCGCATCACCGAAAATCTCGCGCCGTCAGCGCCCACCGTAATCTCCGTCGCGCGGTACTCGCCCCCGCGCAGCCCGTACGTGAGCCGCCGCGAGCGCGCCGCCGCGCTGACCTCGAGCGCGTGCGGGAAGTCGGCGCATACCGCGAGCACACGCGACGAATCCATCTGCTCGACGAGCGCGCGGAAACTCGACTTCACATGCTCGAGATCGCGATAAATATCGGCGTGATCGAATTCGACAGCCGTGATAATGGCGCCGCTGGCGCGGTAGTGCAGAAACTTCGGCCCCTTGTCGAAAAACGCGGTGTCGTACTCGTCGCCCTCGATCACGAAATCGGCGCCCCGGCCAAGCCGGTAGTTCGATCCGAAATCGCTCGCCACTCCTCCCACCAGCATCGAGGGATCGCGCCCCGCCGCGTCGAGCACGTGCGCCATCATCGCGGTCGAAGTGGTCTTGCCGTGCGTTCCCGCGACCATCAGCACGCGCCGGCCCTTCAGAAAAAAATGCCACAGCGCTTCAGGCATCGAGAGATACGGGATCGCGGAAGCGAGGATCGCCACGGCTTCGGGATTGCTCGCCACGATCGCATTGCCCACCACCACCAGGTCGGGCGCGGGCAACAGGTTCGCGGGCGAAAATCCCGTCGTCAATCCGATCCGCGAGTTCCTGAGCAGCGACGCCGTCGGCTCGTAGAGCTGATTGTCGGAGCCCGTGACCGACAAGCCGCGCTCCACCAGCATCCCGGCCAGAGCGGCCATCGCGGTGCCGCCGACTCCGATCAGATGCACGCGTTTGGCGGACGCCGGGATGCGCGCGAGGCGCGCGGTGCTGCCGGAATCAGCCACCGTCGAGCGCATCCATGATCAAATCGTAAATCTTCGGGCGGAACTCGCGAATCTTTTGATTGTCGCGCCGCGGATGAACGCGGTTGCTCAGCATCGAGATCGCGACCTCGCTCTCCGGCTCGATCCATATCGAGGTGCCGGTGAAGCCGAGATGGCCCACTGCCGCCGGCGAGAATCGATGCCCCGAGCTGGAATGCTCCGCCGCCGGCGTGTCCCATCCAAGCGCCCACGTCGAGCCGGGCACGGTCGTGTCGCGCGTCCAGAATTCACGAATTATTTTTTGCGGCACGAAATCCGAGCGTCCGGCGTAACACGCGATCAGCTCGCGCGCGAGGCGATCGACCTCGCGCACCGGCGCGAACAGTCCGGCATGACCCGCCACTCCACCCATCGCGAACGCGTTCTCGTCGTCAACTTCGCCGACCAGCAGCCGCTTGCGCGAAGGGCAGATTTCGGTCGGCGCGAACATGTCGGCGACCGGCTCCAGCCGTCGCGAGCGGATCAGTGAAATGTCTATATAGTCGGTCGCGCGCAGGCCCAGCGGGCGGAAGATTTTCTCGCGGCAGAATCGGTTGAGCGCGACGCTGGCGACCTTTTCGATCGTCTCACCCAGCAAGATGAAACCGAGATCCGAGTAGATAGTTTTGGTCGCGGGCGCGGCCTCGGGTTTTTCGCGATGAATCTCCTCGTAAGCGAACTCCTTGGCGCCGTGACTCGCCATGAAGTTGACCCGCCCGCTTTTTTCGATATCCGCGATCCGCTGGTAGAACGGCCGCCACGCCGCCAGGCCCGAGCAATGCGCCAGCAGATGGCGAAACGTGACGGTGGTCTTGCCGTGCACGCCAAAGTTCGGAAAGAAGCGCGTCACTCGATCGTCGAGGCGAAACTTGCCGTCGCGCGCCAGGATCATCACCGCGACCGTCGTCGCCAGCGCCTTGGTGAGTGACGACAGGTCATAGACGGTTTCTATTTTGGCCGGCGAGCGGCTCGGCTCGATCGATCTGAATCCGAATGCGCCCTCGAACGCGACCTCCGCACCGCGCCGCACGACGACCGTCGCGCCGGGAATCACCCGCTCCTCGACCGCGTCGTTGAATGCCTGCTCGACCTCACTCCATCCCAACGCTTAATCCTCCGGAAAACTTGGCCCGTTACCGCGTCACGGCCGGCTCAGTGAAGATGATTCGGCGCGCGGCGGAATCGATTCGCGCCACCATGCCGAACGGAATCGTAAAATTCTCGGTGCCATGCCCGGCCTCGACGCCGTACAGCACCGGGCATCCCAGCCCGGCGGTCTGCTCGGCGGCGAAGCGCGCGATCAGCCGCGTCTCCTGCTCGTTTCCGTCGATCGCGCGAATCGCGCCGAAAACAATTCCCGCCACTCGGCCGAGCGCGCCGGTTTGGCGCAACTGCACGAGCATCCTGTCGATTCGATAGGCTTTCTCACCCGTGTCTTCGAGGAACAGGATTCGGCCGTCGAAGCGCGGCTCATACGGTGTGCCTATCATCGCGACCAGCACCGACAGACAGCCGCCGATAACCTCGCCCTGTGCGCACCCGGGATGCATCGTCTCGCGCGCCTCGAGCTCGAAGCCGTCGAGTTTGCCGCCGAGCAGGTCTTTCATATGCTCGAACGCGCGCGGGCTCAGGCCTCGCGCAAAATCCATCGCGACCATCGGCCCGTGAAACGATACCATCCCGGCGAAATCGACCAGCGCGTTGAGGATAAAGGTTGCGTCCGAGAAGCCGACGAAGATCTTGGGCGTGCGGGCCATCGCTTTGAAGTCGAGCAGCGGCAGTAGCCGCCCGCATCCGTAACCGCCGCGCGCGGAAAAGATCGCCTTGACCTCGGGGTCGGCAAAGTATTCTTGAAGCTCGCTCGCCCGCTCGCGATCGTCGCCGGCCAATATCCCCGAACGCGCCAGCACGCGCTGCGAAACTTTGACCCGAAAACCCATCGAGGCGAGCACGTTGACGCCACGCTTGAGATGCTCCCGTTCGATCGCCGCGGCGGGCGCGACGACCGCAACTGTATCGCCCGGTTTGAGCGCGTTGGGTTTGATCGGTTTGGGGTTCACGCTATTTCGCCCCGAATCCTACCAGAAGGCGCCCGCGAACACCCATCAGTTTCGCGAATTGCGCCACTCCCCGCGGCGCTCGAGCAGGTCAGGAAACCGACCGCCCTGAATTGCGAGCGCCGGGATCAGTCGAACTTGAGAATGATTTTCCCGAAGTGCTCGCTCGCTTGCATCATGCGATGCGCCGCCGGCGCGTCCGCGGCCGGGATCACCTTGTAAATTGGCGGACGCAACCGGCCGGCTTCGAGAGCCGCGCCAAATTGCCCGAGGAACGCCGCGACGATCTGCGCTTTCTCGGCGGCTGGGCGTGTGCGCAGAGTCGAGCCGAAGATTTTCAGATGACGGCGCAAAACGGCGGCCAGATCGAGCTCGGCGCGCGTCCCGTTCATCAAGCCTATCAGGACCAGCCGCCCGCCGTTGGCAAGCGACTCGATATTTCCGGGCAGGTAGGCGCCGCCGATGCTGTCTAGAATCACATCCACGCCGCGCCCGTCGGTCGCGGCCTTCACGGCCGGCGCGAAAGGCCCGCGCTTGTAGTTGATCGCGACGTCGGCGCCCAAGTTGAGGCATTGCTCGCATTTCTCATCCGCGCCCGCAGTTACGATCACGCGCACGCCCGCTTCCTTGAGCAATAGAATCGATGCGGTGCCGACGCCGCTGCCGCCACCGTGAATCAAAGCGGTCTCGCCGCGCTTGATCCCGGCGAGCATAAAAAAGTTCAGGAACGCGGTCAGAAAGACCTCGGGGATTCCGGCAGCTTCCTCGAAACTCAGCGGCGCGGGAATCTTCATCGCGGATCCGCAATGCACCGCAGCTTTCTCGGCGTAGCCGCCGCCCGGCAGCAATGCCATCGCGCGATCGCCTGTTTTCCATCCGATGGCGGCAGCGCCGACCGCGGCAACTTCGCCGGCACATTCCAGGCCGATGATTTCCGACGCGCCCGGCGGGGGCGGGTAGAATCCCTGGCGCTGAAGAATGTCCGCGCGATTGACCCCGGCGGCTCGGACGCGAATCAGTATTTCGTCGGGCTTGAGCGCAGGCTCGGCAACTTCGCCGATTTTGAGCGCATTTTCATCGCCGGATTTTTCAACGATTACTGCCTTCATCATCTGTAAATCATTTTGACCGAAATCTGCTTCGTGCCGGCGCCGTCATAGTGAAATTTCGTCTCGTCGAATGACGGCGCTTTGAACTGGGCCTTGGCGTTGTTTGAGAATCCATAGCCCTCGAGCGGGTAGCCGATGAAATTCGAATCGAATTTGCCGTTGCCGTTCTCGTCGTGAAAAAGGGTGACGGCATAGTCGCCGGCCGGGACTCCGCCGAAGACGCACTCGCCGCGATTGCCCTGAATCTTTGCCCAGATGTGACCCAGTATATGAGAGTCGTCGCGCGGAAATCCCTCGGGACCGGGCCACAGCGAGCATCCCAGTTGCCCCTTGTCGTTTCTAAAGCCGGTCACTTCGACCTTGATGCCGTCCGCTTTCGCCGCGTCGCCGGCGCGCGCCGGGGACGCGGCCGCTATGAGCAGCAGTGCGAATGCGACCGGCCGGATTCTGATTCTCATTGAACTGCTTCTCCAAAAACGAAGAGAGTCCACGGGGACCCTCTCACGCGTTCAATCCCCACAAATTACGAAACGCCGCGTCGAGTGTACGATCGGAGCGCCGCTTGATTGCGACGCGACATCCAGCCTCGATATAGCGCCTTTGCCGGGGATTCGGCAAATTCCGTCTGCACGATCACCCGAGCAACCGCGCAACGGTCTTCTCGAACTCGCCCGGCTTGCCGCCCGCGTCGATCTCCACCGGATGCAGATCGACGCCGGCTTCGTCCTGCGCCTTGAGCCGCTCGATCGCGCCTTCGACTGTGCCGATATAACCCAACTCGCCCAGCAGCTTGGGCGATAGCGCCGCAGTGCCCGCCTTGGAGCCGCCCGCAGCCCACGCCTGTTTGACCTTCTGCACCTCGTCGCCGAAGCCAAAGCGGGTGAGCTGCTCGGAATAGAAGGTGCCCATTCGCGCGGCGTAGAAGGCGACGTTGGCTGCATGTCCGGCAACCGCGCGATCGACGTTGGCCGTCACCGTCACCTGTCCGGGCGCTTTGACGGCGACCGCGCGCGGCTCGCGGCCGGCGGCCGTCGCAATCGCGCGGAAATCCGCGATCGTCTTCTTGAGCGAGTTAATCGGGATCATCACCGGCAGCCATCCGTCGGCTTTCATCGCGGTGAACTCGACGCTCTTTTTGTTGAGCGAGGCGATCCAGATTGGAATATGCTTGCGCGGGGTCTCGAAGCGCATCGTGAAGCCGCGATGCAGCTTGAACAGCCTGCCTTCGTAGTTCAGCGGCGTCCGCGCCATTATCATGTTGATGATTTCCACGTACTCCTTCATCCGCGTCAGCGGCGGATTGAACGGAACACCGTGAAAATGTTCGATCACCTGCGGACCGCTGGTGCCCAGCCCGATGATCATGCGGCCGTTGCTCAACTCGTCCAGAGTGCCGAAATGCTGCGCGAGCGCGGCCGGCGTGCGCGAGTAGATATTCACGACCGAGGTCGCAAGCTGGACCTTACTGGTGTGCTCGGCGAGCAGCGTGAGCAGCGTGAAGGCGTCGCGGCCCCACGCTTCGGCCACCCAGATCGAATGGATTCCTGCGGCGTCCGCGATTTTTGCGCGTTCGATCGCCGCCTTGAAGTCGAGCTTGCCCTGCCAATTGACGCCGATTGACAGCTTGCGCGCCATTAAATTTCCTCCTGACTTACAACTACACGAGATCGCGAATCCTTTTCTTCCATTTGTACCATCGGAACGCGGAAGCAGAATCGGGCGCCGCGGAATCTTCCGCCGAACACTGACGGACGCCGCTCTTCGCTACTTGATGCCGCAGTAAACGGCGAAGATCAGATTCTTGTACGCGCAATCGATATCGCGGAACCCCGCCTCGCGCATCCATTCGAGCTGATCCTCGAGCGTCGCCGCGCGATCGAACTTCATTCGGTCGAGCGCCGCCGCCAGGTCGCGATCGTCCATCCCCAATTCGCGCACCCGCGTGATCCATCGCTCGTGATGAAACCGGTCCCGCTCCGGGGTCGCGCCGCGAAACTGCTCAGCGTTGACGAAGACACCGCCGTCGTTGAGCGCGCCGTGGATTCGATCGAACAACGAGCGCTTTTGGCCGTCGCTCAGGTGATGAATCGAGAGCGCCGAAACCACCGCGTCGTATTTTTCCTGGATCGGGTCAACGCCGTAGTCGGAGACCTCGAAGCGGAAGCGCTCGCCGCCCAATTCGAAGCGCGCACGCGCCCGCTCGAGCATCTCACTCGAGATGTCCACCATCGTGATTCGCGCCTGCGGGAAACTGTACGCGATGAACGCCGCCATCAGGCCCGTGCCGGCGCCGAGATCGAGAACCTTGAGCCGGCTATCGTGCGAAAATCGTATCAAATCGATCGCTGCGCGATAGAAGTCGTCGAACCCCGGCACCAGCCGGCGCCGCGTGCGGTCGTAGTCCTGCGCCGCAAGATCGAACGCGTGCTGTACTGAATTCGCCATCTGAAGATTGTGCGGACGCGACGGTCGCGAATCAACCGCACACTCGAGACGGGTGGCGATCCATCCGTACCGCTATTTACTAAGTTTCATCAGTCCTTTCTTTCTGCGCTCGGCCCACCGCTTCTTCATAAGCTCCGACAGCCGCTTTCTGCCCTCTTTGGTGATACCGCCGCGTCTCTTTGTTTTCGTGGCGCCCGGCTTAGAAGCCGCGATCCGGCCTCTCCTGCCGGTAGCCGTCGATCCCGCTCCCACCAAAGCCGTGATCGCACTGATAAGCCGGTCCCTTTCCTTCTTCAGGTCTGCAACGATTCTATCGATCTCCAAGTAAGTGCTCCTTTGGGTCCCCTAGGTCCCCGATGTTTTGCTTAGCTCCCAACCCTAAACATAGCCGACAATTATAATTGCTGGAATTACCGGGAATTGCAATTTCTGCCAGCTATTGACTCTTGCATAATATAGATACATATGATAGCCTGGTGGCATGGGTAATCCAGCAGGTGTGCGGCGGGACTTCGGCGCGCTGGAGCGGCGT
>CALAOW010000114.1 GCA_937889395.1 uncultured Pseudomonadota bacterium | reverse complement strand
CGCGATCATGGGCGCGATGCTCGAGAGCAATATCGAAGCGGGCAACCAGCCGCTCAACTCCGATCGCACCAAGCTCAAGTACGGGGTGTCAGTCACCGACCCATGCATCGATTGGCCGACGACCGAGCAATGCATCCTCGACGCCGCCACCGCGCTGGCCTCGGCTCCCGCAGTCTCTGCTTGAGAGATCGGGGATTCGATATTTTGCGAGATCGATCCATTGAGCGGCGGATCGGGCTGTGGTTGTTCATCGTCACGGTCGGGGTATTCCTGTTGTCGCCAATCTGGGGGTTGTCGGATGCTCGCTATACGATGTTGCTGAGCGACAGCATCCTTCTTGATCATTCGACCCATCTCAATCGATACCAGTTTCCTGCCCCGATCCAGGAGTCGAGCCGATGCGTCTCGCCGACCGGACCGGTCGCGCTGAGCTACACACCATACCAACTTGATAGGATCGATGGGAACGTCGCCTTCTGCTATCCGAACGGCAGTTCAATTTTGTCGATTCCTTTCGTGGGAGCAATGAATCTTCTCGGCGTATATCCGTATGATCCCGACGGTCATTACAACCTTGCGAATGAAGAATTGATTCAGCGATTGTTGGCGGCATTGCTGATGGCAGGCTTCACCATTGTCGTCTTCAGGACGGCCCTGCTGGTTCTGAGCATCACGCCGGCTGTATTGATCGCGGTGGGCACAGCCTTCGGAAGCCAAGTCTGGAGCACAGCTTCGCGCGTGATGTGGGCGCACACCTGGCTAATCTTCCTTGGGGGACTGCTGACATACGAGTTGCTCAGGCGAGAACGTAACGCGGACAGCCCCAGGCCGATGATTGTCGCGACGTTGCTGGCGTGGATGTACTTCGTGCGCCCGACCGGTGCGATCCCGATCATTTGTGTCACAGTCTATACGTTCCTATTCTGCCGGAGCGGGTTCATGTACTACGCATTGACTGGACTCGCATGGTTCACCGGATTCGTCATTTACTCGTGGTTCACTTACGAAAAGTTGATCCCGGATTACTACTTGGACTCACGGATCTCTATCAATAGCATCGCAACCGCGTTGCCGGCGATTCTCATTAGTCCCTCCCGCGGGCTGTTCATCTTCGTGCCGGCATTGATTTTTGTTTTCTATCTGTTGATTCGATATTGGACGACCATTCCGTACGCCAGACTTGCGATACTAAGTCTCTCGATCGTGACTATTCAGACCGTGTTGGTCGCACTATGGCCGGTATGGTGGGGTGGATATTCCTATGGTCCCCGCCTGCTGGCTGACGCGATCCCGTGGCTAGCGCTGCTTGCGATACTAGGATGCGCCGCGCGTCTGCGAAGCGCCAATAACGCGAAATTCAGCCGGGCTGAAATTGCCACTGCACTCTCGTTGCTTGCGCTGAGTATCGCCATCAATGGACGGGGCGCGATATCGGTTGCGACCGCCACGTGGAACGTGGAAGTCGATATCGATCGGCATCCGGAGCGCGTCTGGAATTGGTCCAATCCTCAATTCATGGCGGGTGTGCTGTGGAAGCGGAAGAATTGAAGCGGCGGTAGGCATGACTGCGAGAGAATCGAGTCGCGAGTATTCGGCGGCCGAATCGCTTACGGCCCGGCCGCTCCTGATTTTCCTCCTGTTCGCGATCGAGATCCTGGCGATCGGTTTCTTGAGACTCCCCGAAATCATGGCGTTTGACAGCTACGCCTTCTGCGACAACGGCGCCAATTTAACACTCCAATACCTGATATCGCACGGCTTAACGCCAACCGTCGATTTCGGCTATCACTACGGCCTGCTGCCGATCCTGGTCGAGAGGACCTGGTTCGAAATCGCCGGTCGAACGCCGATCGCATATCAGGCTCTTATGGTCGCATGCGATCTTGTGATCGCGTGGGCAATAGCAAGAATCGCCGCGACTCTTCGATTCGGCGCGACAAGCCTCGCGCTGACGGCGATTACGCTCGGGTTTGCCGCGCGGGCGAGCTATCCTTCGCTCGCGCACGGATTGGAGGCGGTGCTGCTATCCTGCGCGCTGGCGGAGCAATCGGCTGGAAAGCACCGCCGGGCGCTGGTCTTCGCGAGCGCGGCTGCTTTTACGAAGCCTAGCATGGGATACGTATATGCACTCCTGCTGATCGCGTTCGCATGCAGGAATCTGCGCGGTGAGCGCGTGGTAACACGGGCAATCCGCGTGATTGCTCCGGCTGCCGCGGCGTCAATCGTGATCGCGGCGACTCTGGCGGCGTGCTACGGCCGGGCAGCCTTGATCCATACCGTCTTGCCGCTGGGAGGAGCAGCGGCCTATCGCGCACTGCATTATGGGTTCTTCAGCGAGTCGGGGCGCCAGTTCTGGGATCCACACGGCCTGCCCTGGCTCTTCTACCTTCTTGATTTTTCGGGGTTCTGGATAGCGGGCACGCTCTTTCTGATCTGCTCAGGTGTGGCGGCGATATTTTACCTGGCGACCGGCGCCGGCGATGCCGAGTTCGAGGCGCGCCGCAACGAGATAATCGCGACCTGCGCCGTGCTGCACGTCGCATTCATCGCACTGTTCTTCGGCAATCATTGGTCGTGGATTTATTATGCGTACTTTCTGACGATCGGCGTCGCGGCGGCGGCCGGCGCGAGCGCAATCCAGCGGCGCGTGACGATCGGTCTGTGCGTGATGGGAATAATGGCGTGGACAGACGTTGCTTTCTGGGAACAGCGATGGTGGCGGATGCGTGAGCGCGATGCGGTGACGGCAGGGCTGTGGGCGTCGTCAGATGAGCGCGAGGAGTGGCGAAAAGTCCTCGATACTGTGCACTCGCGGAACGCGACGATGCTGGATAGCAAAGGCGCCGCCGAATTGATGTTCCCCGAGTTCGAGGCGCCGGTGAGCCTCTTTCTGGACGCAGGGTTGATGAAGCCGGACGAGATTCAGCGCAAGGTGGAGCAAATGTCAGAGGCTCAAATGGTCGTCGTACCCACCAATATTGGGATCGAGGCCTGTCGCGGGATACCCGCCGCGCCCGAGTTCGAAACAGCGCTGAAGAGCTTCGAGCCGCGCATGAGGGGAAAGTTTTTCGACGTCTATCAGCGCATCTCGCGGCAGACAACTACATCCAAGAGTGCGGGTTCGGCGGATTTGCCGAGTTCACCAAACTCGCCTGCTGCAAGATGACCGCGTCGGCACAAAATCATCCCGCGAGGCAAAGTCATCGCGCGGCGGCGACGGACGGCGATCCGTACCGATGGCGCCAAGTAGCGATCTTCGGCCTGTTCCTGGCGATCTCGCTGATCTTCTTCGCGCGAGGATTGATCGAACATCCCGGCTACTTCATCGGGCGCGGCACCGACCCGCCGCAAACGATGTGGTTCTTCAACTGGTGGCGGTTTTCGCTCTCGCACGGACTTAACCCGTTCATCACCGATTGGGTCTGGGCG
The DNA here is from genome assembly GCA_937889395.1 of uncultured Pseudomonadota bacterium. GTDB lineage: Bacteria > Desulfobacterota > Binatia > Binatales > Binataceae > Binatus. The sequence continues at coordinate 13,046 of CALAOW010000114.1, read as the reverse complement.
CCGCTCGGAATCAACCTGGCGTGGACGACCTTCGTCCCGATCCCCGCCTGGATCTCGATCGCTCTGCAAGTCACGGTGGGCGAGCCCGCTACCTACAACATCATCCTAACGCTGATGCCGCCGCTGGCGGCATTTGCCGCGTTTCTGCTATGCCGGCGCGTGACGGGAGCGTTCTGGCCGTCGGTGCTGGGCGGATACATCTTCGGTTTTTCTCCCTACATGCTTGGCGAACTACTCGGCCACCTTGTTTGTATCGCGGTTTTCCCGGCGCCGCTGATCGCGCTGATCACGCTCAAGCGGCTCGACGGCGAGATTTCGTCGCGACGGTTTGCTGTGATGCTGGCCGCGCTGCTGGTCACTCAATTTTTGTGTTCGGTTGATCTCTTCGCGACCATCACGCTGGTCGGCGGATTCTCGCTGTTGCTTGCGCTTGTGCTTTTCGATGGCGACGCTCGCATCCGGCTGCGACGTCTAATCGTTCCCATCATCGGCGGATACTTGATCTCTACAGCCTTGCTCTCAGCTTACTTTTATTACTTGCTCGCGCTGGGGTATCCGAGTGGGCCGCTCTGGTCGCCGAACAAGTATAGCGCCGATTTGATTGGATTCCTCGTGCCCTGGCGCACCATCTGGTGGGGCTGCGCCGATTTTGCGACCGCGATCACGGGCCGCTTCACAGGCACCATTTTGGAGAATGGCGACTATCTCGGCGTCGTGTTGATCGTGTTCGTCGAGATATTCCGGCGCCGGTTCTGGCCGACGCCGGCCGGCAAGTTTCTCACAATTTTGTTCCTTGCGATCATCGTCGCCGCTCTCGGCCCGAATCTGCACATTGCTGGAGTGCTGGGGTTTGCGATGCCCTGGTCCATCTTCCAACGCCTTCCCCTCATCGAGGATATCCTGCCGGTGCGCTTCATGATGTGCGCGTTTCTGGTGGTGGCAGTAATGTTGGCGAGGTGGCTTGCGGCGGCGACGGCGCGCCCAATTTGGAAAGTCGCGGCGGCGGCGATCATCGTGGCGTCAATCGCACCGAATCCGCACGCATCGTTCTGGGTAAGCAGGCTCGACATCCCCGCATTCTTCACCGACCGAGCCTACGCAAATGAACTTGAGCCGCGCGAGATCATTTTGCCGTTGCCGTGGGCGCAGAAGGGCAACAGCATGTACTGGCAATTGCAGAGCGACATGTACTTCCGGATGGCCGGCGGATGGACGGGATTCGCGCCGTTCGAGTTCCGGCGCATGCCGGCGGCCAACTACTTTTACGGCGGTATTAACCTGGCCGAGGCTGGCGATCAGTTGAAGGCCTACATCGCCCGCTTCGGCGTGCGGGCCGTAATCGCGGACCCGAAGGAAGCAAACTTTCCGATCTGGCAGCGGACCCTGGCGTCGCTCGGGGTCGCACCGCTAAACGAAAAAGGCGTGTGGATTTACAAAATCCCGCGCGATTCGTTCGCCGCGTACGCCAAACTCCCAGCCGCGCAGGTCGAAGCGCGTGCCGACGCGCTGCGCTTCGATACGATCCTCGAGGCAGCCGAAAAGTATCTCGCCGACGGACACGACCTGTCTGAAGTCTCCCCACTCGAACTCAAACGGCTCGATCTCATTGCGCGCGACTGGCTGGTCGATGCGACGCCCGACGCCTATACCGACTGGCAAATCGGACCGGCGCCCGACGGCCGAGTCGCGATCGTCATCGTAGGCTCGTACGAGGGCATCAGACCGCTGATAGAGCGCTACCGTGCGACGGCGTCCGAGATCGATTATCCCGCGCCGACGCGATGGACGCCCGCTTCCCGTCCGCGCCTGGATGCCATCAAGCCGTTGGTCGTGATTTTCGACTCGGCCCATCTGGCGGCAGCCGCGCAGAGTCTGCGGGATTCGCCGCCGCCGGAGCGGACGACGCCGTTTGTTGCCGGCGTGTTGTCAGGCCTGGGACCGTCGACCCCGTAGCAGAGCTGCGATCTAATCCTGGCGTTTATCCGCGCGCAGTTTTTCGCTGATCACCAGCGCGCCGAGCGCCGCAGTCTGTCGCACCGGAAACTCCGCCGGCCGCCGGAGCGTCTTGTAGCGGGCATCGAGGGCAGTCAGCCCGTTCATCAGGCGCTCGCGCGCCTGGGCCAGGGTAGGACGGGGCATGATCCGGCGGCCATTGTCAAAAACCGTCTCCATCAGCTGAACCGTTTTCGCCGGGATCGGCTTAAACTCGCGCGCCACGGTCGTCGCGCCCTCGTCCACAATTCCGATCAAGTCCGCAAAGAAGGATCCGCTCGGCGCATAAGCGCGGAACAACTGCTTGCGGCCCGGCGTTGAAATTTTTCCGGCCGAGGTCTCGAGCCGGGCGCGACCCTTGTAATCGACGAGCTTGTAGGTGAAGTCAGGTTCAGTTGCCGGCGCGTCGTCGCTGACCGCGAGCGCGGCGCCGACTCCGAACGCATCGATCGGCGCGCCGGCGTCGGCGAGTTCCGCGATTCGGTATTCGTCGAGGTTGCCGCCCGCGACGATTGCGATGTCGCGGAAGCCGGCCTGATCGAGAATCCGCCGCGTCTTGCGGCTGAGTTCGTGGAGGTCGCCGCTGTCCAACCGCACGCCGTGGATTTTCACGCCCGCCGCGCGAAATTTCGCGCTGACCGCGGCCGCATTCCCGACGCCACGCACCGTGTCGTAGGTGTCAACGAGCAGCGTGCTGAGGGTCGGGAAGCTCGAGACAAAATCGCTGAACGCGTCGCGCTCGCTATCATGCGCCATCACGAAGCTGTGGCTCATCGTGCCGAAAACGGGGATTCCGTAGCGCTTGCCCGCGAGCACGTTGGCGGTGCCGTGAAAGCCCGCCAGGTAGCTCGAGCGCGCCGCGATAAGAGCCGCATCCGCGCCCTGCGCGCGGCGCGGACCGAAATCCACCAACCGCCTGCCGCCCGCGACGACGAAACATCGCGCGGCCCTGGTCGCGACGATCGAAGCGAATCCGAGTTGGTTGAGCGCCAGCGTCTCGATCAGCTGGCCTTCGATCAGCGGCGCGCGGACCTCGATGATCGGTTCGCCGGCGAAATAAATCGTGCCTTCGGGAAGCGCCCGGATCGAACCGGTGAAGCGGAGTTTCGAAAGAAATTCAAGAAACTCCGTCTTGAAAAGTTGCAGCGACTCGAGATGCTCGATCGCGGCGGCGTCGAAACGATATTCCTCGAGCGCCTCGGCCAGCCGTTCGATACCGGCTGCGACCATGAATCCGCGGCCCGGCGGCATCCGGCGCATCGCGACTTCGAACGACGCGGTATCGTTGAATCCATGCTCGAAGAACGCCGCGCTGACTGTAAGCTGGTAGAGATCGGTGAGCAGCGCGACCTCTGCAGGGTCGAGTCGGAGATCTATCGTCATCCGCGATGTCTCCTTCTCGCCCGGCAGGAATGCGCTGCGCCGCTTCTAGCGCGGAGGCTCGGGCGGCGCTGGCGGTTTGGGCGCGGGTGGGTTCGGGGCCGGCTCCTGCACCACGCGAGTTTCGCCCAGCGGGCGTTCGCGCAGAATGTCCGCCATGCGCTTGAGCTGCTGATCGACGAGATGGTTGACCGTTCCGGGCTCGTCGATCGTTCCCGCGCGCACGCCGGTCAACGCCTCGATTCCGCGATCGATCGTATCGATCGGATAGATGTGGAATTCCCCCCGCTCGATCGCGCCGGTGGTCTCCGGATCGAGCATCAGGTTGGAGACGTTGGTGCGCGGCACCATCACGCCCTGCGTGCCGGTCAGACCGATCGCCTTGCACACGCGATAGAAGCCCTCGACCTTCTCGTTGACGCCGCCAATGGCCTGCACGGTGCCGTATTGATCGACCGACCCTGTCACCGCCAGGTCCTGCCGAAGCGGCAGTCCCGACAGCGCCGACAGCAGCGCGTAGAGCTCGGTGGAACTGGCGCTGTCGCCGTCGATTCCCGAGTACGATTGCTCGAAGCAGATGCTCGCCGTCATCGCGATCGGACGGTGCTGTCCGAACCGCGCGCGGATAAATCCGCTCAGGATCATGATTCCCTTGTCGTGCGTCGATCCCGACATCCGCGCCTCGCGCTCGATGTTGATCACGCCCGCTTGCCCAAGCGCCACGGTCGCGGTTACGCGCGCCGGCCGCCCGAAACTGTAACCGCCGACGTCCAGCACGGCCAGCCCGTTGATCTGTCCAACGCTGGTGCCGCGAATATGAACGATGAGCGTGCCTTCCCCGATCAGCCTGCGGATTTCCTCCTCGATAAAATTGAGCCGCAGCATCCGCTCGCCGAGCGCCCGCTCGACGTGCGCGCCGGTAACCCGCTGAGCCAGCTCGATCCGCGCGAAGTACGCCGACTCGCGCGCGAGATCGTCTATCGGCTCCAGCATCGCGAGCACTCGCGATCTGTCCCCCGCCATCCGCATCCCGAATTCCACGATCCTGGCCAGTGCGCCCGCCTCGAACGGCGGCAGATTCTCCCTGCGCGCCAGGGTGCCCACGCGCGCGGCATAATGCGCGGCAGCGGCGCCGTCGGCCGCCACTGAGGGCCGCATCTCGGCCTTGACCTTGAACAGGTCGGCGAAGTCCGACTCGTAGAAGTAAAGCAGGTTGTAAAGATACGCGCCGCCCAGCACCACGACTTTGTTGTGAATCTCGATCGGTTCGGGCTTCAGTCCGCTCATCGAGAAAAACGGCAGCGGCTCGAAAGTCTCCAGCGTCATGCGCCCGGACTTGAGGCTGCGCTTGAGCGTTTTCCAGACGCCGGGCTCGACCGCCGCATCCTCGAGATCGAAGACCAGGAAACCGCCGTGCGATTTCAGAAACGATCCGCCGATGATCCGCGTAAAGTTGGTCCCCGACCGCCCCAGCGGATCGATCCACCGCTCGATCGTCCCGAACAGGTTGCGATACGTGGGCGCATCCTCGAGCACCACCGGCGCTCCGCGCGTGGCCGAGTTATCGACCATCACGTTGACCTGGTAGTCGAACCATCGCGCGCCGTCCTCGATTGGCGCAGCAGGCCTTGGACCCTGCTCAGCCGGCGCTTCGCGGAAGCGATCGAGATTGCCGAGCATGTGCTCCGCGACTTCATTGAGGTAGGCGTCGACCGCGGGATTGTTAAAGTGATGCTTTAACTCTTCAATTGACGGGGTGATCAGCCGCGCCGCGAACGCGCGCTCGATTGCGCGGATGTCGTCGATCAGCTCGCGCATCGTTTCCTGCTGCCTGAGCATCAACGTGCCGAGTTCGTCCTGCAGCTCGCCCTGCACCTTGGCCAGTTGCTCGCGCTCGGCGTCAGTCTTTGCCGCCATCGCTTTGCCGAGCGCTTCGGGCGACTGGGGCATCTTGCCGTCGATCAGCGGGATGAATATCACCTGCCCGGCCGGCGCGCTCTGGATCGCGAAGCCGCGCTCGCGCGCGTGCGTCTCGAGATTTCCAAACAGTTCCTGCGCGCGCTTGTTGTACTTGTCGCGCAGCGCCGTGCGCTCCTGATCGAAGTCCTCGCGCCGAAACGCTTTGGGCAACTGCTCGAGCACGAAGCCGATCAGCTCCGTCATCCGCGCGCGAAGCTCAACCCCCTGGCCCGGCTGCAGGTAGATGGCGACCGGAGATTCGGGATTTCGAAAATTGTTTACGTACACCCAATCGCCGGGCGTCGGCATCGTCGCGGCCTTTTCGCTCAGCAGGCGCAGGACCGATTCGCGCTCATGCCGCGAGCGCAGGCCGCTTACGAAAACGTTGTAGCCGGCCGCGTCGATTCCGATCGCGAGCCGTATCGCGTCAAGCGCGCGGCTCTGCCCGAACAGCTCGAGGTCGCCATCGCTGGACGCGGCGCGCTCCAGTGAGACTGCATCGAGCGGCGCCTGTCCCTTGAGTTCGGAAGCGTCAAGCTCAGCGGGCGGCGGCACGTGAATCAGCGCAGCGCTGGCGTCGGTAGCGATGGGGTCGCCCTGGTCAGCCATATTGGTAGCGGCATTCGCGGCGCGCGATCACGAATCCTTGAGCGCGATTCGCCGGCCTTTCTTTTTCGGCAGAGTGATAACCAGCGTGCCTTCGGACCACTTCGCGATCGAGGTGTCGGCGTCGATCGAGTCGGAGAACGCAAATGAACTCTCGAGCGTCCCGCCGAGTTTGTCCGGCACGCGAACCGCCAGCCGCTGGCCCGAGACTTCGGCCTGGATCTTTGCGGGATCGACGCCGACCGCCGCGACTCGCACTTCGTAACGATCGCCACGGTCGATGACCTGCGCGCGTTCGAATTCAAGGGCGGGCGTTGTGCATTTCCATCGGTCGATCAACATTTCGTCGAAGAACTCGTCGAAGGCGCGCTCGAAGTCTGCAATCCCGAATCCGCGGCTGGTAGCCATAGAGTCTCAGTTTCCCACGATTTTGGGCAAATTGTAATGCAGCCCTACCGCGTCGGTCGAGCCCGCGCGCAGCCGCATCCGTCCCTTGCCACGATTGCCGTCTCGGCGTTATGGTTGCGTTGTGCCAACCTTTTCAAAAATTGTCGCCGCGACTGATTTCTCCGAAGACTCGACCCTGGCGCTTACCTTTGCCCAGGAGCTCGCTGTCAAGTTCTCGGCCGAGATCGTGCTGGTGCATGTCGATCAACCGCTTGCGCCGGTAATGATGACGCCGGAACTGGGCCCGGCGATGGACGTTGGCGCGATGGGCCGGATTGCCGAAGAGCAGCGGATGCTCGCGCAGAAGGAGCTCGACAAGATTGCCGGCAAGCTGCGCGAGGGCGGACTCAAGGTCAAGGTTCAGCTCAAGGTTGGTTCTCCGTTCATGGAAATTCTGCGCACGGCCCAGAGCGAGAACGCCGATTTGATCGTGCTCGGGACCCACGGACGCACCGGATTGGCGCACGTGCTGATGGGCAGTGTGGCCGAACGCGTCGTCCAAAGGGCGTCCTGCCCGGTGCTTACGATTCGTCATCCCGATCGCAAGTTCAAGCACCCGCTCGACAAGTAGCCGCAAAGATCAGGCCGCCGCGCGTTCCTGCGCCTCGCTATCTGCCGGTGAACTTCGGCGCGCGCTTCTCCAAAAACGCCTTCACGCCCTCTTTGAAGTCCTCCGAACGCGTCATCATCACCATCGAGGCGTCGTCGTCGCGCACGCTCGTGGCGAGATCGGTGAACAGATGCTGGTAGATCATCTTCTTCGCCTGCGCGACTCCGAGCGGCGAGCATTTGTTCGCGATCCCCGACGCGATCTCGCGCGCCGTCGCCATCAGCTTGTCCTGCGGCACGACGCGACTGACCAACCCCATCTCGAGCGCCTCGTTCGCATCCACCAGCCTGCCCGTAACCGCCAGCTCCATCGCACGCGCCAGGCCGACGATTCGCGGCAGCATCCAACTGCTGCCGTGCTCGATCGCAAGCCCGCGCTGCGTGAAGATCAATCCCATCCGCGCGTTGTCCGACGCGATCCTGATGTCCTGGTAGAGACAGGTGGTGAAGCCCAGGCCCACGCACGCGCCGTTGATCGCGCCAATCACCGGAGTGTCGAGCGCCAGCGGCCACGAGTACGACGTCCGGTAATCGACGCGCTGGGCGCTCAGCCATTCATCGGGCGCCTCGGCCGCGCGCGCCGAGGCCATTCCCGTGGCGATGCTCGACAGCGCGCCCATGTCGGCGCCCGCGCAGTACGCGCGTCCCGCACCGGTGACGATTATCGCGCCGACCGACGGATCGCGCTCGGCATCCAGCATCGCGGTGCGCATCTCCGCGCCCATCTTTGGCGTCCACGCGTTCATCTTCGCGGGCCGGTTCATCGTTACCGTAGCCACGCGATCTTTCTTCTCGTAAATGATTTCGGCGAAGTCCATTTTCCCTCCGGTTCTCGATGCGACGGCAAACTTAATCTAGCGGCGATATCCAAAATACTTGGCCCAGCGATCAAAGCACTTCCCAATCGCTAAATCTAACGGCCCGCGCCCGTGGGCACGGGTAGCCAGTGTTAAGAGCCGTTGGCACGGCAGGCCAGTATTAAGAAGAGACAACATGGCGCGCTGTAATCTGACTTTTCACTCTCCCCTTCATCCCCTCTCCCTTGCAGGGGCGAGGAAACGGAGTTACGCCCAGCTCCCGTTCCAAGCGTACTTTCATCCGTCGGCGATGGCTGTTAGTAAAGCCGTGATGTCGATGCCACGCCGGATTCAACTTTGGGCCGATTGTTCGCGCGCGACGGCTGTCTCGGTCGCACTCGCGATCGCGATGTTCGTTGCGGCACCCTGCTACGGCGCCGCCGCGCCTGGCGATACCTCCGCGGCCGGCGTGCATGGAATGGTCGTGTCGGAAAGCGAGGACGCCGCGCGCGCCGGCGTCGAGATACTCAAACACGGCGGCAACGCCGTCGATTCTGCGGTGGCTACCGCGTTGGCAGTGGGCGTCACCAATCCAGCCGCGTGCGGAATTGGCGGTGGCGGCTTCATGCTGATCTACATCGCGAAGACCCGCGCTTTCTACGCGCTCGATTATCGCGAAACTGCGCCGCTGCAAGCCCGTCCCGACATGTACCTTCGCAACGGCCAGCCCAACGAGGAATTGGCGCGCGATGGCGTGCTGGCGGTGGGAGTGCCGGGTGAGATCGCGGGCATCGACGCCGCGCTCAGGCGCTTCGGCACCATGAAGTTTCAGCAAATCGCGGCGCCCGCGGAGAAACTCGCCGACGGCGGTTTCGCCGCGAGTCCGCATCTGGCGGACGAAATCGCAAAGCTCGCCCCGAAGCTCAAAAACGATCCCGGACTGAGCCAGGTTTTCCTGAAGCCCGACGGCTCCGCGCCCAAAGCCGGCGACACGATCGTCGAAAAGAATCTCGCTGCGACGCTCAGGAGCCTCGGTGACGATCCGGCCGCGAATTTCTATCACGGCGAAGTCGCAACCGCGCTCGCCGCGTTCATGAAGGCGCACGGCGGACTGATCGGCGACGCCGACCTCGCCAACTATCGTCCCGTCTGGCGCGACCCCATTCACCGCCGCTACGAGGGCTATGAAGTCTATGCGCTGCCGCCGCCGTCGTCGGGCGGCGTGGTGCTCGAGATGCTCGGGGCGCTCGAATCAGGGCATCTCTCCGGCCTCGGCATCGACTCGCCGCCGTACCTGGCGCGTCTGATCGAAGTGATGCGCCAGGGTTTTATCGATCGAGAGCAATACGCCGATCCATCTTTCGTAAGCGTGCCGACCGGGCAACTGCTGACCGACACCCATATTCAGGAATTGCGCGAACGCGCCGTACACAGAAAGCAATCGCCGCAGCCGCCGGCTCAGGCGCACGATCATGGCACATCGAATCTGCTCGTCGCGGACAAGGATGGCAACGTCGTTGCGCTGACCACCACCATCAACACGGTGTTCGGCGCCAAGATGAGCGTGCCGGCGCTCGGCCTCATCCTCAACGATGAGATGGACGATTTCGCCGTCGCGCCCGGCGTGCCCAACGCGTATCGCCTCGAAGGCGAGCGCGCCAATGAGATAAGGCCCGGCAAGCGCCCGCTCTCGTCGATGACGCCGATAATCGTAACCAGGAACGGCCTGCCCGTCATGACCACCGGCGGGTCCGGCGGTCCAACCATCGTCAGCGGCGTGTTGCAGGTCGCACTCAACATCCTTTCCTTCCATCTTGACCCCGCCAGCGCCGTCACGGAGCCGCGAATTCACGAGCAGGCCGCGCCCGATGTCGTGATCGTTGAAGGCGCAATGCCCGCGGCGACCCGCAGCGCGCTCGAGCAGATGGGCTACAAGCTCAAGCTCGTGCCCGCGCTCGGAGCGATCGGTGCGATCACTATCGCACCGGGCAATTTCCGTGGCGCGTCCGATCCGCGCAAGGGCGGCGGCGCCCTCGGCTATTAGCCATCGTCCCGGCACGTTAGACTCAATCCTCGTGTCAGGGATCGCTCGCAACGATAACTCTTCGGCGGCATTCGCCCCACCGTCGGCGCCGCGATGGCATCCGATGCCGATCGCATACGACGTCGGTGCAATCGTCGCGCTCTCGCTTGCGGTCTGCCTGTTTCATCTGGGTTCATTCGGTCTGTGGGAGCCCGACGAGGCGCGCTACGCGGAGATTGCGCGCGAGATGCTGCAAAGCGGCAATCGGCTGGTGCCGCATCTCAACTACGTTGCCTATATTGAAAAGCCGCCGCTGCTCTACTGGCTGACTACGCTTTCTTTCTGGATCTTCGGAGTTTCGGAATTTGCCGCGCGGCTCCCCGTGGCACTGTCAGCAATCGCCGGAATACTCGCGACCTACTTCTTCGCGCTGCGCGCGTTCGGCCGCCGCCACGCGATTCTTGCCGCCGCCATCCTCGCCACGATTCCGCTGTACGCGTTGATGGCGCAGGTGCTCACGACCGACATGATGCTCACGGCGCTGGTGACGATCGCGACCTTTTCGCTTTATCTCCACTGGGATGAAGGCGGCCGATGGTGCTGGATCGCGTACGTCGCGATGGGTCTGGCCGTGATGACCAAGGGGCCCGTGGGTGCGGCGATCCCAATTCTCTCAATGCTGCTTTGGCTCGCGTTCAATCGCGAACTGGGCGGCGCGATCGCGAAATTCCGCGCGATACCGGGTCTTCTGCTCACGATTCTGATCGCGGCGCCGTGGTTTGTCGCGATGACCATACGCGAGCCGGGCTTCTTCGACTTCTACTTCGTCGGCGAGCATCTCAGGCGGGTTTTCCAGACCAACTACAGCCATAACGAAGCGTTCTACTTCTATCTTCCGGTGCTCGCCGTCGGACTGCTGCCGTGGTCGCTGCTGGTGCCGTTCCTCACCTGGCGCGATCCCCCGCGTAACCCGGCGCGAAGCTTCTGCATGTTCGCGGCGGGCGTCACCGTGGTCGCTTTCTCGTGCGCGAGTGCGAAGCTGATCCCGTACATCCTGCCGTCCGTCCCTCCCCTGGCGGTGCTGATCGCCGACGGACTGGTGTCATGCGCATGGCCGCGCGCAGACTCACGGGCCGCGATTGCGCCGCCGGATTCCCGGATACTCATCGAGAGCGGCCCGATGCTTGCGGTGTTGGGCGCCGGCGTGATCGTCGCGGCGATCGCGGCGCCGCAATTTCGCACTCCGTACGTGATGGCGGCGCGGCCGGCGATGTACGCGATCGGCGCGATCCTGGTGGCGGGAGGCGCGGTCACGGCGTCGATGTTCGTTGCGCGCCGCAATCCGGCGGGACTCGGGGCGATCGTCGTCACGCTCGCGTTTGCGTTGATTGCGGGCGGATGGGCCCGGCTGGAGACCGAGCCGATGCGTTCGTACGCCGTACTCAGCCGCGTGATCGCCGAGCAGGCGCCTGATGCGGCCATCATCTGTTACCGTCGCTACGTTCAGTCGCTACCGTTCTACAATCGCCGCCGCATAGTCCTGGTCGGCGGGCGCACGGAACTCGACTTCGGCTCGCGCCTGGACCCGGACGCGCGCGAGTGGTTCCTGAATAGTGACGAGCAGATGTTTCGGCGATGGGACCAGCCGGGCCGTGTCGCTGTCGTGATCGTGCTCGACGCCAGCGATCTCGCGCGAATGAAGGAGCGGCTTGGCGATTTCGACGTGATCGCAATCGAAGGAAAGAAGCGTGCAATCATCCGACGTGAAAGAATCTCGCGCCGTGAACCAATCACCCTCAACTGAGCAGGGCGCATCGACGCCCGCGGATGCACCTGCCGCCCGGCCGGCGCATCCGTATCGCGCGTTCGCGACGCGAGCGGGGTTGGGAGTGGCGGTGGTCGCCGTCTTGTTGGCGCATTACGACGCGCGGCCGATTTTTCGAATCCTCAGCCGTGAGCGTCCGGCCTGCTTTGCCGCAGCCGTCGCACTCTACCTTGCGGGTCAGGCGTTGAGTGCGTATCGATGGCGGCTGCTGGCCGCGATCCCGAAAGTTCACGGCCCCTATTCCGAGTTTCTCGCCTACACATTCGTGGGCATGTTCACGAATCTGTTCGTGCCGGGATTGCTCGGCGGCGATGCGGCGCGATCCGTCTATCTCGGACGGCGGCATGGCAGGATGGGCGAGGCGATCGCGTCGGTAGTGGCGGATCGCGGCGTGGGATTGATCAGCTTGTTCTGGCTGGCGGCGATCGCGGCGATGTTCCTGAACTTCGCGCCGCTCCCGCGCTCGGTCATCACGCCGACGGTCGTGGTCGGTGCGATCGCGATGGCGGGGTTTCTCGTAGCGCCACTGGTCGCGCGTCTGATTCATGTGATGCCGCGATCTGTCCGCCGCGCGGGCGGCCTGGTCGCGCCGTACCTGCATAATCCCGCGGCGCTTATCCCGGCGATCGCATTGTCGATCATGCTGCAAATCGGGCTGGCGGTGTGCCAGTACATTCTGGCGGCCGGACTTGGTCTGGCAGTGCCGCTCTCGCTGTTTATCCTTTGCGTTCCGATTGCGAACGTGTTTGCGAGTTTGCCGCTGACGTTGAATGGGTTGGGGATTCGCGAATCGGCCTACCTGGTGCTGTTCGGGATGGCCGGGATGCGAAAAGAGGACGCGATCGCGCTAGGGCTGTTGTGGTTTGCGGCGACGATGGTGGGCGGCCTGACGGGCGCGATCGCGTTTGTGACGACGCCCGCGCCGGTTGCGGGTGGCGACGCAGGAGCAGAAGCCACCTAGATACAAGAATTTTTTGCAGTGATAATAACATCGCTCTAGCGTTTTCGTTGCTTTCTGTGTGAATCTACCTCCTATGAAGGGCGCAGGAGGCTCGGGGGCGGAAACGGGTCTTTACCCGCGCCGCAGGGTGTCGCAGCATACTGTTTTGTGACGCCGTGCATTAGAGCGTATTATCTGTAAGACGCGCTTTGCTTCTGACAGCGCGCGCAATGAGCTTTCGGGGGGATGCGGAATGAAATCATCAAAAGTCCAGAAGCGACGGCGGTCAATGATCGCGGCCCACGCGCTCCAACGCTGCACTTCCAAAGTTCCGCACCTTGTCGGACTCGTGGTGATCGTGCTCGTCGGCACAATGCTTACGGCGGGGATTGCCGCCGCGCAGAGCGTGGCGTTGTCCGGCAATCATCCGAAGGTGGCCGCCGGACTGACCTCGCGGGCGGCGCCGGA
>CALAOW010000113.1 GCA_937889395.1 uncultured Pseudomonadota bacterium | reverse complement strand
GCTTGGTGTGTCCGCCGTCGTCTTGACCGAGCAACGCCGCCAGCTCGTGCTCGAAGCCGCCCGTCTCGATCGAGCAATGCATCCCGCATTCCTTCGGCGCGCCTGTTTCCCACCACCACCTGCCCGCGCGACCATCCTGGCCCTCGCCTACCGCGCGCGTGCATGGCGCGCATCCTATTGACTGGTAGCCTTTGTCGTAGAGCGCGTTGTACGGCACGTCGTTGGCGCGGATGTAATCCCAGACCTCGCCTTCAGTCCAGTCGGCCAAAGGCGCGAGCTTGACGATACCGCCGTGGTCGTGATCGATTTCAATTTTGCGGATGTTCGAGCGCGTTGCCCACTGATCGCGGCGCAGTCCGGTCACCCATGCGCCGTAATTCATGAGCGCACGGCGCAGCGGCAGCACCTTGCGCACCTGGCAGCATAGCAGGCGCAGGTTGACGTCGTTGTAGAAAAGATTGTTGCCGTGCTTGGTGACCATCTGCTGCACGACTTCAGTATCGGGCGTGAAAATTTCAACCTTGATTCCGTAGCGCTGGCGATACTTGTCGATCAGGTCGTAGGTCTCCTGCGGCATCCGGCCCGTATCGATCGTAAACACGCGGATGTTGGGATCGATCTTGTGCGCCATGTCGATCAGTGCGCAGCCGTCGGCCTGGAAGCTGCAGCAAATCGCCAGCTCCTTGCCGAACCGATCGATGGCCCAGGCCAGGACTTCCTGAGGTTCCTTGTCGTCGAACTCCACTGCCGCTTCACCCGCCTCCAGTTCGTCCATGATAAGACTCGGCGCGGGGTTTTCAAGAGGTTGGTTAAATTGGGGTCCTGCGGCCATGACGGAGTCCTTGGGGCGATTGCCCGGTTCAGGCGGCGGCGACATTGGCGCCGGTTGCGTCTCCAGTTGCGATTGAAATCAGATCAGCGTCGGGGGTGCGCACGCAAAAATGCGTGAACGTCTCGTTGGGGTAGCGCCGTTCGAGGAAAGTCCCGAACAGCCGCGACACGTAGTCTTCGACCATCGCGGACGGCACGCGGCGTATAAGCGGCTTGCCGATCGCCGCGTCCTTGCCCAGTCCGCCGCGCAGGATAATGTCGAAAGCCTCGAGCGGCTCGCCCGCGGGTCCGCGGCCGGTGGTGCCCTGCAACCCGATATCGCCGGTCCAGTGCTGCGCGCACGCATGGGGGCATCCGTCGAGATTCAGCTTGAGACCGCCGACCTGCTCGCCGAACTGATTCACCAGCCGCTCGATGATTGTCGCGAGCTTGGTCTTGGTCGGAGTGACGGCGTAGTTGCAATGCGGATCGCCGATGCATCCGATCGACGACGCGTAGAGGCCGTTCGCATTCAGCGGGAAACCGATCGCGCCAACTTGTGCGATCACGTCGTCGAGTTGCGCGGTCGGAATCCCGGTGATGATGAAATTCTGGCGGCGCGTAAGACGGATGCCGCCGCCGAACGAGGCCGTGAGCGCCGCAATCTCGCGCATCTGCCGCCCGCTCATCAGGCCCAGGTAAACCGGAAAGCCAACGTAGTTGAGTCCGGGCTGTTTTTGCTCGCGGATGCCCATGTGATCGCTCTCGGTCTCAGGGATCGGCATCGCGGCGAGATCCTCGAGCGCGAAGCCGAGCCGCGCTTCGACCAGCCGGCGAAATTCCTCCGGCCCGTAATCGTCGATCATGAACTTGAGCCGCGCCTTGACGCGCGAGATTCGGTACTCGGTCGTCCCCTGCCACACGTCGATGATCGCGCGCATCACCGGCATCGCATCCTCGCGCCTGATGAACACGCCCAGATGCCGCGACAGGCGCGGCGTGGACGATAGTCCGCCGCCGACGCGCACCGCAAAGCCCTCGCGCCCGTCGTTGACCATCCCGACCAGCGCGACGCAGTTGATCTCGGGAGCGTTGCACTGATGCCGGCATGCGGCGATCGATATCTTGTGCTTGCGCGGCAGGTCCGAGTACTCGCGATTGCCGAAAAAAAATCCCGCAGCCTCGGCGACGAGCGGCGTCACGTCGAAAACTTCGTCCCGATCCACGCCTGCGACTGGGCATCCCGTGATGTTGCGCACTACGTCGCCGCATCCGCCCATCGTCGTCAGCCCGACGCTCTTGAGATTCTCGAGAATCTCGGGGAACTTGTCGAGCGTGATGTAATGAAGCTGGAAATTCTGGCGCGTCGTCAGCTCGCCCTGGTCGCGGCCATAGGTCTCGGAGATTTCACCGATTACCCGCAGCCCCTCGGCGCTGAGGATGCCGCTGGGGATTTTCACTCGCATCATGAACGTTCCGATCTTCGGCTTGTCGTGGTACATGCCGAACCACTGGAGCCGCACGATGTCTTCTTCGGGAAGTTTTTCATACGAGGTCTGCGCCAGCCGCTCCCATTGACCCGCCAGCTCGGTCGGAAACAACTCGTGCTTGAGGCGCTCGACTGAATTGCGCTTCAAGACCATTTCCCAAGCCGGCGGTTGTCTCTTCGGCACTGATCGAATCTCCTGCTGACATAAAAAGTAACTTAGATTACTGGCTTAGTCAATTAATTAGATGACTAACCCGGTCGCCTATTCCATATACTGCCCCATTATGCTAACAATGAACGGGGAAGCTGGGAAAAAAAATGAAGTTCGGCGTCGGCGTTGACTACTCCTTTAAGGCGCTTCTGCTACTGGCGGAGCGTGATCCTGCCACTTTGCCGGTTCGAGTCGAGGAAATAGCAACGACCGAGGGCATCCCCGAAAACTACCTGCGCCGGCTGCTGATCGAACTCAAGCGCGGCGGTCTGGTCGCCAGCCAGAAAGGGCCCAACGGCGGATTTATGCTGGCCAAGCCGCCAGCGCGAATCACGATGGCGGAGGTGGTGGAAATAATCGAGGGCGACTACACCCCGGTTGAATGCCTCGAGGAAAGTTCGTCGATGTGCCCGCGCGATCAGTCGTGCGCGATGCGCGACGTATGGAGCGAGGTCCGCGACTGCGTCAACGGCATCCTGCGCCGAGTGACGCTGCAAGCGCTATCGGAAAAGCGCGGGCACGCAATCAACTACAGCATCTAGCAGGAGAGGTCTTTGCGCCATGCACGCATGCGCCGCGACCGGGGCCGGATTTCTGATCGCAGTTCTGTGGTTCGACCTTATGTTCGATGTGCAGACGCGAAAGCACGTCGGCGACACGCTTCCAACCGAGGCGTTGGCATCAATCTCGGCCTACTATCGGCGCGTCACTATCGAAGCATGGCCGATGAACCGGCTGATCGCGGTGGTGATGGGGCTAACCCTGTTGGCGATCGTGGCTGAAATTGTGCAGAACGCGGATCATTGGTGGATCGGATGGATCTCGCTTGCGGCCGCCGCAAGCGCGATCGGACTAGCCCGGGCGCGCACCATTCCAAACGCCATGCGGCTTGGAGGGGCAGCGAAATCACTCGACGTGCAAACCCGTCTCGCCCGTGCGATCTACCGTGATCATCTCTACTGTCTCGCGGCCATTGCCGTTGTGCTCGGCCTCCAGCTAAGCGCGGCGCTTTGACCTTCGCGAAATTACTGTGGATGCAGATTCAGAGATCGCGCAACCGGTGGGTGGGGATTTTAACAAGCCGCTATGCTCCGCGACCGACGACACGGCATCCTGCGCCGAGTGACGCTGCAAGCGCTATCGGAAAAGCGCGGGCACGCAATCAACTACAGCATCTAGAACGTCGCTTGCTCACACGTGCGCGAGAACCTTCTCGCGCAGCTTGCGCATCAGCTTTTCGTCCTGCGCGACCTCGCCGGTAAAGATTACCTGCGACGTGCTCCAGTCCTTCGCGCGCCGCTTCAACTCGACGATGCATTCCTCCGGCGTTCCGATCAGAATCATCGGCGAAGCCAGTATCCCGTCGGCGGTCTGGCCGAACATCGGCGCCATCATCTCGGCAGTCTTGCGGGTGGCTTCGCGCGAATCCGAAACAACCGTCGAGAAAATGAAGTTACTGACGCGGACGGCGTCGGGTTTACGGCCCAGCCGCGTGGCTTCGTCGCGGACGAAGCGCACCTTCTCGCGGAACGAGTCGTCGGTGGTGCGCTTGACGACCTCCATCGAGATATGTCCGCGTTTGCCCGCATCCGGAATGATGTTGATGTAGTCCGCATACTTGGCCGCCAGCCGCAGCAGACCTTTGCCCCCACCACCAAGGATTATCGGCGGATGCGGCTGCTGTATCGGCTTGGGCCACAGGATCGCATCTTTGAACTTGTAGAACTCACCGTCGAAACTCGTGCGCTCGTTCGTCCACAGCGACAGGATGCAGGTCAGCGCTTCGTCGAGCATCCGCAGCCGCTCGGTGATTGGCGGGAACGCAATCCCGCTCATCTTGAATTCCGTCTCGGTCCATCCGGTGCCGAGACCGGCGACCAGCCGGCCGCCGCTCAGCCGGTCCAGCGTCATCAGGCTCTGCGCCGTGATTGCAGGATGACGAAACAAATTGCACAGCACGAGATGGCCGACGCGGATCTTCTTCGTGGCTTCGATGACGGCGGCGGCCATCGCGATATGGTCATACGCCGGTTCCTTCGGATCGTATTGCCGCTCCGGACCTTCCTCCACGAGATGATCGGGAAAGACGATCAGGTCGTAGCCGAGCGCCTCCGCAACTTGCGCGTTGGCCCGATACTGGGCGGGCTCCATATTGTGCAGCTGAATTCCAAACTCCATTTGTACCTCTCAAAAAACCGGGATTTGAGTCGGCTAGGTTAGCAAATCGGCCAGCCCAAAGAACATCTAATTGCGCCCGCTGCCTTATAATTGCGCCCGCTGCCTTAGGACGCAGCTGCCCACGAAATCATCAGAGCTTGCATTAGAAAGCATTGAACAGCCCGTTAAGAGTGGTTATATTGAATTCAGGATGAACGGGATGACGAGGTTGCGGTTTCGCCTTGCATGCGCCTGCCGTCTGAGACGTTGCCTGCGCGAACTGCCGAAAAAGGAGACCAATGACTCCAGGTAGCGCGCAGATTTCTTCGCGAGACACCCTCCAACCAAGACGCCCCTCGATGCTCGCCGCCTTGGGCGAGTTCCGAGTTCCGCTCGAGGCCTCCATTTATTGGCTCAACGCGCTCGCCCATCCTTGGCCACACGTACAGCCGCTCAACAGCAAAGTCGTCATGCTTATTCCGGGCTTCATGGCTGGCGATATGACGCTTGCGCCGTTGGCGAATTTTTGCCGATGGCTCGGCCATCGCGCGGTCTATGCGGGAATCTGGTCGAACTCTGAGTGCCCGCGCGAAACGATGCGGAAATTGAACTCACGGCTCGCTCTCGCCCATGAGAAATTCGAGCAGCCGATCGTTGTGATCGGCCAGAGTCTCGGCGGCGTTTACGCGCGCGAGATTGCCCGCGAGCAGCCCGAAATGGTCGAGCGGGTGATCTCGCTTGGATCGCCCATCAGGCAACCGCGCCGCGCGGCCAACTTTGCCGTGCAGGCGGTTGCGCGATCGATCGCCGCACTTCGCGGCAAGGCTGACGGATGCCTCACCGAGGCGTGCCAGTGCGGACTGATGTTGAGCGACGAAACGCCCGCGCACGTTCCGGCCACGCACGTGTACTCGCGCACCGACGGTGTCGTGCAATGGGAAAGCTGTGTCGATTTGAGCGGCGCGCCGACGGTGGAAAACGTCGAGGTGATGGGCAGTCACGTCGGAATGGGATTGAACGCCGATGTGTACCGCGTGATCGCGGATCGGCTGGCGATGCCGCACAGGGCGCAGCTCCATTTGGCGAATTCACGCCCGCTGCCGCGCAGAGTTCACTCCGGCGCGCGCTCTCACGCGCGTGCGTAAACCGCGAGGATCGCGCCCGACGTGACGCGGCAATCGTCCTGGCACGGATAAGCGATCGTTCTGGCGATATCCGCCGGCTTGGCCCAATTTTCGTGCTTCGCCTTGGGCGTTGCGATACGCGATTGTTGGCTACTTCAAATTCGCGTTAGCGAAATCCCAGTTGACCAGCTCCCACCACGCCTCGACGTACTTGGGGCGCGCGT
>CALAOW010000112.1 GCA_937889395.1 uncultured Pseudomonadota bacterium | reverse complement strand
TTCTCGGTTTCGGTCACCACCGGTCCGCGTATTCCGATGTAACGAAATGGATTGTCCGGATCGACGATGGCTATGGCGACCTTCGCGCCGACCTTCATATTGCGCGCCTTTACCCGTCCGCGCGCCGTGTTGATGCGGATTTTTCCGTTGGTGTAGTCGAACCATACGGGGGTCACCTGCGGCGACCCGTCGGGCATCACGGTTGCGATATTGGCAAGCGGCTTCTTGGTGATGAGGAGGTCAAGAAAATTCTCGGGGATCGTTTTCGATGCCATCGGCGGTGCTCCTTGAATGACGGGTCTCGGTCCAGATTAGACGATCGCTCGGCTGAGGCAACCGTCGCGATGAGGTGGGCGGGACGCCAATCAGCCACAAGATGCCGGATAAATTTGACAGCTTCATTTGCGTGGGCTAATAGCCAAGCTTAAGCTCAAACCTTGGAATGCGGCGCGGGGGATTGCCCGATTGCGCCCAAGGAGTATTTTGCCATGGCGCTGTTCAGCAAAGAGCCGGAAAAGAATCCGAAAATTCAACCAACCATGGCACCGCACGCTTCGTCGACGTCGCCTGCGCCTGCTGCATCGACTTTCTCCCCGACGTCCACGATGGCTCCGCGAGCCAGCGGGCCTGCTGCGTCCGAGGGGCGCGCGTATCTCGATCGTGGATCGAAAATCGTCGGCAAAATCTCGTTCGAGGGCCCCGCGCGAATCGACGGCGAGGTCGATGGCGAGATCAATGCGAAGGACAGCCTGATGATCGGCGAGTCTGCGGTGGTGACCGCGCAGATCCGCGCCGCCTCGGTCTCGGTGGCGGGCAAGGTCAGCGGCGATATCGTCGCGACCCAGCGAATCGAAATCCGTCCTTCGGCGAAGGTGAGCGGAAACATCACGGCGCCCGTGCTTTCGGTTCAGGAGGGCGCGCAGTTCGAGGGCCATTGCTCGATGCAGCCCGAGGGTATCCGCGAAGATCGCAAAGTTACAGTATTCCCCAAGGAGGAGCGCGTGGCGCAGGCCGCCGGAGGGCTGAAGCAGGCCTGAATTGCCCCGGCTGGTTCAGATAGTCCGCGCTCCCCAAGTTCCGATGATGGAGAGAATCTCGAAAATCCCCGCAGGGGAGACGCCGTAACATGCATATCCCGCCGAATTGGGGGACGTTCTTTGCCCTGATTGTTTCGTTGCTGGTTTTCTGGTTTATATTCAGCCGATTATTTTTTCGCCCTTTCTTGAACCTGCTCTCCGAACGTGAGCGCAAATTCAAGGAGTTGAACGATAACACCGAGCGATTGATCAAGGAGGCTCGCGCAGCCCATGAGGAATGCGATGCGCGGCTCGCCGCGGTCCGGCAGGGCGCAATCGCGCGGCGCGAGACCGAGCGCCGCAAGGCGGAATCCGAAGCCGCGCAAATGATGGAAGCGGCCAAGGCTGAGGCGCGGGAGGTGCTCGAGCAGGCGCGGGTCAAAATAGAAACAGAGATCAAGGCGGCCGAGCGAGAACTCGAGCAGATGGGACACAGCCTTGCGGGCGAGCTCGCCGAACGCGTGCTGGGCCGCCCGCTCGGCGGTGGCGCGGCGGCGGGCAAAAGCAACTAAGCGCGACTGATTCAACACCCGATGAAGAAGTGGATCACATCGGCGGCGATTTTCGCTGCCGCTTTTTTTCCGGATGCCGCCTTTGCCGCCGAGGATGCGGGCGCGGAGCACGGCTCATGGCTGTTGCTGGCCTTCTTCGCGATCAATTTCATCCTGTTTGTGGGGGTGCTGGTCTATTTCGGCGGTCCTCCGGCGCGGAAGTTCTTTGCCGATCGCGCCGTCACGATTCGCACCGCCCTGTCGCGCGCGGCAAGCGCATTCGCCGAAGCTGAGGAGTTGGCCAACAAGGCGGCGGCGCGGATGGCCGCGCTCGCGGCGGAACTAAAGAAGCTCGCGGACGAACTGGAACGGGAAACTGCCTTCCAGGTCGGCAAGGTCGCCGAGCTGGCGAAATCGACGGCCGAGCGAATCCACCGCGACACCGCGATGAGCAGTTCCGCGCTGTCAGAAGCGGCGCGCCGGCGCGTGCGCGCGCAGCTTGCCGAATCCGCCGCGACACTGGCGCGCGATCTGATCGGGCGCAATTTTCAACCCAGCGACCAGGGCCGGCTCATCGACGGCTTTATGGACGAGCTTGCCCCGGGGGACAGGCAATGAAAGGTTCGCGAGTCGCCAAGCGCTACGCGCGCGCCCTGCTCGATCTGGCAGACAAGGGGGTCGAGGAAAAGTGGGGCGTCGAGCTCGAGCGGCTGGCCGCGATGGTCGAGTCGCCCGAGCTCCTCGAGCGCCTCGCGTCGCCGGAGGTTGCCGAGCAATCGCGGCAGGAGGCGATGGCGAAAATTGCCGAGCGCCTCGATCTCAGCATTCCGCTGCGCTCGTTTGCGGTGGTGGTCGCGCGCCACAGGCGGATTCGCGAGCTCGGCGCGATAGCAGAGGCGTATCGCGACTTGCTCGATCGGGCGATGGGCCGTGAGCGCGCGACGCTGACCTTTGCGATTCAACCGTCGGACGCCGAAGTTGCGCGGGTGGTGGGCGGACTCGAAAAGATCGCGGCGCTGAAAATTATTCCAACTGTGAAAATCGACCCCGCGCTTCTCGGCGGCGTGAGCGCGGAATTGGGCGGAAAAATCTACGACGGCAGCCTTGCAACTCGCCTCGCGGAGGCAAAGCGCCGGCTTGCAGGCTAGCCGGGAACAAACGACATCATTATGGCGGAAATCAGACCATCGGAAATCAGCGAAATCCTCAAAAACGAAATCAAGGGTTTTGAGGGCAACATCTCGGTGCGCGAAACCGGCCGCGTCCTCTCCTGCGGCGACGGTATCGCCCGAATCTACGGACTGCAGAACGCCGCGCTCGGCGAGCTGCTCGAATTTCCGCATCAGACGTTCGGGATGGTGATGAACCTCGAGGAGGACAACGTCGGCGCCGTGCTGTTCGGCGATCCCCAGGACATCCAGGAAGGCGACGAGGTCAAGCGCACCGGCAGAATCGCCGAAGTGCCCGTCGGCGAGGGCCTGCTCGGCCGCGTCGTCAACGCGCTCGGACAGCCGATCGACGACAAGGGGCCGATCAAGTCGTCCGAGACGCGGCGTATCGAAATCAAGGCGCCCGGCATCATCCGCCGCCAGCCCGTCAAGGAGCCGCTGCAGACCGGGATCAAGGCTATCGACACGATGCTGGTGATCGGACGCGGACAGCGCGAACTGATAATCGGCGATCGCCAGACCGGCAAGACCGCAATCGCGATCGATACGATCATCAACCAGCGCGGCCAGAACGTGCATTGCTTTTACGTGGCGATTGGGCAGAAGCGCTCGACCGTTGCGCAAGTTGTCCAGCGGCTCACAAGCTCCGGCGCGATGGAGTTCACCACCGTTATCGCCGCGACCGCGTCCGAGGCCGCCCCGCTGCAGTTCATCGCGCCCTACAGTGGCTGCACGATGGGCGAATACTTTCGCGATACCGGCAAGCATGCGCTGCTGGTGTACGACGATTTGAGCAAGCATGCGCAGGCCTATCGCCAGTTGTCGCTGCTGCTGCGCCGCCCGCCCGGGCGCGAGGCTTACCCCGGCGACGTCTTCTATCTGCATTCGCGATTGCTCGAGCGCGCCGCCAAGATGAGCGACGAGATGGGCGGCGGGTCGCTCACCGCACTGCCCGTGATCGAGACCCAGGAAGGCGACGTGTCGGCATACATTCCGACCAACGTCATCTCGATCACCGACGGCCAGATAATTCTCGACAAAGATCTCTTCAACTCGAACGTGCGTCCCGCGGTCAACGTCGGGCTGTCGGTGTCGCGCGTTGGATTCTCGGCCGCGGTCAAAGCGATCAAGCAGGTTGCAGGCACGCTCAAGCTCGACCTCGCGCAGTATCGGGAGATGGCGGCGTTCGCGCAGTTCGGATCCGACCTCGACGCGTCGTCGCAGCGCCTGCTCGCCCGCGGCGCGCGGCTGACCGAGATGCTCAAGCAGAATCAGTACAGTCCGCTGCCGATGGAGAAAGAGGTGCTGATCATTTTCGCCGCCAGAGAGGGCTACTTCGACAAGCTCTCGGTCGAGCAGATTCGGCCGTTCGAGATGGGACTCTACACCAACTTCGACTCGAGCCACGCCGACTTGCTTGCCGAAATCCGCGACCAAAAACAGATTTCCGACGAGCTGACGAAAAAACTCAAGGCCGGACTCGACGCCTACGAACAATCGTTCCTGGCCGAAAACAAAACGGCCGCGCCGGAGCCGGCGTAGCCGCGACAGCGCTCGACGATGGCATCACTCAAGGCAATCCGGCGCCGGATCTCGTCGGCAAAATCGACGCAGCAGATCACGCGCGCGCTGAAACTGGTCTCGGCCGCGCGGCTAAGGCGCGCGCAGGAAGCACTCACCAACTCACTGCCGTACAGCGAAGCGCTGGCGCGAGTCGCGGATTCCCTGCTCACCTCGGAAGGAATCTCGGTCGGCCCGGTCGAGGGTGCGCAAAAGAGATCGATGCTGGTGGTGGTCGCGTCGGATCGCGGGCTGGCCGGCGGCTACAACTCGTACCTGCTCCGTGCGGCGGAAGCGACGCGACGCGAAATCCGCGCCGCCGGACTCGAGATCGAGCTGTTCGCGGTCGGCAAGAAAGCCGTCGATCATTTCAAGCGCTCCGGGGTGCCGGTTGCGCTGTCGCGAGTCGATAATTTGCCGCGCCTGGCCACGATCGCTCTCGCGCGCGATATCGCCGCCAGGATGCTCGCTGACTACAGCTCCGGCGCGATCGACGAGGCCGGCATCGTCTATACTCATTTCCAATCCGCCATCACGCAGAAGCCGGTTTACGAGCGCCTGCTGCCGGTCAAGCCGCCTGGCGACGCGGGTATCAAGGACGGCGCGAGCGTTGACGCCGCGACATCGAAATCCGACGCACCCAAAATCGACTATCTCGTCGAGCCGTCGCGCGCCGAACTGGCGCCGGTCGTGCTGCGCGGATATCTCGAAGCCGCCGTTTATCACGCGCTGCTCGAGGCTGAGGCCAGCGAGCAGGGTGCGCGGATGACCGCGATGGACAGTGCGACCAACAATGCCAGCGACATGATCTCGTCGCTCACGCTCGAGATGAATCGCGCCCGCCAGGCCCAGATAACGCGCGAGCTGATGGACATAGTCGGCGGCGCAGAGGCGTTGCGCTGAAAGAGTGAAAGAGTGAAAAAGTGAAAAAGCGCAAGGCAGAAATCGAAATCACACGGGGATATCACCGTTTATGAGTCAGACCGCTCCAGGACGAATCAATCAGGTGCTCGGCAACGTCGTTGACATCGAGTTCGGCCCCGGCACGCTGCCGCCGATTTTCTCGGCGCTGCGCGTCAGCAATCCGTCGATCAGCGACGTGGCCGGCAACCTCGTGCTCGAAGTGCAGCAGCATCTCGGCGAAAACACCGTGCGATGCATCGCGATGGACTCGACCGACGGGCTGGTCCGCGGGATGGAAGCCGCCAACACCGGCGCGCCAATCTTGGTGCCGGTCGGGCCGGGCACGCTCGGCCGCATCATGAACGTGACCGGAAATCCGATCGATGAGCGCGGACCAATTCAGGGCAAGTCGCTGATGCCGATTCATCGCAACGCACCGTCGTTCGCCGACCAGGCGGTCGAGGCCGAAATCCTCGAGACCGGCATCAAGGTCATCGACCTGATTTGCCCGTTCGCACGCGGCGGGAAGATCGGTCTGTTCGGCGGAGCCGGCGTCGGCAAGACCGTCACCATCCTCGAACTCATCAACAACGTCGCCAAGCAGCACGGCGGCGTGTCGGTGTTTGCCGGCGTCGGCGAGCGCTCGCGCGAAGGCAACGACCTCTATCGCGAGCTGACGGAGTCAGGCGTCATCGCAAAAACCGCGCTGGTGTACGGCCAGATGAACGAGTCGCCCGGCGCGCGCGCCCGCGTCGCGCTGACCGGAGTCACGGTCGCCGAATATTTCCGCGACGAAGAAGGCAAGGACGTCATCTTCTTCATCGACAACATTTTCCGTTTCGTGCAGGCCAACTCCGAAGTCTCCGCGCTGCTCGGCCGCATGCCCAGCGCCGTCGGCTACCAGCCCACGCTCGGCACCGACATGGGCGAGCTCGAGGAGCGCATCACCACGACCAAGAAGGGCGCGATCACGTCGGTGCAGGCCATCTACGTTCCCGCTGACGACTACACCGACCCCGCGCCCGCCACCACGTTCACGCACTTGGACGCGGTCACCGCGCTCGATCGCAAGATTTTTGAAAAAGCGATTTTTCCAGCCGTCGATCCGCTCGGTTCGACCTCGCGAATTCTCGATCCGCAAGTGGTCGGCGACGAGCACTACGACGTCGCGCGCCGCGTGCAGGCCATTTTGCAGCGCTACAAGGACCTGCAGGACATCATCGCGATCCTCGGGATGGAAGAATTGTCGGCCGATGACAAGACTGTCGTCGCGCGCGCGCGCCGCGTCGAGCGCTTCCTGTCGCAGGCGATGTTCGTCGCGGAGCCGTTCACCAATCAGCCCGGCAAGTACGTCACGCGCAAGGATACAGTGCGCGGCTTCGCCGAAATCCTCGACGGCAAATGCGACGACCTGCCCGAGCAGGCCTTCTACCTGGTCGGCACCATCGAAGACGCGCGCGAGAAGGCCGAACGCCTCGCCCGCGGCGAAGCCCGCTAGGCAACGGGAGTCCGCGATGGCTGCGACGTTCCCATTCACACTCGTCACGCCCACCGGCGTAGTCTTCGAAGGAGAAGCCGAAGAAGTCTCGGCGATCGGCCCGCTAGGCGAATTCGGAGTGCTACCCGATCACATAAACTTCATAACGTCGCTCGTGCCCGGCGTGCTCGAAGCGCGCATCCCCGACGGCGCGGCGATGCACTGGGTTGTGTCGGGCGGGCTGGCCGAAGTGAAGGACGGCGTGATGACCGTGCTGGCGAGCAGCGCCGAATCGCCCGAGAGCATCGACGCCAACACAGCAGCCGCACAAGTGCAGGATGCCGACGAGAAGTTTTCAAATTTAAGTTTCTACGATCCCGATTACGCACCCGCCCAGGAAGCGCTGATGCTAGCGCGCGCCCGCGTCGAAGCCGCCGCCCTGAAGCCCGCCTCGC
>CALAOW010000111.1 GCA_937889395.1 uncultured Pseudomonadota bacterium | reverse complement strand
TCCGGCTCGCGGCGAAACCATGTGATTTGGCGCTTGGCCAGCCGCCGCGATTCCTGCTTGGCCTGCGCGATTGCATCGGCCAGCGCGATCTCGCCGCGCAGATGCGCCGCGATCTGCTTGTATCCAATCGTACTCAGCGGCGGCCTTTCCGGCGAGTATCCCGCATCAATCAGCCCGCGCACTTCCCTGACCAGCCCGGCCGCGACCATCTCATCGAAGCGCCGGTCGATCGCCTCGTAGAGTTTTTTCCGTTCGACTTCGACACCCACCGTCAAAGTGTCGTAGCCATTGTCGGCGAATCGATGGCGCCGCTGATGCGCCGAAATGTTTTCGCCGGTTAATTCAAAGACTTCGATAGCGCGTACGATTCTGTACAGGTCGTTGACGCCGATTCGATTCGCCGCCTCGGGATCGATTCCGCGCAAATCCCGATGCAGTTCCGCGACGCCGCGCTCGGCCGCCGCGTTCGCCAATCGGTCTCGAATTTCCGCCGACGCGGCCGGCCCGCTGAAGATTCCGCCGCGGATCACGCGCAAATAGAGCCCGCTGCCGCCGACCACCAGTGGATTTCGCCCCCGTGCAGCGATCTCCTCGATAGCCGCACCCGCAATTTGCGCGAACTCCGCCACGTCGAGCGACTCGTCGGGACTGCGCACGTCTATAAGATGATGCGGCACGCGCCGACGATCCTGCGCCGACGGTTTCGCCGTGCCGAGATCCATCCCGCGATAGAACTGCCGCGAGTCGGCATTGATTATTTCGCAGTTCAAGCGCTCCGCAAGCACCATCGCGAGCGCGGACTTGCCCGCTCCGGTCGGCCCGACGATAAAGCCGACCGGTATCCGCGCCGGATGCGTCCGCGCTGCGATTCCCGCCGCCGTTGTTTCCGGCAAACCACTCATCGGCGAAACATTCGTTCGATTTGCCCGCGTCCGAACTGAATATGCACCGGGCGCCCGTGCGGGCAGTTGGTCTTGAACTCGGTGCGATCCAGTTCGGCGAGCAGCGAATGGATTTCCGCCAGCTCGAGCACTCGCCCGACTCGAACCGAGCCGTGACACGCGAGTTGCTTGAGCCAATTCTCGAACGCGGCCTCGCCACCGCCGCGAAAGCCGCTTTCGTTGTCGCCCATGCTCTCGATCATGTCGGCAAGCAGTTTCGCGCCGCCTTCCGGCCCGAACACCGCCGGCGCACCCTTGAGCAGCAGAGTGGTCGGCCCGAACGGCTCGACATCGAAGCCCATCGCGCGAAGCTCGCTTAATGCGCCATGAACCTGCGACGCGCGCGCCGGATTCAGCTCGACCGACACCGGCGCGAGCATCGCCTGCGTGCGAATCCCGCCGTCGCGGAGTTCGCGGCGCAGCTTTTCGAATGTAACGCGCTCGTGCGCCGCGTGCTGATCGATCAGGAGCAACCCCTCCTCGGTCTCGAGCGCGATGTACCCCGCGAAGATTTGTCCGATCACCCTGAGTCTCGAGTACATTGGGATTGGCGCCGGGGGATGCGCCGCACCGCCGCCGCTGCGCGCGTCACGATCGTAGGCGAGGCTGAGCGGGCGCTGAAACGCCGCCTGATTGGGCGCGTCGGGCACCAGCCGCAGGGGAGCGTCGCCGCGCGGATTCGCAACCGAATCGCCCGACGCGTTCGCCGACTGTCCGGCGCCAGCATCCTCGCCCATCGACGCCGTCGTGATGAGTCCCGTCGCGGCGTCATCGGTGGACGGCGCCGGCGCTTCGCAGCCCGCCGCCGACGTGTCAACTAAAGTTGCGACGGGCGCATTTTCCGTCTGATCCGCCAATCGGTCGCGAATCGCGTGATAAACGACGTCGAAAACCGCGCCGCCATTGCGAAATCGCACCTCGGTCTTCATCGGATGCACGTTCACGTCAACATCTTCGTGCCGCATAGCGACGAACAGCAACGCTGCCGGATGGCGACCGCGCGGGATCAGCGTCTGGTAGGCCTGCTCGATTGCGCGAATCAACATTCGATCGCGAACCGAGCGGCCGTTGACGAACGTGAAGATCATCCTGCCGGTCGCGAACGACTCCTGGCTGGTAGCCGCAAGCCCTTGCGCGCGAATCCCGGGGCGATCAAGGTCGAACGCAAGCATCCGGGACGCGATCCTGGGACCGAACGCCTGGCGGAATCGTTCGAGCGCCGAGTTGGCGCGCGGCAAATCGAAGATCGTGCGGCCGTCGGCGGTCAGGTGAAACGCGACGTGATGGTTGGCAAGCGCGATGCGCTGAAAAGCCTCCGCGATGGCGCCCTGCTCGGTCGCCAGCGTCTTCAAGAACTTGAGCCGCGCCGGAGTGTTGAAGAATAGCCGGCGGACTTCGATTCGGGTCCCCGCCGCCATCGCGCACGTCCGCGTATCCTCGATGTTGCCGGCCTCGGCTGCGACCTCGACGCCGTGTTCGTCGGCGGTGCGACGCGTTTGCATCCGAAGATGAGACACGCTGGCGATCGAGGCGAGCGCCTCGCCGCGAAACCCGAGCGTGCGAATCGCGCTCAAGTCGGCGGCGCTGCGAATCTTTGAAGTCGCATGACGCCGGAGCGAAAGGATCGCATCGGCGCGCGTCATGCCGGAGCCGTCGTCGGCGACGGCGATCAGCGCCGAGCCGCCGCCCAGGATCTCGACGCTTACCGAACGAGCGCCCGCGTCGAGCGAGTTCTCGATGAGCTCCTTGACCGCGGAGGCCGGCCGCTCGACGACTTCGCCCGCCGCAATCTGGCTGGCGACTTGCTCGGGCAATATGTGAACTATGTGCTCGGGCATCGGGGTCCGCGGCGCCGGACCTTGTTCAAAGAAATCTCCGGCGCAACCTGACTAGACATTGTAGCTTTCGGACCGGATACTCAAGCAACTCGCCGATCCGGCGTCAAAACCTGGGGATGGCTATTGCACGGGTTGAAGATCGCGGCGGGTTTTGAAAAGCTCTCGGCCCGGCGAACTCGCCGGAGCGAGCACTCTAGCGATGAGAAAAATTACGGCAATGCTGCTCGGTGCGGCAATCATTGTGGCCGCAGCCGCAGCAGGCGCGATTGCGGCGCCGATCAAGATCGGGGTCGGCGTGATTGGACCGATCTCGCCTCAGACCGAAGCCGATATCGACAGCATTGTCGGCGCGCTGCCGAACGTGAAGGTGGTGCCGATTCAGCCGCCGGGCGGAATCGATGCCTGCGTCAAGCGATCCGTCGCAGGCGAAGCGGACGATCGGCTCGACGCGGTGATGGTGGTGAGCCTGCCGACCGAGTCCTTTCAATCGCAGCGCGACTCGAACGAAGCGCGATTCACCGGCGCTTACGAAATCTGGACGCTCAATCTTTCCACACTGGCCGAGGACCGCCATCGCTTCACCTTTACCGACAGCGAGCCGGTGATAGGCGGCGCCGCCGCTATTCTGGCGATGCCGGCGCAGTTGTTCGCCGAGCGCGCCACCGGCAAGAAACTCATTTCGAGCGATCAATGGCAGGCGTTCGAGGCGGTGCAGACACGCGTCGAGGCGAAGCTGGTCGCGGCGACCAAGCTCTATCTGCAGACCGCGTCGATTCGCGACACCGGTCCGCTCAACCCGCTCGACACGGCGAAAAATCTGCTCGATCGCGGCGACGGCGAGGACGCGATGCTGGTCTTCAAATCGGCGGGAATCAACAACCCCGAAGTTCAGCGGATGATCGCGAACGCGCAGGGTCAGTTGCGGCGCAGTGCGGCCAATGCGCTGCTGGGACGCACGCTCGGAGCGATGGCGGGCGGGAACGCAGGCGAGGCGCGCACGATGCTGGCCGACTATGAGAAGGCACCGTCGGCCGAGAGCTCGCGCGCGGATTCGATTCGGCGGGTGCTTGCGGGCGTGCCCGATCGTCACGCCGAATCGA
This sequence comes from uncultured Pseudomonadota bacterium, assembly GCA_937889395.1. GTDB lineage: Bacteria > Desulfobacterota > Binatia > Binatales > Binataceae > Binatus. The sequence goes on along the minus strand of CALAOW010000111.1, from coordinate 3,245 downwards.
TTTACGACGGCGTCATCCGGAGCGACGTGCCCGCGCTCGATCACCAGGCGTTCGTCGCGATGATCAAGCAGCTCTTCAGCGAGCAGACCGGCTCGATTCCCAACGAAGTGATTGTCAGCGCCAGGGACCTGACCGTCGAGGACAAGGACGCGCCCAAGGGGCTCAAGGATCAGCTCGACAGCTATGCGGGCGCGCTCGGGCGCAGCGCGTGGCTGATGAGCCTCAAGTGCGGATGCGATGCGGGCGCGGTGCTGACGGGAGAAGCGGTCGGCGGGGCGCTGCTCAAGGCGAAGTATTCACCCTCTTTCACGCGGCCGCACGTCGGGCTACCCTAGCAGAATTATCCAGGTTCGAACGGAAGATTCATGAGACATTGCGCATACTGCAAGAAGCAGCCGTCAGTCGGCAACAACGTCAGCCACGCCAACAACAAGACCAAGCGGCGCTGGAATCCCAACCTGCAGGAAGTGCGCGCCGAGATTAACGGCAACGTGCGGCGAATCCTGGTCTGCACGCGATGTATCCGCGGCGGCAAGGTCAAGAAAAGCGCCTAGCAGCAGCGGCTACAATTCATCCGGCGCAAGACACATTGCCATGGAGTCGTTGTGATGAACATTTCCAATCGCAAGTCGGGCCGCAAGCTTCGTTTCGCGGCGGCAGCTCTATCGGTTGCAGTCGCCGCGGGTCTGGCTGCCGGGGCGCGGATTGCGGGCGCAGCTAGCGTGAGCGGTTTGATGTCGTACCGCAACGGCAGACCGGCAGCGCAACGCTGGCTTCATTACGAGAACCGCGTCACCAGCGATATCTACATCGCGCCGACCGAGCCCGACGGCTCGTTCACCGCGGATCTGCCGCCGGGACTTTACGATCTTCGCGCCGAATGCGGAGTCATTCTGGCCAGCAAGATTCGCGTCGATGCCCCGGACGTCTACATCGGTCACGTCGTCGAGCCGGCGCTACTGGACGTGTGCCGCCCGTTCGAAAGTGAAGGCGTGGCGGAGGCGCTCGTCGTGAGCCCGGCGCCAGCGACTGCGAACCTGAGCGGACGTCCTCTCGGGGCGATGAAATACGGTCACGAAGCGATGGCTCCGGTCGGAGCGCCGGGGACACCCGCGCCTCAAAATACCCCGCTTGGCGAGGCTACGCCCGTAGCGGCGGCGTCGCCTTCGACGATGCCGGCGCCATCCGGCAAATACTGAAGCCCCTGCGCGACGCTCGGATTCGCGCTCCTGCGAACGATCTTTCGACACGGCTCGATCGAAGGCGCGCTGAGATCAAGTCCGGGATTCATAATTTTCTCGGTTGCACTGATCGTATTTCTCGCCAATGGCGGCACGTTCCCGCTAACGGTCGGCCCATCCGCAGCAGCATCCGGCAGCGCGCCGTAACTGCCAAGTCAGATCAAATTTCGCGCCCGAGGGACAATCATTCAATCGGGGAGACCGGATGATGTGGTGGCTGCTGCCTGTTGTCAGGGCTGCTAAACGCTCCAGCCCCAGCCCCAGCCGCGATACCCGCACCGACGCCGCCCGCCAAGCCTGCTCCGAGCGCTGTCGCACCGAAGGCGCCCAAGCCGCTCGCACCGCCGGCGAAGAATCCGCCGCATGCGACCGTGGTGTGATGACCGGCGTGGACATCCTGGCATTCGGGGGGAGTAGCAGTATTGCAGACCTGCACCGTGCCGTCCTGGACGTCGACGTCAGTGAACTGACGGCAATCCGGGTATCGTTGGCGCGGCTGTTCGCCGTAATTTTCAGTCCAATCGGTTCCTCGAACCGCTCGGATGGCGTTGGGTGTGTGAACTTCAAACGTCGTCGAACTGCCGCGCATCGCGCCGACGATTATCGAGCGCAGCCGACCGCCGAGCAGTCCGACCTTGCTCGGTGCACCGACTCCGTTCACCAGCACGCTCTCATCTATCGTGAGGGTTGCCGATGCGCCCAATTGTAGGGAACTGTTATCGATCAGGCCGATCGTCAGCGATGCGTTCGGCTCGGTTACAATCTTATCGTGCAGCATGACGGCCATGTTCTGCGCGGCTGCGATTGTCCCGCCGTTGCGTTGGATTTGCGCCGCTCCCTGAATTTGCGCGATCATGCCGACGGTATTTTGCGCGTGGGCGGCCGGAACCGCCGTCGCAATCGTCAGCATCGCCAGCGTGAACAGCGAAGCAATCCTCGAAAATTTCATTTGGCTTCGCCCCTGCATTAAGTTCCTGCCTCCGTATGGCGGAATGCCGCGTGCCCATCTTTATTAGCCGCGCAATGATCGCTCTGAAGCGGTGCCGCGTCACCGCGAATCCGGTTGCGATTATCCGTAAAAAGCACGCTGCGATAGAGCTCGAGCGTTCGCGCGGCCATTTCACGGATTCCGAATTCAGCGACGGCGCGCTCGCGCGCGGCGCGCCCAATCCGCATGCGCAGCTCGGGGTTGTCCAACAACCGGTTGAGTGCGGTCGCCATTGCATCGGAACTCTTGGGCTGCACCGTAAAACCGCTGACGCCGTCGAGCGATGCGTACGGAACGCCCGAATCAATCTGCGTGTTTACCACCGGTCTGCCACACGCCATCGCCTGGATAAGAAACTTTATTCCCTTGTAATAGACCAGGCGTCCCACTGACAGAATCATCCTCGGTCCGAAGCGCTGGCGCAGCTTCTCGGCCATGGACTGGTCAACACGATCGTCGTCGAATTGCCCGGCGTCGATTCCGTAGGGAATCAAATGCCACCGGTTGGCGTGCATGCGCAGCACCGGCGAGCCGGCGATGTAAGCCGGTGAGGTTGCGACAATCGCCGAGCATCGCTCGAGCAGGATTCGTTCCAGCGGCTGATACAGGCGGGCCAATCGCTGCTGGCGCGCTACGTCGCTGTGCCAGGTGATCACGATCGGCGAAGATTGCCTTCCATCGGACCTCCCCCCATGACCAGCAAGCTCCACGGCGTCGAGCCGCCGACTGCCTCCATCGCGCGCATCATTAGATCGATTCCCTTCGCGTGGGTCAGTCTGCCGACATAGGCGACAATCGGGGGACGCAAACCGATATCGCGCGCGACCGTTTGCTTGCGCTCCGGTGCAAGCGGCCTGAACGCGTCGAGATCGACGACCAGCGTCATCATTCGTCCGCGCTCTTTGGGATAACCGCGCCTGATCATCGATTCGAACACAAGATTGCCGCCTGCAATCCACCCTTGTGCCCGTTCGCGCACGGCGCGTTCGAAATGAGAAAACGGAAACGGGTAGCGC
>CALAOW010000110.1 GCA_937889395.1 uncultured Pseudomonadota bacterium | reverse complement strand
CGCCAAAACCGCCCGAGCGCGATGAGTTTCGTTAAGTATTCGGCCTGTGCTTTGTAGGGATAATCCCCATGTCAATTCAATGGGGAATAGTGTCGCGGGGGTGGGCGCAGGGATTTCAGACTTCGCGGGAGATTTGATCGTCGATCAGGGTTGCCAAGCCGTCGCGGTAGGAGGACGGTTCGAGCTCGCCGACGATCGAGCGCGCGATTGCGACTTGCTCCGCGGCAAGACGGCGTGCGGTGGCGATGATTTCAGGATCGCGCAGCAGGCTGAGCGCGCGTTCGAGCACCGCGCCTTCCATCTTCGTCCCGTTCTGGAACAGCGTGCGCAGCTCGGGGCTGCGCTCGACGCCGAGCACCACCGGCAGGGAAGGAATGCCGGCGCGCAAATCGGAGCCGACGGGTTTGCCGATTTTTTCTTCGGGCCCCAGGATGTCGAGCAGGTCATCGACCATCTGGAATGCCAGGCCCATCGCGGTTCCGAGCCGCGCCATCGCGTCGATGGTCCGCGACGAGCCGCCCGCGAGGTCCGCCGCAACCTTTCCGCCGGCGTGGAACAGCGACGCGGTCTTGCGATCGATCACCCCGATATAGTCGACCAGAGTCGCGGCCGCATTGTGACGGAACCGTCCCTCCATCACTTCGCCTTCGGTGAGATGGATGCAGGCCTGCGCCGCGGTTTGCACGAGATGTTCATCGAAGCGGCCGCATACCTCGAACGCGCGGCAGAACAGATAGTCGCCGGCGATCAACGACGGGCCAAAGCCATAGCGTGCGAAGGCCGACGGCTTGCCGCGACGGAGCAGGCCGCGATCGATGATGTCGTCGTGGAGGAGGGTCGCGGAATGGATCAGTTCGAGCGCGATTGCAGCATCGATGGCGTCGGCCACTTTCGCATCGGTTCCGCCGCATGCGCGGTATACCAGCAGGATGAACGTCGGCCGCAGCCGCTTGCCGCCTGCGTCAACGAGATAGTGGCAAATTTCCGCGATAGTCGATTCGTTCGAGTCGAGCAGGCGGGAAAGTTTCGCTTCGGCCGCGGTCAGGTCGGCTTCGACAAGGCGCGCGGGGTTGAAGGCCTCAGGCGGCGGTGCGGCAGCGAGTTCAGTTGCCTTGGCTCTTTTCACTTTTCACTTTTCAACTTTTTTACTTTTCACTTTTTCACTTGTTCAGTGAAATTGTATCAGCGGAATAAATCGGCTTCGGCGGGACGAATCAATACCTTCGCGCTGCCTTCGAACGGTTCGTATTTGTATCCGCGCACGACGACCGCCGGAGTGGCGCCCGCTTTTTCCATCAGGAGGCCGGCGGCGGACGCGATCTCGTCGGCGATTGCGACCACAGTGTGATGCAATTCGCGGTTCCCCAAGTCGGTGGTGCCGCGCAAGTCGAGGATCGGATTCATGCCGGCTATTCCGAGGCATACTTCGGTAAGGCCGTCGCGCCACGGACGGCCGAAGGTGTCGGTGATCAGCACCGCGACGGTAACATCCAGGCGTCGGCGAATCTGGTCGCGAAGACGGCGCGCCGACGCGTCGGGATCCTCGGGCAACAGGATGGCGCAGTCGTCTTCAAGGCTGTTGGATTCATCGACGCCGGCATTGGCGCAGACCCATCCGGGTCCGGTCTCGACGATCAGGACGGCGCGGTCGTTGCGGACGATTCGGTTGGTTTGGCGCAGCACGATTTCGATCGCGCGCGGATCTTTTTCCCACCGTTTCGCATAGCTGCGGGCGAATTCGGAAGGCTCGAAATCGTTCAAATCCACGACGCGACCTTCGGCTTTCGAGACCACCTTCTGGCATACGACGAGAATATCGCCGGGTTGGAGTCTGAAGCCAGTGTCGTCGAGTCGGCGCGCGATCAGCGCGGCGAGATCGTCGCCCGCCTTCACCATCGGGATTCCCTCGATCGCGGTGAGACTTATCGTGCGCATCGGCGGGACCAGCCTACTACACCTCAAGCGCTCGCAGAACCACTTCGGCCAAAGCGGCGGCGCGCTCGGGAGTGGCCATGATCGTGTCGGTTGCGAGCGCGCGCATCCCAAGCCGTTCGATCGATTCGAGGTAGCGCCGGTCAGCGTTGTCCAGCACGAACAGTCCGGCTATATCGCGATAGAGCCGCGCAACTCCAAGCGGCGAGACTTCCATCCCGAGGCTGCGGAGCATTTTGTCGGCGGGACCTTTGATGGTCTTGCCGCCGACGATGGGGCTTATGGCCGCGACGCGCGGTTTGACCCGGCGCAGAGCCGCGCGCACGCCGGTCAATTTCAGAATCGGGCCGAGCGAGACGAACGGATTCGACGGCGCCAGGATGACCGCGGCGGATTTGCGAATCGCGCGCAGGGCGGCGGGATTGGGGCGCGCGATCCCTATTCCACGCAACTCGATTTTTTCGACGGCGCCGCGTGCGCGCCCGCGCACGAAGTATTCCTGGAACGGGATGGCGCGCCGTCCGCGCAATTTCACGAAGGTCCGCACCCGGTCGTCGCTCATGGGGATGATTCGCGACTTGACCGCGAATGCGTGCGCGATTTCCGCGGTGATGCGGCTTAGCGGTATGCCGTGGCGCATCCGCTCGGTGCGGTACAGATGCGTGGCGAGGTCGCGATCGCCGAGGGCGAACCACGGCTTGCCGTAGAAACGCGCGAGCGCGCCGAGCAGGTTGAACGATTCTCCGTCCAATCCCCAGCCTTGCGCACGATTCACCACGCCCGCGAGCGTGTAGGTGACGGTGTCGATATCGGGCGAGACGTGAAGCCCGTAAAAGGTGTCGTCGTCGCCGGTGTTAACGACGACGGTCAGCCTTTCGGGGTCGATACGCCGAACCAGTCCCCGGATGAACTTAGCCGCACCCACTCCCCCCGCAAGCGTGGTGATCTGCCGGGACGGGAGAGGACGCGATTGGCCGCGCTCCATTGGGTGCCTTTCTTCCGTAGAGCTTCTTGTAGAGCGTGGTGCGTTCGACGGCGACGCGGCCCATCTCGCGCGCTTTTTCCTCGAACAAATCGACCGGCACGAACTCGCCCGAGTCGCCGCCGGCCAGGGCCGTGATGCTTTCCTCCATCAGGGTGCCCGAAAAATCGTTGCATCCGGCCTTGAGCGTGAACGCCGCGAGATCGACGCCGCACTTGACCCACGAGGTCTGGATATTGTCGATTTGGCCGCGCAGGAACAGGCGCGAGAACGCGTACATCTGGAAATCCAGTTGACCGCGATCCGGCGGCGAAACCAGGCCCTTGCGATAAAGCATCGTGTTCTGATGGATGAATCTGAGCGGCACGAACTCGGTGAAACCATGGGTCTGCTTCTGGATCGCGCGGATCAAGCCGAGATGATTCACCACATGGCGGGGAGTCTCGACGTGGCCGTACATAACGGTTGACGTGGTCGGCACGCCGAGCGCGTGAGCGGTGGTGATTATTTCGACCCACGCGGACACATCGACCTTCTTGTGACTGAGTATCTCGCGCACGCCGTCGTCGAGGATTTCGGCGGCGGTGCCCGGAATGGAGCCGAGTCCGTGGTCCTTGAGCATCGCGATGTATTCCGGATAGCCCATCCGCGTGCGTCTGGCGCCGTACATTATCTCCATCGGCGAAAACGCATGGATGTGTATCTCGGGAAAGGCGCCCTTCATCGCATCGAGCAGGTCGCGATACTTGAACGGCGGCATGTCGGGGTTGATGCCGCCCTGCATGCAGATCTCGGTCGCACCGCGCGCGACTGCGTCGGCCACTTTGCGCACGATCGTATCGTCGGAATGATCGTAGGCGTCGGCCTCCCAGCGCTGACGCTTGAAGCCGCAGAACTGGCATCCCACGAAACAGACATTGGTGAAGTTGATATTGCGATTGACGACGTAGGTGACTTCGTTACCGACGTCCTCGGCGCGCGCGAGGTCGGCGCATCTGACGGTCGCGCGCAAGTCATCGCCGCCGGCGGTGTATAGCAGCAGCCCTTCTTCAGGCGTCAGTTCTCTTTTCAGGAGAGCGTGTTCAAGCGCGGTGCGCAGCGCGGGGGACGCCTTGCCAAGCAAAGCGTCAACGGGAGTGGCTTCGATTTCGTCGACGTAATCTCGCCAGTACTCCAGATTCATGATTGGCCTCCGACGGGTCGAGCCCACATCGCGCGCACTTTAGTCGCGACCGACGGGTCGAGCCACTTATCATTGATGTATTCGGGATAAATTGCGAGCCTTTCAGCGAGCCTGAATCCAGCTCGCGCGCATCGCTCGCCGAGCCTTTCGATGTGCGGCCATGGCGCCTCGGGGTTCACGTAGTCCTTGCTGAGCGGCGAAATCCCGCCCCAGTCGTTGATCCCGGCGCCCAGGAACAACTCGATCTGACGCGGCGACAAGTTGGGCGGGGCCTGCACGTTCATCGCCGGCCCGAGCACCAGACGCGCGGTCGCGATCGCGCGCGCCATGTCGGATGAGTCAGGCTCCGGCGCATCGGCCATCGCAATGTCAGGCTTGGCGCGAAAATTCTGGATGATCACTTCCTGGATATGACCGTGACGCTCATGAGTGTCGCGAATCGCCGTCAGACTCAGTGCGCGTTGCGCGCGAGTCTCGCCGATACCGAGCAGGATTCCGGTCGTGAATGGAATTCGCAGCGCGCCTGCCTCGTCTATCATCTTGATCCGCAGCGCAGGATCCTTGTCCGGCGCCGCCTGATGCACTCCGCCGCGCGCGCGCAGCCGCGGCGAGATATTTTCGAGCATCAGACCCATGCTGGCGTTGAGCGGACGCAGCGCGCGCATTTCATCGGGCGTCATCAGGCCGGCGTTGGTATGCGGCAGCAATCCCTCGGCCAGCGCGATTTCGCAGGCGCGGCCGACGTATTCAATCGTGGTGCGGACGCCGAGCGCGGCCAGCGTCTCGCGATATTCCTTGAACGCCAGCTCGGGCTTGTCGCCCAGGCACATCAGCGCCTCTTTGCATCCGAGTTCGGCGCCACGGCGCGACCAATCGGCAATCTCGTCGGGCATCATCGTCCACGCGCCCGGGTCGCCGGGGTCTTTGCGGAACGTGCAATAGGTGCATCGGTCGCGGCAGAGATTGGTGACGGGCAGGAAGACTTTGCGCGAGTAGGTCACGTCGCGGCCCTTGCCGCGGTCGCGCAGTTCAGCCGCCGCGCAAAGCACGGCGTCGAGGTCGCCGTCGGGGCATTCGATAAGTGCGATCGCGTCGGCATCGCTCAAGCGCGCGCCCGCCAGCGCTCGATCGAGGATATCGCGGATCGGAGCGGGTTGCGGCGGCATGGAAGCGAGCGATGAATGTACCGACGCCATCAATCGCCCTTATAAGCGATCAGTTACGGGGAGGCAACCTTAGTTGCAAAACAAAACTGCACTTGCATGCAGGCACTATCCTAAATCGCAACGAGTGTCCTAAGTGCGGGGCGGGAGCGCCCTAATTGACGAAAACGACCCTCAATCCTACCAAAAAGGTCCTCCAACGAGTCGCATGATGATCAACAAAACTCCGACTATGGCGAGAAAGGTCGCCATCACCAATATGAGTCTCATGCATCGTGCTCCAAGCGCAGATACCAGCCCACAAGCGCGAACGCGGCAGCATAGTGGGGCTTCACATATTCTCTTTCCGCCTCGTAGGCCCAAAGTGCAAGGGTTTTAAATTCCAGAAAAATAAATCAGAACCGCAGCCGCATCAGTAGCGACTATAATGATGGGCAGGTAGTGGCTCTCTTCGACCTTGGGTCACCACGGAAACCATGGAAACCACGGGAACGGGTTCGTCGTCACTCTTTCAGCATCCCCGATTGGCCCTCAAGCCGGATGCGCACCCTGTTGCGAGCGCACCTGGTGAATCATGTTCGCGATCTGGCCGCTCAGATCGCCCACCGCGCGGCTGAGCGCCGCCGCCGCATCTGTGGTATCGCGGGGCTTGAAGGGCTGCGTCAGATTGGACTCCGCCGTGTAGAGGATGTTCTTGCCGGTGGAGTCGAGAATCGTCCATTTCGCCGACAATTGCGCGTTGCCCTGGCCGTCGGTCTCGAAGCGATAGATGTCAATCTGGACCTGGAAATCGATATGCACGGTGTTGTACCAGGGGAAGACAATCACGCGCCGCGTCCCGGCTTGTGCGGCGAGGTCGCGCGCCATCACGCTCGTGAAGCCGTTTTGCAGCGACTCGCCCCATCGCTCGTCCTTTGAGAGCTCGAGACGATTGGGGGCAGCCCGCGTCACTACTTCCTGGCGATCGAGGTACGGAGGCAGTTTGATCGGCCCAAGTCCGATCACGAAATCGCCTTCCACGCCCTGCGCAGCCGCCGGTGGCGCGGTGTCCGCGGTGGGTGTGAGGAGATAAAACTTCGTGATGTCCGGCCGCGGGGCCAGAACCGCGTTGGAGATGGAGGAGCATCCCGCCAGCGCCATCGCGATCGCGCCGGCCGCACAAGTTTTCAGAAGCTGTCTGGTCGAGGTCATCGTTAATCCTGGCTGATGTCGCGGCCGCGAATGATTGCGCTCGGGTTACGTTGGAGGTAGTCCGCCAACTCCTTGATCGAGCGCGCGGCGGCGGAGACGTCCTGGAGGGTCTGCAGCATCTGGTAGTTCACGGGAGAGTTCGGCTCGATCGTCGTTTGCAGGGTGCCGAGCGTCAGCCGGGCCTGCTTCGCCGCGGCGTCTGCGGAAACCGAGGTCTTCTGCAAGGAGTTCGACAGGGGAGGTACCTGGCGGTTCATCGTGTTGAGAGTCTGCTGCGCGCCGGCCAGCGCCCGGTTCAGTTGCTGGCGCGTTTTTTCAGAATTGGCCACCACTTCCCTGAGCGCAGGCGAGGTGGTGATTTGCCTGATCGAATCGAGCATCCCGGTCATCTGCGTGAACACGGCGCCGAAGTCCACCTTATCGAGTCTTTCGAAAATTCGGACCGCCACCGCCTGTGCTTGTTCGAGGGTGGTTGGAATTGCGGGAATTTCCTGCAGCGGAGAGCCTTGCGGCGCGACCATTTGAATCGGGGTATTCGGTTCGATGTCCAACGCCACGTACAACAGGCCGGTCACGAAGCTGTCCGAGCCCAGTTGCGCGCGCAGCCCTTCCCGGATCAGGTTGGGAATTGTATGCGGGTCGCTCAAGTCGATGGAGGTGCCGCCGTGGGAAACAATCTTTTCCTGATCGAGCTCGATGATTACCGGGATGCGCACCTCGGCCGTCAACTTGTTATTGTCGCGGTTCATCTCCTGGTCCAGGCGCAATCGAATCCGTTTGACCTCGCCTATCTCGACGCCCTTGAACTTGACCAGCGCGCCGACCCTCAGGCCGTTGATACCGCCGCCGCCGAAGTAGATGACAAATTCGTGCGTCTTGCGGAACAGGTTTCCCGATCCGAAGGCCACAATCGCCACCAGGATCAGGCCTAGCCCGCCCAAAACGAACGCACCCACCGTCGCCGGATTGAGTCGCTTACCCATGATTCCTCGCTGATTTTTCCGCGTCTTCTCCGCCGCGGGTAAGGAAAGTTTGCACGCGGTGATCGGTGGAATGCGCCAGCAGGTCCTTGGGGTCGCCGTGTGCGATCATGGTCCTGCTCTCCGCGTCGAGAAAGACGCTGTTGTTGCCGATTGCAAAAATGCTGGCCAGCTCGTGAGTCACGACGACGATGGTCGCGCCGAGGTTGTCGCGCAGTTCCAGTATCAAGTCGTCGAGCAGGCGCGAACTTATCGGATCGAGGCCGGCCGACGGCTCGTCAAAGAAAAGTATTTCCGGGTCCAGCGCGATCGCACGCGCAAGTCCCGCCCGCTTCTGCATCCCACCGCTGATCTGGCTCGGATAGTAGCCCTCGAAGCCCTTGAGCCCGACCAGCGCCAGCTTCAGCGCGGCAACTTCCCGAATTTCCGCATCCGACAGATCGGTAAATTCGCCGAGCGGCAGTCCCACGTTCTCCGCCAGCGTCATCGAGCTCCATAGCGCGCCGCCCTGGTAGAGAACGCCGAAGTGCCGCAGCATCTCCTCGCGCTCGAGCGGCTCGCCTCTGGTGAAGTTGAAATCACCATAGAACACTTCGCCTTTGGCCGGCTCGATCAAACCCAGCATATGGCGGAGCAGGGTGCTTTTCCCGCTGCCGCTGCCGCCCATTATTATGAAGATGTCGCTGTGATTCACGGTGAAGTTCAGATCCTTCATCAGAACGAAATTTCCGAACGCCATCGTGAGATTCTTGACCGTGATTGGCGGGGGACCGTCCTTGGGAAACTTCGTCACGGAGACGGGTTTGCCGTCCGAAGACTTGATTGGTGAGGGCGTGGTGGCCATATCAGGGCGCCGGGCTGTCCAGGTTGATTCTCAATGCCGCCTAAAATCCGAGGATGTTGAAGATGAAGGCGAACATTCCGCACGCGACGATTACATAGACGATTCCCGTAACCACCGCCGCAGTCGCCGCGTCACCGACCGCCGACGAGCTGTTGCCGCACTGGAACCCGCGCAGGCATCCGGCGACGGCGATGATTATGCCGTAAACGGCGGCCTTGAATACGCCGCCGAAGATGCCGGTGAGCGTGACTGCGTGTGCCGTTTCGCGAATATACGTGCCGACCGAGATATGCAGCATCGTCGCGCCGACGAACGCTCCGCCTGCCACTCCCATGCAATCGGCGTATACGCACAGCAGCGGGATCATCAGGAACAGGGCCAGCACGCGCGGCAACACCAGGAATTCGAGCGGCGAGATTCCCATCGTGGTCAGCGCGTCGATTTCCTGCGTCACCTTCATCGAGCCAAGCTGCGCGGCAAACGCGGCTCCGGTGCGGCCCGCCATGATAATCGCGGTCATCATCGCGCCCATGTCGCGGCTCATCGCAATTCCGACCAGGTCGGCGACGTATATTGCCGCGCCGAATTGTTGCAACTGAACCGCGCCCATGAACGCGAGAATCACCCCGACCAGGAAAGTGACCAGCGTGACGATGCCGAACGCGCTGGCGCCGCAATCCTGGAGCACGATCATCAGATCAACCCTTCGAAAACGCGCCTTGCCGACGGCCAGCTTGGCGAACGCGATCGCTACTTCGCCAAGGAAGCGCAGAAAGTCATCCAGCCCCCGCGCAAACGAAATCGCTTCCCCGCCAAGCTGCTCGATGAACGAGGTATGCGCGGCCTCGTGGCGCGCGCCGGTTTTTTCCGGCACCGCTTCCGCCAGCTGCATCAAGCCCCGCACGCCCTCGGGAAGCGGGCTCCAATCGACGGGCAAGTTGCGCTTATGGCAGATCTCGCTGACGCCCATGAGGAACGTGAGCAGGCCGCTGTCCCAGTCGCCAAGCTCAGCAGCGTCAAAGGTCAGCTTGGCGGGCTTCGGCGCGGTGTCGAGTTGTTTCAGTACAAGGTCCGGCTCGGGCAGGCCGTGACGAAGATGCCAATCGCCGGCGAGCCGGACGACCAGCGTGGAGTTATCGGAGCGCGCAAACGAAAGTTGGTCCGACGGTTGGGATTGTTTGAGCGCCTGCATCCGTGCGGCTCAATAGAGCACGCCGATGAACGATAGCGCAATTCTTGGGCGTTCGATGGCTTAAGGGGTTTTTTCGCAAGCCACCGGTGGGCGCATCGGATATAATACGTTCGATGAAGGCGATGGTGGTCGAAAAGCCCGCGCCGATCGAATCGGATCCGCTTCACGCTATCGACGCAGCCGTGCCCGAGCCGGGGCCGGGCGAAATTCTCGTGCGGGTACGCACTTGCGGCGTATGCCGGACCGATCTTCACGTTGCCGAAGGCGACCTGCCGCCGCGCCACGCGCGAATCATTCCGGGTCATGAAGTGATCGGCGTCGTGGACAAGCGCGGCGTCGACGCCGCTCGTTTCAAGGATGGCGATCGAGTCGGGATCGCATGGCTTCGCGAGACCTGCGGCGTTTGCATCTATTGTCGTCGCGGGCGCGAAAATCTCTGCCCGAACGCGCGCTTCACCGGCTACGACCACGACGGCGGCTACTGCGAATGGGCCGTCGTGCGGGAGGATTTCGCCTATGCTCTTCCCGATACGCTCGGCGATGAGGAAGCGGCGCCGCTGTTGTGCGCCGGAATTATCGGGTTTCGCGCAATCAAGCGCGCCGAGGTCCGGCCCGGTTCGACGGTCGGACTCTACGGCTTCGGCGGCTCGGCTCATCTTGCGATCCAGGTGCTTCGCCACTGGGGATGCCGCGTGTTTGTCATGAGCCGGGGCGGACCGCATCGCGATCTGGCCAAAGACCTTGGCGCCGAATGGATCGGCAACGCAGAAGATCCGCCGCCCGCACGGCTGGATGCGGCAATTCTGTTTGCTCCGGCGGGAAATCTCGTGGTGCCGGCTCTGGAAGCGCTCGATCGCGGCGGGATCCTGGCGGTCGCGGGAATTTATCTAAGTCCAATTCCGTCGCTGGACTACGAAAAACATCTCTTCTACGAAAAAGAACTTCGTAGCGTGACGGCTAACACGCGCGCCGACGGCGAAGAGTTCCTGAAGCTTGCGGGGGAGATACCGATTCGCACGAGTACCGTGGCCTTCGGGCTGGCCGAGGCGAATGTGGCGCTCAAGATGCTCAAGCACGACGAGATCAAAGGGGCAGGCGTGCTGCGAATCTCGTGAGATGCCACGGCAGTGCAAGGTTTCCTTCACTCGGAACGGCCGCTTCATTAGGATTCGTTGACGCGCCGACGCGATGCTTGCTAGCCTTCAACTCGAGCGATCTAACGTATATATCAAGCGCCAGAGGCATCAATGGCATTAAGTAAAAGCGGGCTCGAGTCGTCCAAGGGCGACGAGCTTCTACTCGGCGACACCGCGGTCCTGACCCGGCTGGACAAGGCTCTTGGTTGGGCGCGAAAATTTTCGATCTTTCCGTATCCATTCGCGACCGCGTGCTGCGCGATGGAATATATGTCGCTCTCGATGACCCCCTACGACATCGACCGCTTCGGCGCGCTGCTTCCGCGCTTCACTCCGCGCCAGGCGGATCTGCTGATGGTCATCGGCACCGTAACGGTTCGCCAGGGACCGATTTTGCGCCGCGTTTACGATCAGATGGCGGAGCCGAAGTGGGTGATGGCGTTTGGCGCGTGCGCCTCGACCGGCGGCTTCTACGACAACTACACGACCGTGCCCGGCATCGACACAATTGTTCCGGTTGACGTGTACGTTCCCGGATGTCCGCCGCGGCCCGAAGGCGTGCTCGACGCGCTGATGGCGCTGCAGCGGAAAATCCAGGGCCAGAAGCAGAAACTGATGGCGCTTGGCGACAAGCATCAAACCGCCTGACCGGACGACGAGCGCACCCGGATTCACATGGAACGGATACTGACTCGCTGGCTGGATATCCCTGATCTTCGCAAGCTCGACGTGTACGCCGGCAACGGCGGATACAAGGCGCTGCGCAAGGCGCTGTTCGAGATGAAGCCCGAGGAGATTATCAACGAGGTCAAGAACTCGAATCTGCGCGGGCGCGGCGGCGCGGCGTTTCCCACCGGCGTGAAGTGGAGCTTCATTCCGAAGGATTCGAAGAAGCCGGTCTATCTATGCTGCAACGCCGACGAGAGCGAGCCCGGCACCTTTGCCAATCGCTACGAGATCGAGTTCGATCCCCATTGCATCATCGAGGGCATCGCGATCGCGTGTCGCGCGGTCGGCGCGCATACCGCATACACTTACCTGCGCGGCGAGTTCACCGTGCAGAAGAGAATTCTCGACGCCGCAATCGCCGAGGCCTACGCCAACAACTACCTGGGCAAGAACATCCTCGGCTCCGGCTTCGACCTCGAAGTCTTCACGCATCGCGGCGCCGGCGCATACATCTGTGGCGAGGAAACCGGCCTGCTCGAATCGCTCGAAGGCAAGCGCGCGTATCCCCGCAACCGTCCGCCGTTTCCCGCCATCCAGGGCGCGTTCGGATGCCCGACGGTTGTCAACAATATCGAGACGCTCTCGAACGTCCCGCACATCATCAATCGCGGCGCCGATTGGTACAAATCGATCGGTCCCGAAAAAAGTCCCGGCCCCAAACTCTTCTGCCTCTCCGGTCACGTCAACAAACCCGGATTGTACGAATTGCCGATGGGCTTTCCGCTCAAGGATCTGATCTACGATGTCGGCGGTGGAATCCTCGACGGCAAGGCGCTCAAGGGCGTCATCCCCGGCGGCTCGTCGTTCCCGATCTTCACGGCGGAAGAGGCGGTCAAAGTCAACATGGATTTCGACTCCGTCCGCGCTGCCGGTTCGCTGATGGGAACCGCAGGCGTGATGGTGATGCACGAAGACACCTGCATGGTCGATGCGCTCAAAACGATCGCACATTTCTACCATCACGAATCATGCGGACAGTGCACGCCGTGTCGCGAAGGATGCGGCTGGATCGAAAAATTGCTCATCGAGCTGGAAGCGGGGCGCGGCAAGATGGAAGACCTCAAGACCCTGGTTGACGCCGCCACCAACATGGAAGGCAACACCATTTGCGTGCTCGCCGACAGCCTCTCGATGCCGGTGAAGAGCTTCGTGCCCAAGTACCGCGACGAATTCGAGGCGCACATCAAGCTCGGGCGATGCCCGTTCAAGACCTCGTCGGCGCAGCAAGCAGCCTGACCGGAGCCACTGAAAAGAATGCCCAAGCTGACCATTGACGGCAAGGAAGTTGAGGCTGGCGCCGACCTGAATCTGATCCAGGCAGCCGAACTCGCCGGCATCGAGATTCCTCACTATTGTTACCACCCCGGCTTGACGATCGTCGGCAACTGCCGGATGTGCCTGGTCGAAATCGAAAAGGCGCCGAAGCTCCAAATCGCCTGCAACACGCGCGTCGCCGAGGGGATGGTCGTCCATACCAAAAGCGACAAGGCCAAGACCGCGCAGAAGGCGGTGCTCGAATTTCTGCTGATCAACCATCCGATCGATTGTCCGGTCTGCGATCAGGCCGGCGAGTGCAAACTGCAAGACTATTACATGGATTACGATCAGCAGCCGTCGCGCTTTCCGTTGCCCGAGAAAAATCACAAGGGCAAGGCGATCGACATCGGCTCGGGCGTGATGCTCGATCAGGAGCGATGCATCCTGTGTGCGCGATGCACCCGGTTCTTCGATGAAGTGACGAAGACCTCCGAGCTGGCGATTTTCGAGCGCGGCGACCATAACCGCATCGACATCAATCCCGGCCAGCCGGTCAACAACAAGTACGCCGGCAACGTCGTGGACATCTGCCCGGTCGGCGCGCTCACCGAAAAGGAATTCCGCTTCCGGATGCGCGTCTGGTACCTGCATCGCACCGCGTCGGTATGCGGCGGATGCGAGCGTGGATGCGCGATCGACATCCACCATCATCGCGGACGCATCTACCGCTTCAAGCCGCGCTTCAACCCCGGCGTCAACAGCTATTGGATGTGCGACGAGGGTCGTCACAGTTTCCCTGCGCTGCAGAACGAGACGCGCCTCACGTCGCCGCTCGTGCAGTCCAAGGACCAGTTGGTGAGCGAGCCTTGGGGCGAAGGTATCCGGCGCGCAGCGTCGATCATCGCGGACTACAAACGCACGTACGGCGCCAATTCGATCGCCGCGGTGATAGATGCGACGTCCACTAACGAAGAAGCGTTCGCGCTCAAGCAATTGATGAAGACCGCGATCGGATCGGATCGAATCGCGACGCTCAGTTGGTCGCCGCCGGGCGCCAGCGGCGATGACGACTTGCTGATCCGCGCGAACAAAAATCCCAACGCGCGCGGACTGGCGGCGCTGGCGATCCCGGCCGACGGACTCGACGGACTCGCAGCGGCAGTCGCGTCGGGCGAACTCAAGATGCTGATCGCGATGCGCGCCGACCTGGTTCGCGCATTCGGCGAAGAGGAGTTCGTCAGGCGCTTCGGCGCGCTCGACTACATGCTGGTGCTATCTGCAGACGCCAACGAGACCTGCCAGATGGCCAACCAGGTCTGGCCGATCGCGGCGTATCCCGAAATCGACGGCAGTTTTACGAACTTCAAGGGCCGTGTGCAGCGAATCAACGCGGCGTTCCCGCCGCCCGGCGCCGCGCTGGCCGGCATCGAGGCAATCGCGAGGCTCGGTCATGCGCTCGACGGCGTCGATCGACCGAGCTCGGCGAACGCGGTGTTCGCATCGATGGCTGCCGCGGAGCCCGCCTTCAAGGGCCTCAGCCTCGCGGCCCTGGGCGAGCACGGCGCCGACCTGGCAAGCTGAATTCCTCTTAGCCGCGGCAGTTGGAGCGAAAGCTCGCCGTCGATGAGGCGGCTGCGCTAATCCTTGGACGCCTGGAACACTATCTCGAGGCGATCCATGTAGTTGAGCAGCTGGTGTGCGAGCGTCGCCACTGCGCCATCGTCGTGCACCGCGGCGGCACGCTCGAGCGAGCGGCCCACCTCCGTCATCGTTTCGAATCCGTAGCTGCCGCCTTCGCCCTTGATCCGATGCGCGATGCGGCCGATCTCCGCGTAGTCGCGGCGCACAATCGCGTCGAAAATCGTTAAGACATCGGCGCGCTTGTGTGTGAGGAACCCCGGGATCAGGTCGCTCAGATCCGCGTCCACTTCCACTATTACTCGGTCCGGCATGTTTCCTCCTTGAGATTGGCAAGGTCCGCCCGCTCGTTATCCAACCGGTTCCCTTCCATCGCGTCGCGAATGGCATCGAGCAGCGTTGATTTCTTGACCGGCTTGGTCACGTGCGCGTCGCAGCCCGCCGCCTTGGTGCGATGCACCGCTTCTTCCAGCGCGGACGCCGTCAGGGCCACGATGGGAGTGCGGCGGCGATTGTTCACCCGCTCCCAGCGGCGAATCCTGGTGGTCGCTTCGTAGCCGTCAACGATCGGCATCTGGATGTCCATCAGCACCAGATCGAAGTTGCCGGCGATGAATTTGTCGATCGCCTGCCGGCCATCTTCGGCTTCTTCGAGACGGTAGGGTGTTTTCTTCAGATACGCGCGGATCAACGCGCGGTTATCGTGCGAATCGTCGGCCATGAGAATTTGCAGCGGCCGATCGAGTATTGCCGAAGAGGTTGATACCGGTGCGATTGCCGGCGACGCGAACCTGTCGCCGCGCGGCGCGACGTGCACTCCTTCGCACGCTCGCGCGACCGCTGCGAACAACTCAGCGCGCCGCACCGGTTTGACAATATAGTGGTCAACCCCGATCGCACGCAGGCGCCCCAGCTTGCCGGTCAAGTCGTTGGTGGCGAGCATCATCACGATCTGCGGCCGGCCGGGCGCGCCACTCATCAGGTGTTTTGCGATGTCGAATCCGCCCGGTTCAGGCATCGTGCTGTCGAGCAGTAAGATCTGGAAGCACGACCCCCGCGAACCATCGCTACGAAGTGCGCCCAGCGCCTCCGTTCCCGACGACGCCTGAGTCACATTCGCCCCTTGAGCTGTGAGCAGTTCCGAGAGAATCGACCGGCTGTCGGAGTTGTCATCGACCAGCAGAATTCTTACGTCGCCGAACACCGGTTCCCGCGGCCCCGACGGCGCCGTGTTGGCGGTCGCCGTCCCAAATTGCGCGGTGAATGAAAACGCGCTCCCTATTCCAAGTTTGCTCACTACCTCAACCTTGCCGTTCATCAGCGCCACCAGTCGCGCGACGATTGCCAGTCCGAGCCCGCTGCCGCCGTATTTGCGCGAGGTCGAAGAGTCGGCCTGGCTGAATGCATGGAACAGCAGCTCGAGCTTGTCGGCTGGAATTCCGATTCCGGTATCGGTCACCGTGAACTTGAGCCCGCCCGCGGTTGTGGAGTCCGGGTCGGGCGCGACCGACACGAGCACCTGTCCGTGCTGCGTGAATTTGATCGCATTGCCGACCAGATTGATCAGGATCTGTCCGAGTCTGAATGGATCGCCAAGCGCGAGCTCGGGGATCTCCGGCGCAAAGCGCACCATCAGCTCGAGGCCTTTTTCATGCGCGCGAATTGCCAGCGTCTCGAGCACCTTCTCGGTCGCGTCTTTGGGATCGAATTCGACCGCCTCGAGGCTGATACGTCCGCTCTCGACCTTGGCGAGGTCAAGGATGCTGTTGATCAGTTCGAGCAGCACGTTGCTGTTGCTGATGACAGTGCTCAAGTATCGTCGCTGCTCGTCGCCGAGCTCGGTTTCCATCAGCAGATCGGCCATCCCGAGGATCGCGTTCATCGGGGTGCGAATCTCGTGCGACATGCTTGACAGGAACTCCGACTTGGCCCGCGACGCGGCCAGCGCTGCCTCGCGCGCGGCGACCAGTTCGCGCTGCGTGATCTTGAGGTCGGATATTTCGCGCGAAATAGTCAGGCGGCAGAGCTGTCCTTGCAGCTCCAGATTCGCCGCCGAAATGAGCACCGGATGCTCCGAGCCGTCCTTGCGGCGGATCGCCACCTCAAGGTTCCGGACTTCGCTGGTTTTGGCGAGTTGATAGGCGAAGGCGATCATTTCGTCCGGATGAACAAACTGGTTGAGTTCGGAGAAATGATGGCCGATGGTCTCTTCGCGCGAGTATCCGCTCGATCTGACGAACTCACGGTTGACGTCTATATAGGTCCCGTCGGGCGCGGTGAGCGCCACGGCGTCCAGGTTTGCGTCGAAGAGTTTGCGGAAGGTCCCCTCGCTGGCGGTGAGCGCCTTTACCTGCCGGGACAATTCCTCGCGCGCCGATAGCAGCATCGACTCGCTTGCATGCAGCTGCTCGTGATCGCGTTCCAGGGCGGATGCGGTTTCCGCGCGCAGGTCCATCTGGCGCCTGAGTAAACGATGACTCTCGGCCAGCGCCGCCAGCTGGTGGGCCAGATTACGTCGATAGCGGGCGCCATGGACCGTACTCAGTTGGGACAGCAGCGCCGCGCTCACCAGCATTATCCAGGCGACCGCGAGGCGCGAATTCGGATCTGCGGTTTGCATCGAGTACCACAGCAACGCCAGCGCCCCGCTAACATTGAACGCTGCCTGCCAACGCGGGCTCCATGGAATCAACGCGCCTGAGCCCAGGAAAGACAGTAGAATCGACGCGACCAGTACGTCGCCATCGCTATTGATCACGCCAATCCACGCCGTGATCGCCAGAATCGAGGAACAGATTGCCAGCGCGATCGCGCGCCAGCTCCGCATCGCACGCGGAGACAGCGTTGCCATGATCGCAACCAGGCCCAGCGTAATGCTTGCGATGTGAAGCGGCAGAGTTCTCGCGAGAGTCTGCGGATATTCCCCGCCGTCAAGCACGATGTATCCGATCTGAAAGACTATGATCGCCAATGCGCTCGCGCGCAGTATCGACGACACCCACTCGAAATTGTCGCCAGCGTCTGCCACGAGCGTCATCGCTTCGTCGGAACCACTCGCCCGTTCCAGTCCAATGCTGTCAATTATGGGGGGAAATGCGTCACGCCTTGCCGACGCAGCCGTACCGTTGGCTAAGTGGCGCGGGTCAGCCTTCCCCAAGCCGTCGGCGGACGGATCGATCTGATGGTCCACACCTCAATAGCAAGTCCAATGCCCCCGCGCAGCGCGGCAATGAGTTGCTATCGCAGCCTGAGGTTGGCTTCGGTCGCCGAATTTTTACGCAGTCGCGGCGCGTGTCCCAAAATGCGTTGCTCGCGACCGAAATTCGTCAGTCGGCCAGCGCCGTCTCAAAATCCTCGATCAGGTCGTCGCTCGATTCCAGGCCTACCGACAGCCGCACGAGCCCGTCATCAATCCCTGCCCGCGCGCGCTGTGCGGCCGACATTCCCGAATGCGAAGTCGTTGACGGCCGTGTGATCAAACTCTCGACGCCGCCAAGACTCGGCGCACTGATCGGTATCGTCACGCGATCCATCAAGCGCCGGGCCGCATTCACGCCTCCCTCCAGTTCGAAACTGAGTACGCCGCCGAAGCCGTCGAACAGCTCGCACGCGCGGAGGTGATTCGAGTGGCTTTCCAGTCCGGGATAATTCACCCGCGCGACCGCGCGATGCTGCTCGAGCCAGCGCGCAATCTTGAGCGCACTCTCGTTCTGATGGCGGACCCGCACGGCGAGCGTTTTCATCCCGCGATGGAGCAGAAAGCATGCGTGCGGATCGAGGACTCCGCCAAGATGGTTCAGCGTATGCGTGATGCTTTCGACCAGCTCGGCGCGCCCGATCACCGCGCCCGCCACGATGTCGGTATGTCCGTTGAGATACTTGGTGCCGCTATGCAGCGAGAGATCGAAGCCGATTTCCGCGGGCCGAAAATTTATCGGGCTCGCGAACGTGTTGTCGATGATCGAGACCAGCCCGTTCTCCGCCGCGAAATCCACCGCCGCCTGCAAGTCGCTCACCTGCAGCAACGGATTCGACATCGCCTCCACGTAGATTGCCTTGGTGTTGGGGCGAATCGCCTCGCGCCACGTGGCCGGCTCGTCGCCATCCACGAAATCTACCGCCATCCCGTAGCGCGGGAACTCCTTGACGAGCAGGTCGTGCGTGCCGCCGTACATGCAGTCCTGCGCAATCAGATGCCCCCCGTCCGCCAGCACCGTGAAGAGCGCCGCCGAAATCGCCGCCATCCCGCTGCCTGCGACCAGCGCCGCGTCGGCGTTCTCGAGCGCCGCGAGCTTGGCGTGCAGCACCGCATGATTCGGCGTGTTGCTGAGCCGGATGTAGCGCAGGTCGTGGTAGCTGGTCTGCCCCGCGTACTCGAACGTCGAGGACTGAAAAATCGGCATTGTGACCGCGCCGCCGATGAGCGGCTCCGGCTCGCCGGCGTGAATCAGCTTTGTGTCGATCCCTTTGATAAGTTGCGCCATGGCTCTGCCCCTCCACTGGCACGACATTTATCACTCGGCGCATCAAGGAAAATAGCTGTCGGCAAGCTTACCGCCGGTGGGCGCCTCGACGGGCAAGGCGGTCCGCGCGAAAAGTGCCGCGGTCGCATCGCTATAGAGCAAATGCCAGCGTCCGTCCTTCCTGACGACTTCGTAGCCCTTGGTGTGCGGGCCGATGAGCACGAAGTCGTGGGGAAACGCGTCGAGCACACCGTCGGCGCCCTCCAACCCGAAGAAAAAGATTGCGTACTGGCGGATCAGCCTGTCGGGATAGACCAGCTCGCAGCGTCCGTCGATAAAGACCCGGCTGTCATTACCCGCGTGCCAGACCAGGTACTCGCCCCATTCGTACTGGTTAAGGATGTTGCCGTGAAGGCCATGGCGTTGCATGAATGCGACCGCACCGGTAGGCACGGGCTTCCAGGTTTTGAGCCGATTGGAGAAAGTTCCGCCCACCAGCGCGACCAAGAGCGCCGAAATCGCCAGCAGTGCCGGCGGCAGTTCGTCACTGACCGCCGGCTGCGGCGGGTTAGCATATCCAACCTTGATCGCTGGGGGGGATTCAAATGCCAGAGTGGCATGGCGCGCCAGCGGAACCGCGAGCGCGATCACCGCCAGCGCTATGTTACGTGCGGCATAGAAGGCGCCCCCGATGAAGATCGTCGCGACCGCGATTAAGGCCGCGTCCCCGAGGTCGGGAGCCATCGCAACTGCCGCGATAAAACCGCCAAACAGCAACAGCAGGGCACCATCCTGAAGCAGCTCCGGCCTGGATTCCCGCCACAGGTTCAGCAGCGTTCTCGGCAACGGCACCCAGTCATTGACTATCTGCCCAATGAGCGGATCGGAGACCGAATGCGCCACTCCCGTCCACAAGCCTACTGCGAACGGATTGAGAATCGTGGCGCCCGCGCATCCAAGCGTGACCAATCCCAGCCGGCGCGCGGAGGTCTTGCGGTCTGCGTCTCCAAGGCCCTGAATGAACAAAACCGCAACCGCAATGATCATCGCGCCAAGTCCTATCGTGCAGCCGCCGTGAAGATTGGCCCACAGCGCGAATATCGGAATCAGCGGCCACAGCATTGCCCCGCCCCGATAAACCTCGATCGCGACTACCGCCATCACCACGCTCAGCATCATGAAGGTGAAGAGCTGAGGCCGAAATTGCATCTGAGTCCCCAGCGCAACGGCGGTAAGTATCAGGGTCAGCCTTTGGATCCGGGCCGACGCGCGGGTGGCGGAAATCCCGATCGCCAACGCCAGTATCGTGATGCTCGCGCAGAGCAGCTTCAGGAGCTTGAGGCCGAATACGCCGAGATGCGCGTAACTGACGGCCAGCGCCACCTGCGCCAGCCATTCGTGATTGTGCCACGGCATTCCCGCCGCGCTGTAGGAGTAGGTATCGAACCGTGGAATATGGCCGGTGCGGAGGATCGTCTGACCGGTCAGAATGTGCATCCACAGGTCTGGATCGGCGAAGTTGTCAGCCGTCGCTAGTGCGATCGAAAGCACCACCGTCCATCGCGACGCCGAAAGTAGCGAATAGCTCTGGATCTTCAACGACGGCTGCGAGTGAATCATCGTCGGCGCGTTTGCGCAATACCGATGCGTTCGCCGCGCGCTTTCGCCGCCTCCGTCGCGTCGTTAATCTGGTCGTCGGCATATCGCTCTGGGTGAAGTGACCGGTTCCAGTGAAAAAGTGGAAAAGTGAAAAGTGAAAACGTGAAAACGTGAAGGCTCTCGTAATCGGCGGCGGCATAATTGGAAGCTCGGTGGCGTGGCGGCTCGCCTCCGACGGCGTCCAGGTCTCCGTCTTCGAGCGCGGCCGTCTCGGCCTTGAAGCTTCGTGGGCGGCGGCTGGACTCATCAGCCCGCAGGCCGAGGCGCAGGAACCCGGCGTGTTTTTCGATCTCGCTCTGGCCGGCAAGAAATCCTTCGACGCCATCGTCGAACGGCTCACCGCCGAGAGCGGCGTCGATCCCGAGTACGACCGTCACGGCGTGCTCTACGTCGCCTTCGACGACGCGGCGCGCGCGGAGCTGCAATCGCGGGCGCGATGGCAACGCGCGGCCGGTGGCGACGTCGAGGAATTATCCCCGCGCCAGGCGTTCAAGCTCGCGCCCGTGCTGTCGGAAAAAATCATCTTCGCGCTTCACCTGCCGAACAATCGGCGCGTCGAGAATCGCCAACTCACGCTTGCCTATATCAACGCCGCCACCAACGCCGGCGCCGATTTCCGTGAAGGCGCCCGCGTCGATTCGATCGCCATCACCGCCGCGCGCGCCACCGGCCTTCGCCTCGCCGACGGATCGCTCGAGACCGGCGATGTCATCATCAACGCCGCTGGCGCATGGGCCGGCGAAATCCGCGGCCTCGAAGACGATCGAATCCGCTTCTACCCGGTGCGCGGCCAGATTCTATGCTTCGACGCGCGGCCGGGCCTGGTCGTGCCTTCGCTGTTCTCGGGCGGCGGAATATTGGTGCCCCGGCGCGACGGGCGGCTGCTCGCCGGCTCGGTCTTCGAGGATGCGGGCTTCAACAAGTCCGTCACGCTCGACGGGATGGAACGGATTGCGCGCGCGGTGCGTGCGATGGTTCCCTCGATCGCCTCGATTCCCTTTCGCGAAGCATGGTCTGGACTTCGCCCCGCCACCGACGACTTGCTGCCGGTGCTCGGCCCATCGCCGACGGTCGCCGGCGTGCTCTACGCCGCCGGACATTTCCGCAGCGGCATTCTGCTCTCTGCGCTGACCGGCGAAGTGATCGCCGACCTGGTCAAGGGCCGCCAGCCCGCGATCGATCTGGCGCCCTTTTCGCCCGCCCGCTTTCGCGACGGCGCCGCCCGTCCGGTCAAACTTGCCGACATGATATGAGCGCCCCGATCATGCGCGATATGAGCGCGCAACGGCGTCGATTGCCGGGAAATTGATCATACCTACCGCTCGCTCACAGTGAGGACGCCTGCGTCAATCGCCGCTCGCCAACTCGTGCAGCGCCCGCGCGCATTCCACAGGATGCGTGAGCATCACTTCATGCCCGCTCTTCACGAACTTGAGGGTTGGATTTCTGAGCCGGCTCGAAAAGTAGGGATGCCAGTTGGGTGCGCCCCCGACCGGCATATGGTCGTCTTCGCAAACGACATAGCTGCTCGGGATACCGGTGGCGAAGTAGGGCGCCATCGGCACTGGCGCGAGCAGGGGCGCCAGCGGCTGCGGACCCAGCGCCGCCATCACGTATTCCTTAAGCCCAGGCGCCATGTCGTTGGTAAGCCCGTCGATAGCTTCCTTGCCCAGCATCTCGATTGTAATCGATCGCTCCGGCATCGAATCGATCGCCGCCGCCAGCGGCGTCGTCGCCGCGTCTATGGTCGGCTGCCCGTCGAGCGCCACCATCGCCGTGACCCACACCACGCGCTTGATCCGCGCGGGAATCTTCGCCGCGACGCCGGGGATCGTAAGCCCGCCGAGACTGTGTCCCGCGAGCACCACGTTTTTCAGATCGCGGCGCTGGATAAACTCGGCGACGCTGTTGACGTAGCTGTCGAGCGTCACCTTCGCGCGATCGGCGCGGTTCATGCCATGCCCCGGGAGATCGACCGCGTAGGCTCTGTCGCCCAACCGCTCGAGTTGATTGATCACCGCGGCCCAGCACCATCCGCCATGCCACGCGCCATGCACCAATACGAATGTCTCCGTCATCTTCTCCCTCTTTTCCTGATTCGGGTGCAGGGGCTCGCCTCTGCTACGATTCGTTCCTCTCTATGAACTTATCGGCGTGACGGCCTGTCCCTCCTTGATCGTCGCCGGCGGTACTACTATCACCATCTCGCCGCCGCTCAGTCCCTGCCTGACCTCGACGCCTTCCTGGAACTCGCGCCCGAGCACGACCGGCGTCAGGCGCGCCGTGGCGGCGCGCACGACCCACACCGAACTGGCGCTGCCCTCAGTGACGATCGCCTTCTTCGGCACCAGCACCATCGCCGCCGCTTTCGTTGTCTGCGTCACGATCGATTGGAACGTAACCTTGGCGCTCATTTCCGGCTTGATGATCTTCAAATCGGGCTGAAGGATTCTGACTTCGACTTTCACGGTGCCTTTCTGGCGGTCGGCCTCCGGATAAATCTTCACTACCTGCGCCGGAAACGGATTGTCGGGGTACGCGTCCGGGATCACCGTCGCCGGCGTTCCCATCTTCACCTTCGCGATATCGCTTTCGTTGATATCGACTTCGCAGCGCAGATCGCTCAAGTCCGCCAGCTGCGCGATATCGGTGGCGCCGCCGCCGGCCTGGATTGCGCCGCCGTAGTTAATTGTGTCGCCGAGTTCGCGATACTTTTGCAGCACCACGCCGTTGATTGGCGCCGTGATCACGGTCTGGCTCACGTTGAACTTTGCGAAATCGATCGCGCCGTCCGCCTTCTTGAGCTCCGCCTCCGCCACCGAGAGCTGATTCTCCGCGTCCTCGAGCGAGTCCTTCGATTGCACGTTTTGCTTGTAGAGTTCCCGCAGACGCTGCGCGCGCGCCTTCTTCAGCACGACGTTGGCCGCCGCCAGGTCGCGATCCGCGTAGGCCTGCTTCAGTTGCGCCTGGTAGTCGCGATCGTCGATCCGCGCCAGCAGGTCGCCGACCTTGACGTGCTGCCCTTCCTCGATCGGCTCGGCGACTATCTGGCCGAGAATCTTGGTGCCAATCACGATATATTTGTGCTTCGTGATGATATACCCGCTGCCGGTCAGCACGGTGCCGGCCTGTCCCGCCTGTTTCACCGTGACGATGGCGGTTTGCACTTCGGGTGGACGGCCGATCGTCCGCTGATAGACGAAAAATCCCGCCGCGCCGGCCACCGCGAGAATCGCGAGCACGATCGCGGCTGGGATGATTCTGCTCGGCTTCTTCGGCGCGGCCGCGCGCGCAATCCGCAGCGACTCGAGCTCGCGGA
The DNA here is from genome assembly GCA_937889395.1 of uncultured Pseudomonadota bacterium. Lineage (GTDB taxonomy): Bacteria > Desulfobacterota > Binatia > Binatales > Binataceae > Binatus. The sequence continues at coordinate 3,418 of CALAOW010000110.1, read as the reverse complement.
TATTGGGCCCTCGGGGTGATTCGGTGGACAAGGTCAGACGCTCCTGAGCGCATCGACGATCGACATTTTCATCGCCTGTCGCGCCGGCAGCCAGCCCCCGACCACACCCATCACGGCGGCGAAGATCAGCGCCTCGATCACTATTGCAAAAGTGATGTGGAAGCTGAACGCCAGCGTCGAGAACGTGACAAAGTTGCCAAACGTCGAAGTCAGGCCGTTTATCGGCATCGCCAGCACGATTCCAATCGCGCCCGCGGTCACCGCCAGCACCAGAGACTCGAGCAGGAACGACGCCATCACCGCGATCGGCGCGAAGCCGAGCGCGCGCAGCGTGCCGATTTCGGTGGTCCGCGACGAGACCGCCGCGTACATCGTGTTCATCGCGCCAAAGATTGCGCCGACCGCCATGATTACCGCGACGATCATCCCGAGCACCCGCATCTGATTGGCGACCACCGCCTGATCCTTATAGTAGTCCGCCTCGGTCTCCGCTTGCAGATTGATTCGCGGATCGTCCGCCAGGCGCCGAATCAGCGCGTCGGTGTCCGCGCCGGGCGCGAGCTTCAGGCGCACGTCGGCGTAGTACGCGCCGCGCTGCGCGTCGTCCTGCACATTATGGATATCGCCCCACACCTCCGACTCGAACGAGCCGCCGTCGGCCGCCATTATCCCGACCACCTTCCAGTTGCCGCGCCCGAAGCGAAGGGTAGCGCCGAGCGTCGTGTTCTCGTAATGGCCCATCAGGCCCTTGCCGACGATCACTTCGTTGACCGACGGATTGAACATCCGGCCTTCGACGATCTTCACCTTCGGATGGACCTTGAGCGCGATCGGCAGAACTCCGCGCACCACGATATTGTCGCGCCCGCCGCCGGTGCGTTCCATCAGCGCCTGCACCGGCAGTTCCGGCGACGCGTCAACCGCGCCGTCGGGCTCGCGCCGAATCTGCGGCAGGAACTTCATCGCGTCGAACTGATCGAGCTGGATAGCGGAATAGGTCTCGGTGGTCGCGCCTTTGCGCAGCACGATTACGTTGTCCGGGTCGCCGGTGTCGGAAATTGCCGAGTTGAGTCCCGCCACCAGCGCCATCACGATCACGAACACCGCCACCACCAGCGCAATTCCACCGCCCGTCATCGCAGTCGAGACGCGCCGCACCAGGAGAGAACGCACGTTGTACTTAAGCGGTATGGCCATCTCAGGCGACCGTCCTTAGCGCATCGACGATATTGCGCCGCGCCGCCGAGCTGGCAGGCACCATCGCGCTGAACAGCCCGATCAATACGGCCACGACCAGAGTCTCGGCGAGAATCGCCGGCTGCATGCGGATCGTGCCGAGCGGGCCCGCGCCGCCGCCGACCGAAAATACTTTCAGCACGATATACGCCGAGCCGCATCCGATAATCCCGCCGGCCAAGCCTATCAGGATCGACTCCGCCAGCAGCATAGACAGGATCGTGCGCGCGGGAAATCCGATCGAGCGCATCACTGCAATCTCGCTGCGCCGCTCGCGAATCGACATCGCCGCCGTGTTGGCCGCCACCAGCCCTATCATCAGCACCACGATGAATCCCAGCAACTCCGCCATCCTGAAAAACGTGCGGTACTGGTCCATGAAGCTGCCGGTAAACGCCGCCTCCGACTCCGACAATGTCTCGGCCGACGAGTTGGCAAAGCTTTCGTCGATCGCCGCGATCACCTGCGGCACATTCTCCGTCTTATCCACCTTGACCCACATCAGATCTACGAAACCGGGCCGCCTCGCCGCCTCTTCCAGGTAGTCGCGCCGAAAAAGCAAAAAATTGGGCGGTGCCTTGCCGCTGAAGGTGCCCACGATAGTCAGCGTCACGTTGAAGGGGTAGAGCGTCCCGCGCAGCTGGATCTGCTGCCCGAGCTGCAGATGGAAGCGCTTCATCGTCTCGCCACCGACCAGGCACGCGGTGCGGATTTTCTTGAACTGCTCGAACTGCTCCTTGCTGATTCCATAGTCCGGCCACATCAGTTCGACCTGCTCGGGATCGATCGCCAGGTTTGGGAACTGATCCCACACTTCATGGTACACGCCGCCGAACCAGCTCTCCGCCAGCACCACCTCGACGTGCGGTAGCGTCTCGATGCGCTGCTTGTAGGCGATTGGAATTGCGTAGGCCAGGCCGGCCTTGTTGTGCGTCGCGATCCGGGTGGATGCCGCCGTGTCGCTGAGGATCTGCTGGACCACGGTGGGGACGCTGACCAGTGCCGAGAATATAAACAGTGAGACCGCGATCGACAGCACGGTCAGAATAGTGCGGCGCTTGCTGCGCAGCAGATTTTTTAACACCAGCGCCGTGTACTTCACGCTAACTCACGCCTCTAGGCAGGCGCGGCGGCTTCCGCCGACGCGCCGCGCTTGCCCGGCTCGACGCCGGCGAGCACGCCCTTGTCGAGCCGATAGACGGTATCGACGTAGCGCTCCGCGCGCGGGTCGTGCGTGACCATCACGATCGTTTTCTGGAACTGGCGATTCATATCGACCAGCAAGCCCAGGATTTCCTCGGCCGACTTCGCGTCGAGGTCGCCGGTCGGCTCGTCGGCGACGATGATCGTGGGATCGGTGACGATCGCGCGCGCAATCGCGACGCGCTGCTCCTGCCCGCCGGACAACTGGCGCGGATAATGGTCCATCCGGTCCGCCAGTCCCACCACCCTAAGCGCCGTCTCGACATGCTCGCGCCGCTCGGCCTTGCTGAGATGGGTCAGCAGGAGAGGCAACTCGACGTTCTCGAAGGCAGTCAGCACCGGAATCAGGTTGTAAAACTGGAACACCAGCCCGATATGCCGCGCGCGCCAGCCCGCCAGGTCGCGCTCCTTCATGCCGGTGATTTCCTCGGCGCCGACGGCGACTCGTCCGCTAGTGGCGTGATCGATTCCCGCGATCAGGTTGAGCATCGTGGTCTTGCCCGATCCCGACGGCCCCATGATCGCGACGAAGCGTCCGACCGGGATCTGCACGGTCACGTCGTCGAGCGCGCGGACCTCGAACTCGTCGCGCTTGTAGATTCGGGTCACGTGTTCGAAGTCAATTGCGTACTTTTCTTCCATTTCGTCCTGCCTTTTGAAGCCGATGCCGCTTCACTTTGCGCCCGCGGCGGTGCCGACAGCGGCGGTGCGGGATGGTTTGAGCGGCGATCTCGCGCGCCGTTTCATTTGTATTTCACGTTTCAGTTGCGTGCAAAGCCTTGCCAGCACGCGAGCCTTGGCGTCAGTGATCGCGCGCCCGGGTTCGACCCATGGATAAGCATCAAGCCTGATCGTAGGTCGGGGCGTACTCGTTGGCAATGCAGCGATCAGCTTGCAAGCGGTCTGGAACTGGACCTTGACCGACTAGTGGCCTGTAACAGATGAAGTGGTATTAGTGGTAATGCGATGGTTGGGGTCG
>CALAOW010000109.1 GCA_937889395.1 uncultured Pseudomonadota bacterium | reverse complement strand
ATTGGGAGCATTTTCTTGATCATTTTTTCTCCTCCGCGTGGATTTTCTTGTCCACTTTACGCTCTTGCCGGTCGACATACATCGGTATGTGCCGCGACCGAATTGAATCGTGTCATATAAAGAACCAAAGATCGGCTCGCGGGACTTCGCACGCGCGCCTTCTCTCTCGCCCGAACCTTTCAGGGGAGGCGCTTAGGATGAATGAGCCGCGTCGCGGGTCAAGGTCGGGAGCAGGCGAGTGTGCCTACTGAAAACTCCGAAAGCGCCGAAAAAGCCTAGGGTTTTGAGATTCGCCATCATCAAGTTAGTCGAGCGCAATATGCGCCGAAATTTGCGCCGCACCATTCTGACTATTTTCACCATCGCGCTCGCCGCCGCATCCTACATCAAGCAGCCAACTGTCGGCGTTCTTCGGAATCGAGCGAAAGGAACGCTCGATCCCCTCTTCCTCGCCGGCATGTGCGTAGTCGCCGTCGCGAATCACCGCGAGGATGCGCTTGCCTTCGAAGGAGTTCATGTTCATGGGTGGAAATCTATGATGCGAGGCGGCCGGAGGGTTCGGACGCGGTGCGTTCGCCGATTCGCGTTGCTGCGACTTCACGCTCGAGCGGCGGCGCTAGCGGGCGGCCTTCGCGCCATGCGTTGTAATGGGCCAGGAACGCTTCCATGTAGGTGTAGAAGACTGGGGTTATGTAAAGCGTCAGGAACTGGGAAAAGAACAAGCCGCCTACGACCGCCACTCCCAACGGACGGCGCGACGAGCCGCCGGCGCCCAAGCCGATTGCGATGGGCAAAGTTCCCATCAGCGCGGCCATCGTGGTCATCATGATTGGCCGGAAGCGGATGATGCAGCCTTCGAAGATCGCGTCGGCGGGCGATTTTCCTTCGGTGCGCTGCGCGTCGAGAGCGAAGTCGATCATCATGATGGCATTTTTCTTGACCAGGCCGACCAGCATGATGACGCCGACGAACGCGAACAGATCGAGCTCCATGCCAAAAAGCCACAACGTCACCAGCGCGCCGAAGCCGGCCGAGGGCAGGCCGGAGAGAATCGTGATCGGATGCACGAAGCTTTCATAGAGCACGCCAAGCACCAGATAGATGACGAGGATCGTCATCACCAGCAACACCCCGAGTCCGGAAAGAGACGATTCAAACGCCTGCGCGGTGCCCTGGAAGCCCGTCGTGATGCTGTCGGGCAAAGTGGCGTCGGCGAGCTTGTGGACCTCGGCGAGCGCCTTGCCGAGTGAAACGCCGGGCGCGACGTCGAACGAAATCGTCGCCGACGGGAGCTGGCCTGAATGATTGATCTGCAAGGGGCCGAGCGAGCGCGTGAACTTGACTACCGTGTCGAGCGGCACTAATTGCCCGCTGGAAGAGCGCACGTAGAGTAGCGACAAGGTCGAAGGATCCGACTGATACTCCGGCAGCACCTCCATGATCACCCAGTACTCGTTGTTGGGCGCGTAAATTGTGGAGATCTGGCGCGCGCCGTAAGCATTGTACAGTGCGTCTTCGATCGCGCCCGCGGAAATCCCGAGCGAGTGGGCCTTGTCGCGATCGATATCGACGGTGACCTGCGGATTTTCGACCTGTAGGTCGCTGTTGACGCCGCGCAGATCGGGCAGTTGGCGCAGTTTCGATTCGAGCATCGGCGCATATTTGTAGAGCGTCGCGGTATCCTGGCTCTGCAGAGTCATCTGATACATGCTGCGTGTGAATTGCGCACCGATCCGGATGGGCGGCGGATTTTGCAGGAACACGCGCAGCCCGGGCACGCTGTTCAGCACCGGGCGCCATTTAGTAATCAACTGATCGACGCTGAGCCTGCGCTCCGAAGCCGGCTTCAGATGCAGATATATGATGCCCGAATTGGTGGCGCCGCCCGGGCCGCCCGATCCGACGCTGACGAAGTAGCTGCGAATGTTGGGATCATCCTTGATGAGGCTGGCAGCGGCGAGCTGATGCTCGACCATCGAATCGTAGGAAATTCCCTGCGCGGCGAGCGTGAAAATGACCAACTGGTCGGAGTCTTCAGAGGGCAGGAAGCCCTTGGGAATCGCGTAGAACATGTACATCGTGGCGAGCAGCAGCGCGCCGGAGAAATACATCGTCGCGCGCCGATGGAGCATCACCCACGCCAAGCTGCGCTGGTACGCGTCGAGCATCCGATCGAAGTAGCGTTCGGTGACGGCGTAAAATTTGCCGTGGCGCTCGCCGCTCGGCGGGCGCAAGAAGCGCGAGCATAGCATCGGCGTCAACGTTAGCGAGACGAAGCCCGACACCAGGATCGCGGCGCCGATGGTGACGGCGAACTCATGCAGCAGGCGCCCGAGGATGCCGCCCATGAACAGCACCGGGATGAACACTGCTGCCAGCGAGAAGGTCATCGACAGGATGGTGAAACCGATCTCGCTCGAGCCGTCGAGCGACGCGGTCAGCACGTCCTTGCCCATCTCCATGTGGCGCACGATGTTCTCGAGCATGACGATGGCGTCGTCCACCACGAATCCGACGGCGAGCGTGATGGCCATCAGCGAGAGATTGTCCAGCGAGTAGTCGAGCGCCCACATCACGGCGAAAGTGCCGATGATGGACATTGGCAGGGCGAGACTCGGAATCACCGTCGCCGAGAGGTTGCGCAGGAACAGAAAAATCACCATCACGACCAGGAAGATGGTGAGCAGCAGCGTGAATTGCACGTCGTTGACGGAGGCGCGAATCGTCTCGGCATGGTCGCCGAGCGTGTTGATATGGAGCGCGGCCGGCACCTCGGCCCGGAAGGCGGGGACCAGGCGTAGCACGTTGTCAACGACTTCGACGGTGTTGGTGCCGGGCTGACGCTGGACCGCGAGCACGACGGAACGCTCACCGTTGGACCAGCCGGCGGTCTTGTCGTTCTGCACGCCGTCGAGCACGCGGCCGATGTCGTCGAGACGCACCGGTGAACCGTTTTGATACGCAACAATAAGAGAGCGGTACGCGGCGGCGTTGGTCAACTGACCCTTGGTATCTACCGTGAACGCCTGGTGTGAGCCGTAGAGCGTGCCGGTCGGCATGTCGACGTTCGCGGCCTGAATGGCAGTCGAAACTTCGTCGATGCCGATGCCGCGCGTGGCGAGAGCCTTGGGATCGAGCTGAATCCGCACGGCGTACTTTTGCGAGCCGTAAACCTGCACCTGCGCGACGCCTGAGACCATCGAGATGCGCTCAGCGAGGTACGTCTCGGCGTACTCATCGACCTGCGAAATCGGCATCGTGGTCGAGCTGAGTCCCAGGTATAGGATCGGCTGATCTGCCGGATTAACTTTGCGATACGACGGCGGACTCGGCATCCCCTGCGGCAGTTGGGCTTGCGTCGCGGCGATGGCGGCCTGCACGTCCTGCGCGCCGGCGTCGATGTTACGCGTCAAGTTGAACTGCAGCGTGATGTTGGTCGAGCCCTGGATGTTGCTCGAGGTCATCGAGTCCAGCCCGGCGATCGTCGAGAACTGTTTTTCGAGCGGAGTCGCAACGGACGACGCCATCGTCTCGGGACTGGCGCCCGGCAGACTTGCGCTTACGACGATCGTCGGGAAATCGACGTTGGGCAGATCGTTCACCGGCAGGTAGCGGTACGCCATCAGGCCGAACAGCACGATCGCGAGCGAGCTCAGCGTCGTCATCACGGGGCGTTGAATGAAAGCTTTGGCGATATTCATGACGCTGCCCCGTTGTCATTCAACCCGCTTTTGATCGTGACCTTCGCGCCTGGAATCAGCCTGAGCTGCCCGTCGGTCACGACGGTTTCGCCAGCCTTCAGTCCGCTGGTGACGACGGTCTGGTTGTCGATCGATTCGCCGACTACGATCGGCCTGATCTCGACCTTCATCCCGGGCTGCACGACGAAGACGAACGAACCTTGCTGCCCCGTCTGGACGGCCTGCGACGGCACCAGGATCGCGCCCGGATGTTCGTGCAGGATGAGAGTGGCGTTGACGAACTCGCCCGGCCACAGACGCCCGTCGGCGTTGGCGAACTGTCCTTTGAGACTTATCGTACCGGTCTTCGCGTCAACACTGTTATCCACGAAGCTGAGCTCTCCCGACTCGAGCGGACCTTGCTGCTCGGGCAGCGAGACCTGCACGGCGAGCTTGTGCTCGGCCATGAACTCGCGTACGGCCGGCAGCTTCTGCTCCGGAATCGCGAAGTCAACGTACACCGGATGCACCTGGTTGATGACGACCATCGCGGTGTCGGCGTCGGGTTTGACCAGGTTGCCCGCGTGAACCAGCAGGTCTCCCGTGCGGCCGTCGATAGGCGCGCGAATCGCAGTGTACTCGAGATTCAACTTGGCGGTCTGCACGGCCGCTTGGTCGGCTTCCATCGCGGCTTTGAGCGAAGCGGCCGCCGCCTCGGCCTGATCGTATTGCTGGCGCGAGCCGACGCCTTGCTTGAACAGAAACGAGTAGCGCTGTTCGTCGGTCGCGGCTTGCCGGTATTGCGCGCGATCCTTGGCGAGATTCGCTTCGGCCTGATGGAGTGCGGCTTCGAATGGACGGGAATCGATCGTGAACAGCAGGTCGCCCTGCTTAACGTCCTGTCCCTGGCGAAAGTTCACCTGCATTACCTGGCCGCTGATTTGCGCCTTCACGTCAACGGTGGAGAACGCCTCGACGCGGCCGATCGCATGAATCGTGTCGGAGACCGTCTTCTGCTCGACCTTGGCTGCCAGAATTGGCACCGCGTCGCGCTCGCCGAAGGTGTCAGGGGGCCCGTGCGAGCATCCTGCCATCGCAATCAGTGCGAGCGTCGGGACCAGAGCTGTCGCGCACCATTGCTTCAAGGTGAGATCGCCTTTGGATTCTTTAACTGGGCAACCGCGCTGCCGGACCAGAGTTACGGCCCGCGGCAGCAATGTCGAGGATATTATCAGGCTCGGGCGAACCGAGAAAATGTGGAATGAGAACCTAAACCGAGCCCCCGGTCAGTCCGACTCCTTCGACCTTGGCCAGTCGCTGACAACGCTCGTCGTCTGAAAACACTCGCCCGATTCGCAGATCGTAAGTACGGATGCGTTCATCGAAGAAGCGC
>CALAOW010000108.1 GCA_937889395.1 uncultured Pseudomonadota bacterium | reverse complement strand
TGGGCCCGGAGGTTTGCAGCCTGCAAGCGACTAAGCCCGTCGATGCTCACTTATGCCATCACGATCTTCACCGGCGCATTTCTGCTGTTCCAGGTTGAACCACTATTAGCTAGATACATCCTTCCCTGGTTCGGAGGTACATCGGCTGTATGGATCACCTGCATGTTGTTCTTTCAGTTGCTATTAGTCGTCGGGTACGCATATTCGCATCTAATAGCAACTCGCCTGCAGCCGCGGATGCAGGCGATTGTTCACATTGCGATTGTCTGCGCATGCGTCCTGCTGATGGGCACTCTCGCACTGACATGGCAATCGGCAATCACGCCCGGGCCGAATTGGAAGCCTCCTAATCCCGATTTCCCCATCACAAGAATCTTCATCCTCTTGCTGGTCAGCATCGGACTGCCATTCTTCATCCTGTCCACCACCGGGCCGCTGCTACAGGCGTGGTTCGCGCGATCGCACGAAGGCGCCTCGCCCTATCGATTGTACGCGCTATCGAACGTCGGCTCGCTAATGGCTCTGGTGACTTATCCTTTTCTGGTGGAACCTGCCCTAACTCTCAAAGCGCAGGCGATCGTGTGGTCGCTGCTTTTTGTCGGATTCGCGATGGGCGTTGGACTATGCGCCCGGAGCATCCGCCACGTCCCGCCATCCGATGTTTCGGCAGTTGACGTTGCCGAATCCGAGGACCTGCGCATCCCGGTTCCTACTCGATCGACTCGCATCCTTTGGATTGCACTGGCAACGGTTGCATCCGTGATGCTGCTGGCTACGACCAACCAGGTCTGCCAGCAGGTCGCCGTGGTTCCGTTCCTGTGGGTGCTGCCGCTGGCGATCTACCTGCTCTCATTCATCATCTGTTTCGACAATCAACGATGGTACCGCCGCAGTGTCTTTCATCCAGCGTTGGCTGTTACGGTTTTCCTGGCCCTTGTGGTTCTCTGCAGCCCCGACGCCAGCATCATGATTCAAATAGTCACTTACTCGGCGTTGCTATTCACGATCTGCATGGTTTGTCACGGCGAGTTGGCCAGGCTGAAGCCGCATCAGCGATATCTCACATCGTTTTACCTGATGGTCTCGATTGGTGGCGCCTTCGGCGGCATCTTCGTAGTCGTAATTGCACCATGGCTCTTCACCGGCTACTGGGAATTTCATCTCGCAATCTGGACCAGCCTGCTGATGCTCATCATCGTACTGATGCGAGATCCACACTCGTGGATTCACGAACGCAGGCCGGTGGTCGCGATGGCGTTGCTGGCCGGCGCAATCGTGTTGCCAGAGCTGATAGGCACTAAACATCTGGGGGAAGCAATCCGTCGGGCGGCCCCTCACTTGCTGCCAGCGTTTGTCGCGGTGGGTTTGATGTCCGCGGTGGCGTTTCAAAAGCATTCGCAGCTCGCTCGAAGATGGCCCGGCTCAATCGTGCAGGCGTGCGCAATCCTGGGATTGCTGGTGATAGGCGGCGTCTTGCTGGTGGATATCGAGGGAAATCGCGCAAACAATCTGATTGCAAGCCGGAATTTTTATGGGACCCTCGCCGTTTACTCAGTCGATAGTCAGAAGCCCGAAGGCCATTACTATATGTTGCGGCACGGCCAAATCATACATGGCGAGCAGTATTCGGCTGCGGATGAGAGATACCAACCCACTACCTATTACGGTCCGGACAGCGGCGTTGGATTGATCCTGCTCCATCATCCGCGCCGGCTCGCGCGAATTCCGCGCGACCGCTCGCTCCGGGTGGGCGCGATCGGCCTCGGCGTCGGAACGATCGCCGCATATGGGATGTCCGGAGACTACATTCGCTTCTATGAGATCAACCCGGCCGTCACCAAAATCGCGACGGATGAGAATGGATACTTCACATATCTGCGAGATTCGCGCGCGGGAATCGAGATCGTGCCGGGCGATGCACGGCTTTCGATGGAGCGCGAACTAGCTAATGGAAACCCACAGGGATTCGACGTACTTGTACTCGATGCGTTCGCAGGGGACGCAATACCGGTGCATCTACTGACTATTGAAGCGATCGAGATCTTATTGCGCGAATTGAACCTTGATGGAGTCCTCGCTATCCATGTCACCAATCGGTACCTCGACCTTCAGCCAGTGGTTCAGGAAATAGCCAATCACTTTGGCTTAGAGTCGGGGCGAGTGCATCAATCCGGGGGCCCGCTGGTTAAACCCAGCGACTGGATAGTTCTTGCGCGCAATAATTCAGTCCTTGGCCGAGCCGGGGTTACGAACAGGCTCGAGCCCCTGGACTCGCGTCGGAGAGTGCGGCTCTGGACCGACGATTACAGCAATCTGTTTCAGATCTTGAAGTGATCAGCCGCATCGAATCTGAAAACGAGCCGCGCCGCCTCAACCAGGATTTCGGGGAAAAGTCAGCACGCCCGGGAAATTGGGGCAAGCCCGCGGTGCCTACGAACCGTCAATAGCTCGCATCCTCGTTGAAACCTCCGCCCATGCGCTGCGTCTGTAGATGCGAGGCGGGCGGGTATGGACTTGCGTCGCACCACAGATTGAAATGAGGCTCTGAAATATTATTCGCGATGCTTATGAAGAATCGAACCGCGCCCGGGATGAATCGAAGCCTTGCCATCGGACTCCGAGTCGGCGCAATCGCGGCGGCAATCGCGATTTCCGGATGCGCCGTCGCACCGCCGCCGATCGCGCATACCCCCAACGTAGTCGCGACTCCGCAACCAGGCCGGTTGGCAGTGAGCGTCGCGGCCGCACCTACCGTCGGCGAGGTGACCCCTGTTTACGTGTCGATCGCCAACGGTACCGACGCGCCGCGCTCGGTCGTGCCAAGCCAGATCTTCGCGCTCAACGAGGCCGGCGAACGAGTCGCTCCTCTCCCGGCGGGTGAAGCGGCCCGGCAGGCCGGCAGTGCCAAGGAGCTGCAAGGAGCGATACAAAGCGCCGCCGTCAGCGGCATCGGGGGCGCCGCGGTGGGAGCAGCCGCGGGAGCCGTCGCCGGCGCTGCTGGTTCAGGTGGCGGATGGGGCTTCGGATCTCCGGGCGCTGGCGCGCTAATCGGCAGCGCGGTCGGCGGTGGAATGGGCATTATCCGCGGTGCCGAAAAAGGCCAATCGAGAGCCGACCAGCAGGCCAATCAGCAGATCGAGGCGCTCTCACTCAAACCCGAGGAAGTGCGCAAGAACTTCACGGTGAGCGGCTACGTTTTCTTTCCCAAGGGACAATACAACCAGGTCGAGATGCTACTGGTCGATCGCGAGACCGGCGACACCGAAGTCGTCCGCGAACCCTGGCACTGATAGGATAGTCCGCGCCCTACAGCAGCGACGAGATAATCACGATTGCGCCCTGTCCCTGGCCCTTCTCAGCGGGGTCGCAAATCACCGCCTTGCTGCCGAAGAACTTCATGTCCGTCGGATCCACCAGACCCGCGGCGAGCGGCCGAGCGATCCCTTTCTCCACTCGATAGACGCTGCCGTCCCGTTGGTTGTTGTTCTCGGAAGCAAATTTGCCGGTGTCCGCGATCATCAACTCGTCACCGTATGAGCCGAAGTTTGACGGCGCCCACGCGAAGCCCGACGGTCGGATGAATCCGACCAGGTAAACTTCATCTTTCATCTTGCCGTCGGCGCCGACCATGCTGATGCGGCCGACCTTCGACACTCCAGCCCCCTTCGCGCGCATCCCGACCAGCATCGTGTTCGCCGCCTTGGAATCCGAAGCGCGTGGAAATGTTATCGTCGTCAGCTCGAATACGACCGGTTTGTTGTACGTGCCGAATGCGCTCGCCTTGCCCGACGAGTCGATCGAATAAATCGTCGCGTTGCCGCTGGTCGCCGCGTAGAGCTTGCCTGCGAATGGTGTCCCGGCCGCGCCAAATTCCAGATCGCGGCATTCGGTCGCAGCCGCGCCCGCGTCGGGCAGTTTGGCGAACGTGCTGAGCGCGCCCGACTTGTCGATTCGTTCTACCTCGCACGGCGCCTTGATATCGCCGGCCGCGGCGAGCACGAAAACATTGCCCTCGTATGAGCCAAATCCCGCCGGACCGATCGCGACTCCGGCCGGGTTCTTGATCTTCGACTTGCCCGCGAGCGCCGTCACCTTGCCGCCGAACGTGACCGAGAAGACGCCACCCGCCTGGTCCGATACCACTATGACGCCGTGGTTATCCTGCAGGAAGTACGGTGCGACGAGGCCGGGCGCCTTCAGCGCATTGATCTCGTACGGTACTTCCACGTCCAGGCCCTTGCCCGCCGCGCTCGCGATCGAGTTGGTCACGCTCGGCAACGCGGCGATCGTCAGGGCGGCGACACTGAACGCGGTGGCGAGCATTGAAAAAACTGAAAAACTACTTTTTCTTTTCGAGAAGTTCATCAAGTGCCTCGTTGACAACGTATTTTTCGTTCGGATCCCGATCGTCCAGCTCGGACTTGCGGCGCGAGACCCACTCCGCCATCCCGATCGTCACGACCTCTTCGGGATTCGAAATCCCCATCGCCTGCGCGACCCGCATGAGCTGCCCAAAGAGCTCGTCGGGCAGGTCGATCTGAATTCTCTTGCTCAAGCCGCTTGCCCGGTCCATTTTCCGGCGATTGTTCGCTCTTCCATATAGTCTTACGTCGCGGCGGTCGTCAAAATGAATTTTGACGTGTCATCGCCGATCAAATACGCCGGCACTATTGTCGAGTACCTCGACCAAGGCCGGCTCAGGGCTGCTCTGGTCACCCGGGAACAGGAACGGCATTTCGCCGTGATCGATTCCGCCGGACACGAGCGGCTGGTTCCGCGCGATTTGGTCCTGATGCGCCATCCGGATCGGCGCGCCGATCGCGAAGACGTCGCCGAAGCCCTCGCCGACCTGGAGCGCGAGCGCGCCGAACTGGCCGCCGAACTCGATCTCCAGTTGCTGTGGGAAGTCGCCCAGGAGCAGGGCCGCAGCTTTTCCGCCGCAGAACTTGCCGAGTTGTTCTTCGGCCGGCGATCGAATGCCGCCGCCTCCGTGATGCTCGAGGCGCTGCTGGGCGATCGCACCTACTTCGTCCGCCGCCACATGGATTTTGTGCCGCGCACGCCCGATCAGGTCGAACGGCTGCGGATGCAGAACGATCGGATTCGGGCGCGCAGCGACGACTATCGTAAAATCCAGAAGCACCTGCGCGACATCCTGGGCGGCGCCGAGAAGCCGCCCGCCGACGAAGCGGCCGCGCTCATCGAAGAGTTGTCGCGCTATCTCAAGAACCCGTTCACGCGCAGCCGCGACATGACCCAGATGCTCGCGCACGCGGCGCCCGACGTCGATCCCGCCGAAGCGGCTTTCGAAATTCTGGAGCGGCTCGGCGCGCAGCCTCGCGTACCGCGTTTCGCGTTTATCGCCGGGCTCAAGGACGAATTCAGCGACGCCGTCATGAAGGAGGCGGCCGAGGCGGTGCCTGGCCCACGCGCGATCTCCGACGGCGGATACGCCGTCACCGTGGATGACGACGACACCGTCGAGGTTGACGACGCTCTCAGTTGCGAGCCGCTCGCCGGCGGCGGCATGCGTGTGCGCGTGCATATAGCGCTGGTTGCCGATTTCGTCATCAAGGGCGGCGCGATGGACCAGGAGGCGGCCGCACGCGCAACCACGGTTTATCTGCCTGAAACAACCATCAGGATGCTTCCCGATCCGATTTCATGCCGCGCCGCGAGTTTGATCGCCGGCGAAGATCGCCCCGTGCTAACCACCGACGTACGGTTATCGGCCGACGGCGAGCTCGTCGAAGCCTCGATCTATCCCGCGCGAATTCCAATCATGCGCCGACTCGACTACGACCAGGTCGATCGCATTCTCGAGTCAGGGACGTGCGCCGACGACGCTGCGGCTACCGTCTCCGGCCTGCATACTGCCGCTATCCAGCTTCGTCAGCGGCGCCGCACCGCCGGCGCAGTCCTCGTGCAGCGGCGCGAGGCGAAGGTCCGCGTGCGCGGCGACGACGTGGAGATCACCGTAATCGATAACGCGTCGCCGGGCCGCACGCTGGTGGCGGAGTTCATGGTGCTGAGCAATTTCGTCGCCGCTCGCTACGCTGCGGTGAACCGGATTCCGATCATTTACCGTGTGCAGCCGCAACTTGGTGGCGATCTGGCGTCGCAGCGCCCGCGCCTGTCGCTGCACCCGGAATACCACGCCGGAATCGGACTGGACTTTTACGCGCAGTTGAGCTCACCGATCCGCCGCTACGCCGATTTGGTCATGCAGCGGCAACTGTTGGGTGCGCTTAAGAATAGCGACAATCAAACGCCGCCGATTTACACCGTCGATGAATTACTTACCGTGCTGGCCGGCGCCGAGAATGCGGAAGCTTCCGGTCGCGAGCTCGAACGGCGCGCCAAGCGTTACTGGATTCTCCGCTACCTCGAGCGTCACGCCGCTGACGGCCCAATCCTTGCCTACGTCGCACGCGAAGGCCAAAGTGCGGAACTAGCTGATTTCGCCGTGCGCGGAACCTTGCACGGCGCGCCCAGCTTGCCCAATCAGATGCCGATAATGGTGCAGGTAAGTCGCGTCGATCCGCTGCGCGGATGGCTCGCGTTCGATTTCGTCGGTCCCGCCGATGAGACTTCGACAGGCGCGATCAGAGCCATCTGATCAGCCCCGCTTACCCTCTATCCAGTCCCTTAACCCCTCTCGTCTCGTGTCATTCTGAGCCCTTCGAGTACTCAGGGTAAACTGCGCTTGCGCTAGCCGAAGCCCTGAGTGCTGCCGAAGGGGAAGAATCCCGGCTCCTCTTCTTCGCATCCGCACTTTTCCGGGTTCCTTCGATCCGCTCAGCATGACGCGATGCGAACTTTCGTCCCGGAATCACCGGCAGTTGTCGGCCCGATCAAATCAGCTTCGCCCCCGGCCGCCCCGCGTGAGTGCCGCGCCTACCCGCGCTATGCCCAGCGCTGTGCCCATCATTCATTGCGATGTACCAGGGCGCGCTTTCGTGGACGCGACTACCAGCGCTCGCCGCATGTGCGACTTTGGCCCTGGCGTGAGCGCCGAGCGCCGACTGGATCGCCAGCGCCACGCCCATGATCAATCCGGCTACAATAGTCATACGCATATTTGCTCCTGTCGAATTTGTCTCTGGTTGCTCGGCCTTCGCCGCGACGGCCGTAATTAGTCACGCCGGGCGCCCTCTCGGGCGCCCCTCTGCGTGACTCCCCCTCTTTTCCGCTGACTCCCCCGCCCTTCTTCGCTACGCGCCCCGGACAGTCCTACATCGATTTGAACGCATCCTGATCCAGACGCCAGCGATCGATCGATTCGATATTGAAGCGCCAGTCGCTGCCGACCTTGAACGCCGGCAGCCGTCCGCGCTTGAGCTGCCGATATATTGTCGACGGATGAACCTTCAGATATTCCGAGAGTTCCTTAACCGTCAGTACGTGACTGCTTTCGTTTTTCGACATCTGTCAGCTCCCCTTTTCAGATCCGCTTTATTGATTCGTGCGATTACCCAAGCCCCTCTTGA
>CALAOW010000107.1 GCA_937889395.1 uncultured Pseudomonadota bacterium | reverse complement strand
CTCGAGTTGATCTTCTGCAGGATGTCTTTCAAGTCATGCGACGACTGGCGGATGTCATCAACGACCCCACGCTGTACAACCAACTGACCGGCTTTATGGATAACGGCGGTGGATGGGGGCTTCGGTTCATCAACGGCTTCTACGATTTGACCCATCCGTTCGCGAGCCCGTCGCCAAGTGCTGGCGCGCAGCCGGTGATGCTGACGGCGTCGCAAGCGGGCGCGTGCAGCGCGCAGCCGGCGCCGGCCACAGTGTCAGCGGCGATCCCCGCCATAATTGCGCCGGCGCCGAGCGTCGTGAATTCATCTTCATCAAAGTGACCAGGACCCCGATGAAACACAGTCAGGTTGCCGCAGATGTCTTCGTTATGTTAGCTCCATACGAGGCTTGAAATATCGATGATGACGCAGCCGAGATTTTTCGCGCGCGCGGCCGTTGGGCTGCTCGCCCTATTCGCCGTTGGATGCTTTGCAATGAAGAGCAGGGCGCTAAGCACCGGCATGACGCCCGATCAGGCGGTGGATGCGATGGGCCAGCCTGATCTGAAGGATAACATCGCCGATCCCAACCACAGCGGCGCCAGCGTGTTGCGCTACGTCTGGCTCGAGCCGGGCAAGGCGGCGATCTTCGGCCCCGACGATCGCCTCGCAAGCATCCAGGATGTCGAGACCAACACCAAGCAGCGCATCGAGCAGCAAGCTCATGCCGAGGCGGCGCCGCCGCAGCAGTTCGATCTGATCGAGACGCCGCTCAATTATCTGTTCTTTCCGGTCAAGGCCGCCACGATTTATTTCGGCGCCGGCGTCAATTGCGTCGGCGGCGGCGGCTGCCGCAAGCCGGAGCTTCCGTCGCCGGGTTCCGCCAGCTAGTCCGGGATTCCTGGAACTGAGATGACGCGGCGGCCGATCGTCGGATCGGCCGCCGCTTCTTTTGGCGCATCGCTGATTTACGCTTGCGCGTCGCCGTTTACCTCGTGACCGTGCGCAGCCGCCGATTCAACTGCCGCCAGACGCTGCTCGACTGGAATTGCTGGACGGGACAACGTCGGTTCGATCGCGAATGGATTGTCGAACCGAATCCGCCGCATCGAATCGCTGGTCTCGAAGCCAATCCCGAACACATCATCCACCAGCTTCGCCAGCGCCTCACCCTCGAGCACCATCGGCTGCACCCATAGCTTGCCGCCGTCGGTCGTCTCGCAGTACGGACACACTATTGGATCGCCGGCCTTAATGAAGTTGGCCAGCACATATGGTACCGACTGGTCAGATGGCTTGACGGTCGGGTAAACCAGGAATGCCTGGGCCTGCATCAGGCCCGCCAGAATCGTCGCGCCGCGCTGCGCCAGCAGACCGGCTCCCTTGGCGAACGACCACAGCTCTCCGCCCTCGATCACCGACCGTGCCGACAGATGGCTCAAGTCGGGCCGCGGAAAACTTTGCGGGAAGCTGGCGAGATCGTGCATCACGAATCCCGACATCATTTGCTCAGGGAGGTCGTCGTCGTGCTCGAACAGCCCGTAGAGCAGCCCGTATTCGAGATGAATCCTCCCGACGTTGGACCGCCGCGTGTCCCGGTAGCGTGCGCCCCGCTTCGCGCGCGCCTCCTCCATCCGTTCGCCAAAAATTCGTCGTTCGCTCTCGGTCGTGAGTTGCCGTAGTTCCATTGCTCTCGTCCCTCCTGTCGCGGGGAGTTAATTCTCCCCGGCGTCTTCCAATGGAACTGAGAGGTAGGACGACGACCCGGAAGCGAGGAGGTCTGCCCCTCGCCGGAAGCTTGAAAAAGCCGTATGAAAATCGGTCGTGGCCTGGTAAAGAGCGGAGTCTCCCTCTCTTACGCTCGCTTTCGGGGCCGCCTTAGATTAGAACCGGACCGGGCTGCGTCCCAGAGAGTCCCCGTCCTGACAGCGTTCGCAGGTCGTGATCGGTGCGAATGGTCATTGAGTGACGCAAACGGCGCAAGCTCTGGCCATTCGCTAACTACAAGTGTCGTTAACAAAGTCACCGTGTTAGCGCAAGTACAACTCTCTGAGGTCTTTTTAGACACTTGCAACGCGGGCCCCCATCCCCGTACACTCGATGTTCAGAACTGGGGAACTGTTGGCTGTGGAACTGAAATCTGAGCGAAGTCCCGCGCTAGATGCGCTGGTCGAAGAGATCCTGAGAGGGGCACCCAAAGTCGGCCGCAACGAACTTAAAGCATGGAGAAAGCCGCAGCGCGAACTGCGGCAATTGGCGCGCCTCGACTACGTGCGCGTCATGCGCCGAACGCTCGATTACCACACGTTGCGCGGAATTATCCACGAGGCGCGGAAGATATGGCCGCAGTTGAATCGCGAACCGTTTCCAATTGGGACGCTCGACCAGCTCGCCGCGATTTCGTCGGACTTGCGGATCCATCTGCAGGCCGCCCCTTACCGGGGCCCCGAAGGCATGGCGCTACGAGGCTTTTACGTCCACAAAACCCCCAAAGTGCTGAAGCATCCGCTCATTTATCTCAACACCGCGCATCATTTGGGCGCGGTCTCAGCAACCTTCATGCATGAGATAGGCCATTACGTGACGACCAAGGTTACCGGCAGCGCCGGCGACGGAGCTCACTATTTCTTCAACGCCGCCCATCACAGTCACCTTGTCCGACCAACGGAACTCGCCGCCGACGTGCTCGTCAGCCTTGCGGCGTATCCCGAACCGCTCGCGCGCAAAGTGTTCGCCACGCCGTGGGCTTGCGGGTTGGTCGCGCGCGCTGACGGGCTTCCCGACCGGGCGTTCGCGCAGATTCGCAAGTACGTGCGGAAATCCGTGGGAATTGATTTTGGCGCTTCACTACCGCCCGGCCAGAGCTTCAATTATCTGACCGGGATGATCCACTATGCAAAACTCCGATGGGCACTATTGGCGGAATACGACCTATGAAAAAAGAAACTCTCGGTCAGGTCCTCAAACAGCGTCGCGCTGATTATGCCTTCACCCAGCGTGAACTTGCGCGCAAGCTCGGCGTCAAGGCCAGCCACGTCGCATATCTCGAAAACGGACGGCGCCGCCCTTCCCTGTCGCTGCTGTCGCGGCTGGCGAACACGCTCGATCTCGACAAGCAGCGGTTGTTCCTGCTCGCGCATCCCGAGGCGCAATGGGTGGTCGGTAATCATCGCGAGTCTGCGCCCGCCAAACGGCAGGAAAACGCATGGCGCAAGTTTGCCGGCGATCGCGGGACGCTGACGCGTCACAAGGTGACGGCTCGGGAGCTCAAGGTCCTCCAGAAGGTGAGCATGCTCGGCCGCATCTCGTCGCCCAATCAGTTCCTGTTCATCTTGAACGCGATTCGCCAGGCGGTCGAAGAAGAATAGCCGAACTCGCACGCAACCGCGTTGTTGTCGGCGCTCATCTTCTCTAACCGGGCCCTTCGAGGACTCAGGGTAAACTCCGCCCGCATCTTTATCTTAACATTGGGTGCAGGGGTGACGCCTGCCAATGTCAAGCCGTTGAGGAGACGCATGCGATGGTTTAGGCTTAGCTGATGGAAGTGCCTTTTCGATGAAGATCGATATCGATCTCAAGTCCGGATTTCTGCAGAACCTCAAGCGCGAAGTGCTCGATTCGCTCAACACCGAAGAACGCGCGATCATCGAGGTTTCCACCGGCGAGATGGGGGTCAAGCCCGACGCGGTCAAGCTTGGATGGCTCAAGATGCGGACCAAGGAGACCTGGACCAAGCAGCGCTACACCAAGGCGCTCGGCCGCACCATGGAAAAGCTCCGCGAAGCAGTGGCTCTGGCCGAGAAGAGCAAAACGGACTGAGCGCTCTGGCGATGCGTCAGGGCTCGATCCGCGCCACTCGACGCTTGCCCACTTCGAGCACCTTGTGCTCGCCCCGCACGAAGCGAAAATTCACGTCGGTTATCGTGCGCCCGTCCACCCGCACCGCGCCCTGGCTCACCAGGCGCCGCGCCTCGCTGGTCGAAGGCGTGAACTGCAGTTGCTTCATCAGTTCGCAAATCCACAGATCCTCGGCGATTCGATACACCTGCGCGCTGGCTGGAATTTCCCGGCGCTGGAACTTGCTCTCGAAGTATTGCTCGGCGCGATTTGCCGCGCGCGCGTCGTGGTATTCGGCGACGATCGTGCGGGCCAGGCGCTTTTTCGCTTCCATCGGATGTAATCCGCCCGACTTCACCGCCGCGATCTCTTCCGGCGTGGCCGTCGTCAGCAGCTCGTAGTATCGAACCATCAGTTGATCGGGCACCGACATCAGCTTGCCGTACATGTCCTCGGGCTTGTCGGTCAGCCCGACGTAGTTTCCGTATGACTTGGACATTTTGCGCACGCCGTCGAGACCTTCGAGCAGCGGCATCGTCATCACCGCTTGCGGCGCCTGTCCGAAATGCCTTTGCAGCTCGCGGCCGACCAGCATGTTGAACTTCTGATCGGTGCCGCCAATCTCGAGATCCGCTTCCAGCGCGACCGAATCGTAACCCTGAATCACCGGATAAAGCAGTTCGTGCAGGAACAGCGGCTCCTCGGCTTCGAGCCGCTTCTCGAAATCGTCCCGCTCCAGCAGCCGGGCGACGCTCACCTTCGCCGCAATCTCGATCAGGCGGCGCACGCCCAATTCATTCATCCACTCGCTGTTGAAGCGGACCTCGGTGCGTTCGCGATCGAGAATCTTGAACGCCTGCGCGCGATAGGTTTCCGCGTTGCGCTCGATCTGCTCGCGCGACAGTGGCTTTCGCGTCTCGGAGCGTCCGGTGGGATCGCCGATCATCGCCGTGAAGTCGCCGACCAGGAAAATTACGGTGTGGCCCGCATCCTGAAAGTCGCGCAGCTTCTTCAGCGTCAGGCTGTGACCCAGATGCAGATCGGGCGCGGTCGGATCCATCCCGAGCTTGATCCTGAGCGGCCGGCCCAGACCAATCTTGGCCGCCAGCTCCGCCGGAGAAATAACCTCGCTGGCGCCGCTGGCGAGCGCGCCGGCCTGTTCGTTTGCCTGATTTTCGTTCACGTCCCGCTTCGTCAATTCCGTTCGCCGGAGTTTCAATGGCTCTCAAGCGTACAGGAATATTGACGGAGCGGAATAGCCCGCCCTCCCCTGCTATCGGACTCGCCGCGCGCGGATTATCCCTGCCTGGCCGCCCCGCCTGCCGTGATAATGGCCTCGCTTGCCCGCGGTCCGAATGCGGCGGCGACGGTCATGCACGCTTTGCAGATGGCGGACCGGGATCATGCCCAGCCTCCCCAACCCTCGTTTCACCACGCCGAGTGCATGCCCGTGGATCATGCCGATCTCGCGCAGCCGGAAGTTCCGCTCCGGGAACTCCAACTTGCCCGCCTTGCAGGCCTGCGAAAATGTGCGCCGACGCACGCCGAAGCCGCTCGGCCCGTAGAGTTCGCTCAGCAGCCACAGAGCGATCTCGTCGAGGCCTTGCATGCACCATCCGATACATTGGTAGTCGTCGATTGCGTTGGCAGCCATCGTGCACGCATCTGCCGGCAATTCCTCCGCCACCAAACGACTCGTCCGTCCGCTGTGAAGCAGCTCGCGCAAGCGAAAATAAAAGCGCAGAGCTTCCTCCGCTCTTCTGAAGCGGGTCTTGTCTTCATCGAACATGGGCAGCCCCCTAACCCTGGATGTAAAATTATGAGACCGCACGAAGCATGTGGCCGACCGGGGCTAACCCAGGCCCCTCTCGCATCTGCACGAATAGCGCAGCCATCCGAACGGGACGCGAAATTTACCCGCCCAACGCGACAAGGGTTCCAATGTCCTGATGCTCTAGCGCGGTCCCTGTCTCCAAGTCAACAGAATGATTACGCTATACGACATTTTGTTATCCGCGCGGTCGCGGATAACGTTCTAGCCGCGCTGATTGTAGCGATTCATTGCGGCTTCGAGTCCGTGCTCCGCGATCGCCTCGACCGCGCTCGCTGCACGCTCGAGAATCGGCGTCAGTGCCTGTCTTTCGGCCGCGGTCATCGGACGGAGCAGATAGTCTTTGTTTTCTTCGGTCTTTGGCTGCCGGCCCGGTTCCATTTCGACAGTGAAACCGGCCGGCCGGCCGATTCCTATTCTGACCCGAATGAAATCCGTTGTTCCAAGCGACTCCGCGATTGAACGAACGCCGCGGTTGCCCGCATCGCCGCCCCCCTGTTTGATTCTGAGCCGGCCCGCTTCCAGATCGAGTTCGTCATGCACTACGATCAAGTGCTCGGGAGCAATTTTGAAATATCCGAGCAGGTCCGAAACGCATTCACCGCTTAGATTGTAAAAAGTCTGCGGCTTGACCAGTATCGCCGGCTTCGCGGCAAGCCGGACTTCAGCGGTGACGCCTTTGAATCTGCGCCGGCTCAGTTCGACGCTTTTCGCTCTCGCGATTCGATCGATTGTCATGAATCCGGCGTTGTGACGCGCGCGCGAGTATTGCTCGCCGGGATTTCCCAGTCCGGCCACCACCCATTGAATCGATGAGCGCGATTCGGCTTCGGACTTCTTCCCGGATTGGCGGGACAAACGGAAATTCCCGAACAGACGCTTGATCGCCGCCATCAAATTCAACCGGCTCACGTATCGATGCGGCGCTTCGATTTCGATTTGGATTTGGATTTGGATTGACTTGCGCGGACCAACGGCTTGAGCGCCTTGAACAGCGCCGCCATCTCGGCCGGAGTTCCAATCGAGATTCGGATCGCGTCCTGAAGCAACGGTGTCGCGAAATGCCGGACCAGGATTCCGGCCCGCCGCAGCCCTCGCGTGACGGGCGCCAGGTCGCGGCCCGGCATCCGCGCGAGCACGAAATTGGCCTGCGACGGCGGCACCAGGAAGCCGAGCTTGCGCAGCCGCGCCTCGCTCAGAGCGCGCGTCCGAATTACTTTCGCGACATTGCGGCGCATCCAACCGGAGTCGCGGATCGCTTCGGCCCCCGCGGCCAGCGCAACCCGGCTCAAGTTGTACGAATCCTTGACCTTCAGCAGCGCGTCGATCACCGCCGGATGCGCAAAACACAGGCCCAGCCGCATCCCGGCCAGCGAATAGGACTTCGACAGGGTGCGCAGAACTACCACGTTGCGATAGCGCCGCATCAGGCCGAGCGCATTCTCGTCGGCAAAGTCCGCGTACGCTTCGTCGATCACCAGCAATCTGCCCTCCAGGCGTTTCGCCAGCGCGCCCAGGCTGCGGGTGGGAGTTGAGGTGCCCGACGGCGAATTGGGACTGCACACGATCGTCAGATTGGCGCGCGCCTGAGCAAGCCCGTCGAGCGGCAGCTCGAAGTCGGCGCCGACCGGAAATTGAAGGATTCGCGCCTCCTGCACCAGCGCCAGCGTGTCGTACAGCGAATACGTCGGGATCGGATATGCCACAGTGTCGCCGCTTCCGAGCGTCGCACGAAACACCATCGCCAGCAGTTCGTCCGATCCGTTGCCCGCGATGATCATGCTTTGCGGTATCGAGTAGACCCGCGAGGCGCTCGCCACGAATTCATCGGCACGCGGCGCCGGATACAGGCGGATCGTCGATCCTGCCATCGCTTTCGCGACCGCGCGGCGTACCCGCGGCGACGGCGGATACGGATTTTCATTGGTGTTGAGCTTGATTAAGCGCTGGCCCGGGCGAGGCTGCTCGCCGGGCCGATACGCCGCCATCTTTTTGATCGATTTGCGAAACATGGGTGAATTATGAATCGAGCGGCAGCCTGATTCGAGTACCTCGGGCACGCAATCTTCACCCCTTTTGAATCGTAGTACGACTTTAGCATTGATCCATGTTCCCGTTGGAGAGCAATGATCACGCCTCAATGACATCGCCTCGGAGTGCGTTGATGCCGCGATCCGTCCAATGCATCGCCGTCGCGATTTTCATGGCCGCGACGGTTATTGTGTCGTCCGCCTGCAAGAACCTGGCACCGACGTCCTCACCGCTTCAGGAACTGGTTGATTACTGACTCTTAGTTCTCGAAAGCATCTCGGTCAGATTTTCTCTGGACCTATGCTGCGATAAGACAGATTCAGCTTAATCAACGGCGCTGCGCACTGGGAGTCCCAGGTTAGCTAGAGTAAAATGAATTAGTGGCGGAATTTGATACAAATCTATTGTTGAAAGCTTTGTCGTTCGCGGCATACAAACATCGTCATCAGGTCCGAAAGGGCTCTGAGCCGATTCCGTACATCAACCACCCGATCGCGTTGGCAGATTTGCTGGTCCGCACGGCGAATGTCAGCGACCCGGAGATAATCGCAGCGGCGCTCCTCCACGATACGGTTGAAGACACCTGCACTACGGCGGAGGAACTCAAAGCGGAATTCGGACCGGTAATTTCGCAGTTGGTGGCCGAACTCACCGATGACAAGAGATTGTCCAAGGAAGAGCGGAAGCGCCGACAGCTGGAACACGCTTCATCGCTTTCTCCCCGCGCGAGAATCGTCAAGCTAGCCGACAAGGTCTGTAATCTGAGAGATATCGTCCAGGATCCTCCAGCCGGGTGGCCCCTGGTGCGAAAACAACAATACTTTGATTGGGCAAAGAGCGTAGTCGATAATATCCGCGGCATCAATGTTGCGCTGGAGAACGCGTTCGACGAAGCCTTTACAAACCGCCCTGAGTAGGAATGCAAGACGCCATTCGCATTCGAAACCCGCGCCCTTGCGACGCGGTCACCAACCGTCTTCTGAACGGATTAAAGCACGCGGAAGGAGCGCATGAATAAATTTGCGCGAGTGTTGCGCGAAAAGAGTCTGGAATCGTTGCAGTTCCTCGCCGAAGCGGCTGGCCAGAACTGGTGGAAAGACTTGCTATCGCTTTGGCGCCTGAGCGGTACCCCGGCAGACCGGATGGGACTTCGGCTTGCGATAAGACGCAACTACTTTAACCTGTACTCACGAGGCCAATCGGTCGCTCGGGTCCGCTTTACGCGAGCGGGTCTGCCCTATTTCAGAATCCACGCAAAGTATGTTTTCGGTTCGGATGAGAAAGGCGACGACTACGCCCGTCTCATGGGGACGGAGGTCTCGCGCTCTAATTCGAAAGCGACCGTGCATTACCATGGTGCGAAAACCCTCGGAAAATGGATTAAGCAGGCCAACCTTCATACCAAAACAGAGAAACCGTGCATTGATGACCTGGTTGCCGCCGATCCCTCAATAATTGACCTGGAGATGGGGCTGCCTTCGTACCACAGCAGAATCGATTGCGTCGCTCTGGAACGGCAGGACTCCGACCTCAAGATCGTCTTTTGGGAGGCGAAGATGATCGATGATCCGCGTCTGCGCTCCCGATCGGATCCAGAAGTTATAGAAACGCTTAAAAAGTATGGAGAGTATTTCAAGCATCAAGATCGAGCTGAAGAAGTCGTGAAAGGTTATAGATCCGCGTGCCAACTGTTGATCAGAATGCGCACAATGGTGTCAACCTTCGAAGATCGCACGGCTCTACATCCGCTAGTCTTTGAGGCAGCTAAGGAGAATTCCAGACTGAGCGTGGATCCTATTCCGCGCCTCGTCATATTTGGTGCAGAGCAGTATCAAACAAAGGGAAACTCGAGTTTTCATCTGAAGCAATTGCGGACGCGGTTAGAAGAAGAGAAAATTCCTTGGGTTCTCCTGAGTAACCGTCCTTATACCTTGTCACCTCCGGGGGCAGCTTGACCGGCGTTCGTTTGACCGTTCATCGTTCCACGCACGAGATCGGTGGCAACTGCATCGAAATTAGCGCAGCCGATGGACACAGGGTCATTCTCGACGTGGGGCGTCCGCTCGATGCGCCGGAAGACGCTCGCGAGCTTTTGCCAAAATCGTTGGACCTTACGGCTCCGGTCGACGGGGTTCTGATCTCACATCCGCACATGGATCACTATGGCCTGCTGGAGGAGGCGCCCTCGAACTGGCCGGTATTCTCCGGTGCGGCGACTCAACGGCTTATCCAGCTGAGTTCCGCGATGTTCGGAAAAACGCTGACGAATGCATTCGCCTCTTGGAAGAGTGGCGCCGCCTTTCAAATCGGTCCATTCGTCGTGACGCCATTTCTGATCGACCATTCTGCCTTCGACGCGCATATGCTCCTGATAGAGGTTTGCGGCAGGCGGATCATGTACTCCGGCGATTTCAGAATGCATGGCCGGAAATTCGTTCTGGTGCATCGATTGATGGCCAAGCCGCCAAAGCAATTGGACGTATTGCTTATGGAGGGAACCAACCTGGGCAGCGACAAACCATGCATCACGGAAGACGATCTTGAAGGCGAATTCGCCGAATTGTTCCGATCGACGGTGGGTCGGGTTTTCGTCGCGTGGTCCGCTCAGAATATCGATCGCACGGTCACTCTTTACCGGGCATGTCTGAAGACCGGCAGAACGTTGGTCGTCGATCTCTACACCGCTGAGGTGATGGAGGCGCTTGCCGATTTCGGAAAGCTGCCGAGGCCCGGCTGGAAAAATCTGAAGGTTGTCGTCACCAGCGCCTTCGCCCGGATGTATCGACGGACCGGACGGGAATCGTTTGTCGAACGCATGGTGCCGTATGGCATTTCCGCGAGCAAACTCGCGGAAACGCGGTCGAAGTGGGTAGTGATGGTCCGGCCCTCTCTCATTCGTGACTACGCACGCAAGGGGATCGTGCCAACGGCCGAGGACGCTTGGTGCTGGTCGATGTGGCGTGGCTATTTTAAGAACGAAAATGGCGCTTTCGTTTATAAGTGGTTTACCGACGCAGGCAGCCGCGCCGTGCACCTTCACACGAGTGGCCACGCGTCTCCCGCCGATTTGCGGGCATTCGCGCGAGCAATGAATCCCAAGCGTCTCGTGCCCATTCATGGAGTCGCGTGGGATGAAGATACGGAAGGGTTCGGCTCGATAGCGCGCCTAAATGACGGAGAACCGATGGCGCTTTAGGCTGGCACCCGCAGCTCTCCGCTAAGGAGGGGCACTTTGACTACCAAGATCGTCGAACAGCAACTTGAAATAAAGTCCGGCACGCTGCCGAAGCGTGTAGGCGGTCGCCAGAACTCCTCCTCTTGCGGCAGCGCCTCCGCCCGCTCGTCGCTGTCTGCTACCTCCGGAGGAGCGATGAAATCGCCCTTAGCGGGACCAGTTGTTTGTTACCCCCGTTGTTTTTCATCCGGCTCTAGCGCCATTTTCCTTCCTCCCGCGGATGCGCAGAACCGCTATTGTGCCCGATCGAGCGGCAGCCTGATTCGAGTACCGCTCCGCGACGAACGATAGCAAGCCTCGATCGCCTCGACCGCACGCAGTCCGTCGTTCCCGTCGGGCGATGGTTTCACCCGGCCTTGAATCGCACCCACGAAGTTTGCCGCGAGTTCGCGAAACGGAGCGAGCCGATCGCGTGGATCGAAACGACTCATCACCTCGTCGCGCGAGAACCCCGGCGCCGGACTGCCGTCGGCTTTCAGAATCGAAATGTCCTGCCGTGGATAACCCGCCATCACCCTGCCCTCATCCCCGTAAATCTCGATCGCCGACAGCGGCGGCATGCTGCTCCAACTCGCCTCGACGACGCCGATCGCACCCGACTTGAAGTGGATGATCATCGCGCCCGTGTCCTCGACTTCGATCTGTTTGGCCAGGATGCCAACCTGTCCAGACACGGAATCGGCCTCGCCCATGATCCAGATTGCAAGATCGGCGACATGAACGCCAAGATCGAGCATCGCGCCGCCACCTGCTTGCGAAGCCGTCGTGAACCACTTCTGTCCCGGCGCCCAGGACTCGGGTCCGCCATGCGAAAGGCGCGCGCGAATGAAATGGGGCCTGCCAATCGCTCCGCTCGTGACCGCATCCTTGATGGCGCGCTCGACTCCGCCGAAGCGCTGCTGCATCGCGACCATCAGCACCCGCCGAGCCTTCGCCGCCGCATCGACCATCTCGCGCGCGGCGGCCGCCGTCGGCGCCATCGGCTTTTCCACCAGCACGTGCGCGCCCGCGCTGAGCGCCTTTACGGTAAATTCGCAATGCAAATGGTTCGGCGTGAAGATTCCGACCGCGTCGGGACGCTCGCGCGCCAACATCTCGTCGAAATCGGAATAGACCTTCGGCCGCCCTGCGTCGCCCGGCCAAATCGCCCGTGCAACGCGCTCGGCCTTGTCAGCGGTGCGACTCTGTATCGCGACGATTTGAGCGTCGGCGACGCTCCGCAGCGCCGGAATATGCGCGCGTTCGGTAATCGCGCCGGCGCCCGCAATCGCAATCCGGACCGCCTTCAGACGATGCGGCGTTCGCGGCGGCATCTCAGCTCCGTGCCTCGCGCGCCAGGCGTTTGCGCAACTCGCCGGGAGTGCATCGATACTTGAACGCCTTGCGATCGTTCACGAACAGAACCGGCACTTCGACTCCGAAGCGGGCCTCGAGGCCGGCGTCGCCGTCGATCTCGATCCGCTGGAGACGCGCGTCGAATTTCGGAAGTTCGGCCGCAATCATCTCTTCCATCTCGCGGCACAGCCCGCAGTCGTTTCGTGTGTAGAGAATCAGCTCGATCATGAATCGGCGGTCGTCTTGCCGCGCATCGGGGTACTCTAGCGATCGTCGCGCAGGACTCCAAGCCGATTTAGGACAAACTCGGTCGCGGGGCACGGCGACGCGCCCCCGCGACGGCGCGCTCGCGCCAACAGTCGCAGATGCGCCGCCAACAGCATCACGTCGGCCCATCGATCGATGTCATACCACGCCGGACCCAGCGCGTACCGAATGCCGGCGCGTTCGAGACGCTTTACGGTTGAATCGAACACGCTGCCGCTGCCCCATCGGATCCCGGTGAAGATCGGGGGCATCGCGCCGCGCACGCCGACCGCGTAGTAGCCGCCGTCGAGACTCGGCGCGAGCACGACGCGATTGCGGCGCAGTGCTTCGAGGCTGGCTGCGAGCGGCGGAATTGGAAGAGAAGGCGTATCGGTGCCGATCAGCAGCGCGCCGGAAGATGAAAAGGGTTCGAGCACCCGCGCCATCCGCTTGCCCAACGACCCATCTCCTTGATCGATCAGTTCGGCGCCGAATCGCCGCGCGAGCCGCCGGAAGTATTTGCTGCGCTCGGCGCCACCCGCTGCACTCGCCGCGATAATGATCCGGGAGGGGCCGATCGAGACTGCCTTGGCGAGCGCGTCGCGAATGAACGCGTCGGACAATGCTGCCGCGGCTGTGGCCGTCATTGCTCCGATCAATCGGGTCTTGTTCCGATGCGCGACGGGCTCGCGGCAAAATACGATCAGCGCTGGCCGCGACGGGCTCACTTGATCGTGTTCGGACGAATGATATTTATCGGCATCCCGAGGGTTTTCTTAACGAACTCCGCCACCGATGTGATTGGCTTCGGCGTGATCGACGGGTCGCTCACCGGGCCGCTAACGTGGAAGTACGCCGCGACCAGTTTACTCGTGCCCGCACTGATGCGTTCTCCGATCAGTGGAATATGGTTCACCACCCAATCCACCGTGTCGAACGGAAACATGCCGACCTGCATATCGAGCGCGCCCGCGCCGAACTGAATGCTGCCGTTCGCCGTGATATCCATCACGGGCCCCTCCAGCACGAAATTATCCGTGTAGAAGAGCCCGCTCTCGCCCTTGAAATCGGTGATGATCGTTTTGAACGGGACCCCATTGACACGCGGGTCAGGAATCTTCGCGCTCAGCCAATTCTTGATGTCGATAAAACTGAGCAGGCGCGAAAGCAGCGTAAACTTGTTGAGGGTTCCGTCTCTGACGGTCACCGACATGTCGCCGGCAAGAGTTTCGAAGAAGTTTGTGTCGGTGTTGGCCCACAGATCGATGGCGAGAAAAAGATGGCCCAGCAATGGCGACTGCTCGTTCTTGCCACCCAGCATGAAGAGCGGCGCAGGGTCCATGTCGGTGGCGCTGCCCGTCATGTGTATCCAGTTGTCCGGAGCACGGCCGGTAAGATCGAGCTTCATCTTTCCGCTATAAGCGGTCGTGCTCAGGTTATAAACGTGCCAATCGCCGGCCGGGTCGCGCGTAAAATCGGTCTTGAGATCGGTCATCTGGAAGGCGGCGAAATTTCCCGCCCGCGCTTCGATATGCCCGCTGCAAGGAACCTGAAAATGGATCGACGGCGTGGCCGGCGACCACGGCATCCGCACAAAGTTCATCACCTCGAGATCGAGTTTCTGCACGGTAGCGTCGATACGAATCGACGGATGCGTGTAGTCGGGTACGGTGATGCGGAAATTGATCGCCTGGTCCTCGAGCTTCGAGCCCGGCATCGACAAGACGAGCTGCTTGTGACGCATCGTAAGCGTCGCACCTTGAACCACGATTGGCGAACGCAGGAAGTTGAATTTCACGTCGCCCTTTGCGAGCGTCAGCTTGCCCTCGGGGATCATGGCGCCGGGATTGCCGGGATCGCTGTTGACAACGACTTTGCCGCCAATCGGCCCGCTCACCGCGAAGTCGGACGGATCGACCAGCAGCGCCAACCACGTTTCCGACGGGAAATCATGAAGTTCCAGCGTCAGATCATGCACGGCGATGCCCTGCCTTGCGAAATTTACGGCGCCGTCCAGCGTCGCATCGCCGCCGGTCGCCGCCAGCATCAGCTGGTCGAACTTGATTGAACCCGGGTTGATGGCGACGGTGCCGCGTGAAACCTTGAGCGGTCCGGGCGAACCCTTGATGGTGAGGACGGCGCCGATGGCGTCGGCGCGCACCTGATAGTCTTTGGGCGCAACCGGGGTCTTCACGCTCAGCTTTCCAGACGCGGTAGCAACCATTTCGACGCGGCCGCTCAGACGTTCGAGACGATCGCGTTCCTTCAGTTGATATAAATCAAGCGACTTGGCGATGGCCGGATAGAGCTCGGCGAGGTCTGCATCGACGCTCACGCTGGTCTTATAGTCCGCGCCCTCGATTCCGTTGCCGAGGTCGGCGTTGGCGACGAGGTCGTGGATCGCAGAGTTTCCAAACTTCGCGGTGCCTTGCGAGATCGTGAGCAAGCCTTTCGAGTAACCAAGCTGGGCACTCAGATTTTCGACCGGCGGCAGCTTCGTATCCGTTGGAATTGTGAAACCGACGTCCTCGATGGTCCCGGTGACCACCAGATTCTTGCGAATCGTATCGAGCGGCGCCGTCTTAATCTCGTCGAAGGCGGCGCTTAGCGTCGCGGCGCCGATGGTGACCTTGCCGGGTCTGAGCCGGTTGAGCATATCCACGAGGTCGGCAGGCAGATGGCGGACCGACAGCAGTGTCTGTTTGGCCGCAGCGGCGTCGAAATGAAACCCGCCAACGTGGATTCCCAACTCCGGTTTCTCGTTTTGAGGACCCAGAAGCTCGGTATCGGCGGAAAACACCGCCGTGTTGACCTTGCGCAAAACGATCTGCGTGACGGCATACTTGCCGCCAGTGATGTCGAAGCCGGCATGGAGCGAGTAGTCGCCCAGATCGACTGGCGCGGCGAGCCGCTGGCTCTTGAGCAGCAACTTCTGCGCACCCGCAGCGGCCTCGCCGATCATCGAACCATCGTCATGAAGTGAGAACTTGAGGCTGCCCTGTATCGCGCCGGCCAATGCGAAACCCTCCGCCTCGATTCCTTCCAGCGGTACGTCCCAGGCCCACAACTGCCCATGCGCAAATTCGCCGGGCCGGGAATGTTTCCCCACGCCAAGACTGATCTTTCCGCTTATCTGCGCTCCGGAAACGGGCGATCCGAGTACCGAGCCGCGGAACCCGAGCAGCCACAGCGAAGGGTCCCGGTGCCTGCGGTACGCGAC
This sequence comes from uncultured Pseudomonadota bacterium, assembly GCA_937889395.1. GTDB lineage: Bacteria > Desulfobacterota > Binatia > Binatales > Binataceae > Binatus. Next base: position 34,106 of record CALAOW010000107.1, on the reverse strand, counting down.
GATTCCAACATGGTTGGCAAGCTCGGCGCCGTCGGCGTAGCGCACCGTGGCGTCGATCGTGTCGACGCGCCACGCGATCCGCGCCAGCGCGTGCAGCACGTCTTGCAGCGCGTTTATGGTTTGCGCCCCTGGACGCGGTATGGGGACCGCGGCCGCGTCGGAGGAGGCTACAGGCAGCGTGATTTCGGGACTGGTCGCGGTCAGCCGATAGAGCGGAAGCCCGCTGCTGACCAAAATCGAATGGTACGAGACCAGCGCGCGGAGCGACTTCAGCTTGACGATTTCATGCCCGTTGGCGATGACCTGCGGCTGGTCGAGAACGACTATCAGGTGAGTACCCAGATGAACGGAGATGGCGCGCGGGATGATATCGACGCCGGTGCGGTTGCGGATCGAGGCCAGAACGTAAACGACGATGCGCGACTGGTTGGCTGCAATCAGCGCCGCCGAAGCGCCGAGTACGACTGCCACGATGAGCGCGCAAAGCGCGGCGATTCGGACCAGTCTCATGATTGCCGTGACGCGATCCGCACGTCCGCGGTGGCGCCGTCCGCCTGGCTCACGAAGCGGTCAGTTGGTTTCGGCCATCTCCGCCGGCGGCGCGTCGATGTATCCCGCACGATGCTTGTTCCTGAGCGCCGTCTTGAGCACGCGGTTGCGCAGCCGCACCGACTTCGGCGTGACCTCGACCAGCTCTTCCTCGTCGATCCATTCCAGCGCCGTGTCCAGCGTCGGAATGCGTGGCGGCGAAAGCCGAATCGCTTCATCGTGGCCCGACGCGCGCATGTTGCTGAGTTTTTTTTCACGGCATGCGTTGACGGGCAAGTTTATCTCACGGGCATACTCGCCGACGATCATCCCTTCGTAAACCGGCTCACCGGCTCCGACGAAGAATATCCCGCGCTCCTGCAAATGGAAGATCGCGTAAGCCGTGGTAGCGCCCTCGCGATCGGAAATCATCGCCCCGTTGGCGCGCGAACGAATCGTTCCCGACCACGGCGCGTAGCCGTTGAACAACGTATTCATCAGGCCGTTGCCGCGGGTGCTTTCGAGAAATCGGCCGCGAAACCCAATCAGGCCACGCGCGGGGATGTCGTATTCCAGGCGCACCCGGTTGCTCGCATGGGTGACCATCGTGCGCATCTTGCCCTTGCGCCCCGAGAGCGTCTGCGTGACCACGCCGATGTATTCCGACGGGATGTCGATCACGAGCATCTCCATCGGCTCGAGTATCTCGCCGCCGGCCTGCTTGGTGATGACGGTGGGCTTCGAGACCTGCATCTCGTAGCCTTCGCGGCGCATGGTCTCGACAATCACCGCGAGCTGCAATTCGCCGCGGCCCATCACGCGCCAGGCCTCCGGCGTCAGTTGCTCGACGCGAGTGCTCACATTGCGCCGCGCTTCGAATTCGATTCGTTCGCCCAGCTTCCGCGAGGTGACAAAATCTCCTTCGCGGCCCGCCCATGGCGAATTGTTCACCGAGAAAGTCATCGCCACGGTCGGCTCGTCGATGCGAATCGGCGGCAGCGGACGCGGGTTCTCGAGGTCGGCGATCGTTTCACCGATCGCGATGTCCTCGATGCCCGCCACGATCACTATCTCGCCCGCGCGGGCGGTTTCGCGCTCGACGCGCGTGAGTCCCTGCCATCCGTAGATATGGGCGACCTTGCAGACCACAGTCTTGCCGTCGCGCCGGCACAGCGAATAGTTCTGCGACGCCGTCATCGAGCCGGCGATGATTCTGCCGACCGCGAGGCGGCCGACGTAATCGTCGTAGTCGATATTATTGACCTGGAATTGCAGCGTCGCTTCGGGATCGACTTCGGGGCCGGGCAGGTGCGCGACGATCGCGTCGAACAGCGGGACCAGGTTTTCGCTGGGAACGTCGAGCCTGAGCGATGCGGTGCCGGCGCGCGCCTGCGTATAGAGCACCGGGAAATCGAGCTGGCTTTCGTTCGCGCCGAGGTCGATGAACAGATCGTAAACCTCGTCGAGAACCTCGGGTGCGCGCGCGTCGGCGCGATCGATCTTATTGATGCAGACTATCGCGGGCAGGTTCGACTCGAGCGCCTTCTTGAGCACGAACCGCGTCTGCGGCAGCGGCCCCTCGCACGCATCGACCAGCAGCAACACGCCGTCCACCATCGACAGAGTGCGCTCGACCTCGCCGCCGAAATCCGAGTGGCCCGGAGTATCGACGATGTTGATGCGCGTTCCACCCCACAGGATCGAGGTGTTCTTGGCCATGATCGTGATGCCGCGTTCGCGCTCGAGCGCGTTGGAATCCATCACGCGATCGATCACCTGCTCGTTGGCGCGGAAAACGCCCGACTGCCGCAGCATCGCATCGACCAAAGTGGTTTTACCGTGATCGACATGGGCGACGATTGCTAAATTTCTTATGTCTGGACGTCTCATTTTGCGCCGGATGCTAAAGCGCGGCCGAGCCTCATAGGTTCGCCCGCGCGTGAGCTCTATTGTACCTGTCGCTGAGAGCAGAGTAAACGCAGGCGCGCGGAGGACCGGCGAAACATTCCCGTAACGCGCGCGCTAAGGCGCGTCGAGATGCTTTGGTTGGTCGCGCTGGAGCTTTTGGAGCAGTTGCTCGATGTTTTTGATTTCGGTAACGCGCCAATCGCCGTCCTCACCGCGCGTCAGGTGGATTTCCCACTCCTGCCCCTTGTTGTCCTTGAAGTCCGTGAACGCGGTGTCGCCGTTTCGATGCAAGAGCACGATCGAGGCCGCCACGGCCGCGCCGGGCATCTGCACCTCGCGCGCACCGTCATCGACTTTCTTGACCGCCCACGCCCGCGTTATCTGCGCCATCGGCTTGGCAAGAAGATCGATCGCTGCGTTGCCGACCATCGCGCTGAGCGGGTCGCTTCCGCCCTGCTTGCGCACCATCTCGTAGCCCGCGTGCTTCACGACACTTTCAAAATCGACGTATCGGGAAGCGCCGTCGCCGTCGCGCGCGTCTATGGCCTGCTTCATCCGGAGCACGGCCCAGCTCGGAGTCCGCGGCAGGTAAAACAGCGCCCAGCCGGCGACTGCGGCAACGATGAGAACCGCGGTGAAGTGGCGCAATACGAATCGAAACATCGCTAGTATCCTTTGACACCGCCCGGCACGCGGCCTGCCTGATTCAGCGCGGCGAAAGCAGACTGGCGGCGGCTTTGTCGAGAAGCCAAATGACCTCGCCGTCATGCGGCGCAACGATCTGCGCGGGGAACTTGTCCGGGTCGCGCGATCCTTCCAGGACATCTTTCACCGCCGCCGCCTTACTCTGCCCCGCCGCCAGGAACATCACGCGCTGCGCATTGTTGATTACCGGCGGCGTGATCGTGAGGCGACGCCGCGGCTCGGCGTCAACCTCCACGGCGACCACCAGGCGCTGCGTTTCGTGAATCGCAGGATCGCCCGGAAACAGCGATGCAGTATGGCGATTGTCGCCAAGCCCCAGCATCACGAGGTCGAAGCGCGGGAATTCACCGTCGCCAAGGCCGAACCGTTTTCGCAATTCATCTTCGTAAGCGGCAGCCGCCGACGCTGGCGGGTCTTCGCCGCGCATCCGATGCACCTGATCCGGCCGGAGCGCGAGCTTGCTCAGCATCATGCGATTCGCCATCGCGTAATTGCTCTCGGCGTGATCGGGCGGGACGCATCGTTCGTCGCCCCAGAAAAATTGCACTTCCTTCCAATCGACGCTCAGACGAAACCGCGTCGCAAGCAAATCGTAGGTGGCGGCGGGCGTCGAACCGCCCGAGAGACAGAGCGTGAACTCGCCGTGAGTGCAGATCGCCTCGCCAGTGATATGCGCCGTTTCTTCGGCGGCACGGACGTAGAGTTCCTGCGCGTCGTTCAGAATGATCAATTTCGGTTGAGGCATACCAGTCCGTCCGGCAATGGAGTCGAGATCGCAAAGTTAGCCGATGACGCCCGGTCCGCGCCAGATCGTTCTGTTTTGCCCGCTAGCGCGCGAGCAATTTCAGCGCGCGCGCGACGACGTTGTCCACGGTGAAGCCGAAATGCTTCATCACTTCTTCGTACTTGCCCGACGCGCCGTAAGTCGTCATCCCGATAATGTCGCCGTCGAGCCCGACCCATCGGTACCATGACATCGGCGCGCCCGCTTCGACCGCGAGCCGGCGTCGAATGCTCGGCGGCAGGACCGAGTCGCGATAGGCCTGGTCCTGCTTCTCGAAAATATTCTCGCTGGGCATGCTTACGACCCGGACCGACTTGCCCTTCTCTTCGAGTTTCGCTTTCGCATCGACGACCAGCGACAGTTCCGATCCCGACCCAATCAGAATGATCTCCGGGGGCCGTCCGGCGCTTTCGGTTAGCACGTAGGCGCCGCGCCGGGCGCCGCTGGCGGGCGCCATCTTGGTGCGATCGAGCGTCGGAACCTTCTGGCGCGAGAGCGCGAGCAGAACCGGGCCATGCGTGTGAGTCATGGCGGTGCGCCAGGCCTCGACCGCCTCGTTCGCATCGCCGGGGCGAATCACGGTCAGATGCGGAATCGCGCGCAGCGACGACAGATGCTCGATTGGTTCGTGAGTCGGGCCGTCCTCGCCCACGCCGATTGAATCATGGGTGAAGACGAACACCACCTGGAGTTCCATCATCGCCGCCAGCCGAATCGACGGCCGTGCGTAGTCGGTAAAGCACAGGAAGCTCGAGCCGTAGGGGATGAAACCGCCGTGCAGCGCGAGGCCGTTGAGGATGGCGCACATGCCGTGCTCGCGGATTCCGAAATGCGGATTGCGTCCTTCGAAATGCCCGCGCTCGAAATCGCCGCCGTCCTTGACGTCCGTGAAGGTGGACTCGCTCAAGTCAGCGGAGCCGCCGAACAGGTTCCAGACTTTTTTCCCGATCGCCGCCGCGGCCTGCGAGGCTGACACTCGGGTTGCGAGGCTGTCCTTGGGCGTGAAGACCGGCAGCTCGGCGTCCCATCCTATCGGCAGATCGTTGGCCAGCGCCGCCTGGAATTCGGCCTCAGCGGCGGGATCTTTTTTGGAGTAGGCCTCGAACTTCGCGTTCCACGCCCTCTCGAGGTCCTCGCCGCGCTCGACGCATTCGCGGAAATGCGCCAGCGCATCGTCGGCAACGAAGAATGGCGGCTCGGTCGGATATCCGTAGAATTCCTTGGTCAGCTTCACCTCTTCGACGCCGAGCGGATTGCTGTGGGCGGCCGAGGTCCCCTGCTTGTGCGGGCTGCCGTAGCCGATGATCGAGCGGACTCGAATCAGCGACGGCCGGCTCGTCTCCTTGATTGCATTTTCGATCGCTTTGGACAGCGCCGCGAGATCGTTCGCATCCTCGACGACCTGCGTATGCCATTTGTAAGCGTCGAATCGTTTGCACACGTCCTCGTCAAAGGTGAGCTCGGTGTGGCCGTCGATGGTCACGTGGTTGTCGTCGTAGATATAGACGATGTTGCCCAGCCCGAGATGACCCGCGATCGACGCCGCCTCGCTGGCGACACCTTCCATCAAGTCGCCATCGCTGCAAATGCCGAAGATGCGATGATCGAACAGCCCCGATTTGTCGCGCTCGAAGCGTGCTTCGAGATGCTTCGCCGCCATCGCCATCCCGACCGCGTTGCCGAAGCCCTGGCCGAGCGGGCCGGTGGTCGTCTCGATGCCTTCGATCACGCCGTACTCGGGATGTCCGGGTGTTTTGCTTCCGAGCTGGCGAAATTGCTTGATGTCGTCGAGCGAAAGGTCGTAGCCGGTGAGATAGAGCAGGCTGTAGAGGAGCATCGAGCCGTGGCCGGCCGACAGCACAAAACGATCGCGCCCGAACCACTCTGGATTTTTCGGGTTGTGGCGCATGAACCGCGTGTAGAGCAGATAGGCGACCGGCGCCATTGCCATCGGCAATCCGCAGTGCCCCGAGTTGGCCTTCTGGACCGCGTCGATCGTCAGCACGCGAATCGCGTTGATGCAGGTTTGGTCCAGGCCGGACCGGTTCACTTTGATATCCGCTGCAGTCGCCAAGATGTCACCGCCGCGTGGTTTTGGGGCGGTGATCGAATCCGCCGGCTTTGTTTTTCCCTTTTTCACTTTTTTACTTTTTCACTTTAGTGGAGGATGTTGTCAAATCCGCCTGCGGAACGCATGCGGACGCCAATTCCGAGGCCGCAGTCACCAATCTTTTTTGTCGTCGTCCTTGGTGTCGCCAGCTTTGCGGCGCATCACGTCCACGACGGCTTTCGCGTCACCCTTGTGGCCGGCGCCGAGCGCGGCGGTGAATCGTTCCGCGATAACCCGCATCATCGCGCCCTCTTCCGGATCGAGCGTGCTGCCGAGATTAGCCAGCCGTTCCATCGCGATACGAATCGCGGCAATCGACCCGGGCATATCGCCACGCGCGCGGCATGCGAGCGCGTCGCGCAGGCCCTCGCGCACGCCGGCAATCGCAGGCCGGGCGCGCTCGCCGATCACAATCTCGAGTTCGCCGAGATTTTGTGCGAGTTTTACGAACGGATCGTCTGCGGGATTGCTGAGCGGCACCGCTGGATTGTTTCATCGGTTCAAGTTTGGATGCAAGGCCGGCGTGTCCGACGAACGCAATCGCGTGCGGCTAGCGCGATCGCGGATTCTCGACCACGGCCGCCGCCCGAGCTTGAACTATTCGCCCGCGGGCGACGTCAAGGCTGGAGTGCTTGGGGCAGTGAGGCCGCCGCATAGTCGGCTGGTTCGTCAGCAAAGGCCGCTCAAGGAGCTCGAGCGAAACTGCGTCTTGGGAGCTCCTGTTTTACAGGTCTGCTCGACCGTAATTTGTTAGTTAACCTGCTTCGTGCGGGGTTTCTTTCCGCAGCCACGCGTCGAGAGACCATGACCCGGCGCCGACGCTGATGAGGAAAAGCAAGCTCATCGTCATCGCAAAGTCCGTCCGTGCGTCGCTTACCATGAACCAAAAGCCCTGGCCGGGCTGGCACAGTTCCGGGATCTTGGTCGTCGCGATCGCCGTCAGGATTACGATGAGGAGTGGAATGCTGGCGACGCTCGTGAACAGACCGAACAAGACAAGCAGGCCGCAAGCAATCTCGAAGGTTCCTACAAAATGCGCCGTGTATCCGGGGTACGGAAATCCGACTTTGGTAAACCGAAGAACACCCATGTGAGGGTCGATGTATTTGAGGATGCCCTGCGTCAAGAAGATTAGCCCCACAGCCAGTCGAATGAAAATCACACTCCCGACATTCCAGGTGGAAACCAAAAACTTGTTCATGGTTACTCCAGATACCGGTTACACCTACTTCAGCTATTCGTGCGACAAACCCCTGTGCGGCGGCGGAGAGCACCAACAGTTTGGAAAGGCCGGCGCGTCGGACTTGCGCTCTCGGCTTGACATTGTTATCCTAACTCGATATCGAAAGACGATAATACATGGCGGCATCCAAGGCAATCTATTCGGGTCTGATCCGGTTGCACATCCTTCACCATGCGTCGAAAGAGCCGATCTTCGGGTTGGGGATTATCGAGGAGCTGGGATGCCATGGTTACCGGCTGAGCGCTGGGACCCTATATCCCCTGCTGCATGGATTGGAACGCGAAGGCTATCTGCGCTCCTTCGAGAAAAGGAACGGTCGGCATGCCCGCCGTCTCTACAAAGCAACTTCAAAGGGCCGCCAAGCGTTGCGGGAGGCGAAGCGCAGAGTCCGCGAGTTGTTCGCCGAACTGTTCGAAGATGAGTGAGGACTCTCTGCTGCCGCCACAAGAGCCTGCCGCCGGCGGTTCACGTGAAACGGGTATCAATCTCGGATTGATCTGGGACCTTAGCGACACTCAACACATCGTTCTCTCCGCTGGTCCCGCTATCGAAGGGTCGAATCAACTCCAGGGATATTTCGCTTATGAATTGACCTTTGGACCATAACATGGAGCGCAATCCTGCCGCTGTCGCGCCCGAACGGCTGGCGCGTTTCATCTGGCCGGAACTTCACACTGATACACTGCCCGCGACCCCGGATTCTCGACCCGCGCTGTCTTCTGGTAGATTATTAGGCCGCGAACTCGATGGAGGATGAGGGGCCTGATGAGACCAATGCTTGAGCGCCGCGTGGTGGTCACCGGAGTAGGACTGGTGACTCCGCTCGGAGTTGGAGTGGACAAGAACTGGGAAGCCCTGATGGCGGGGCGGTCCGGTATTGGCCTGATTACGCGCTTTGACACCTCGGGATTTCCCGTCCGGATAGCAGGCGAGGTGAAGGATTTTAATCCGGAAGACTGGATCGAAAAGCGCGACGTCAAAAAAATGGACCCCTTCATCCAGTATGCAGTCGCGTCGACCGAGCAGGCGATGCGCCAGTCCGGGTTCAAGATCACCGAAGACAACGCCGACCAGGTCGGCGTGTTGATCGGCGTCGGCATCGGCGGCCTGTGCACGATCGAGGAGTACCACAGGGTCTTCATGGAGACCGGCCTGCGTCACATCACTCCGTTCTTCATCCCCAAGCTGATCGGCAACCTTGCGCCGGGCCAAATCTCAATTCGCTACGGAGCGCGCGGCGTCAACTTTACGACTACCAGCGCGTGCGCGTCGGGCAGCCATGCGATCGGCGAGGCGTACCGGATGATCAAGCTCGGCTACCTGGACGCCGCGATCACGGGCGGCTCGGAGGCGGCAGTCACCTCGCTGGGGGTGGGCGGATTCGCCGCGATGCGCGCGCTTTCGACCCACAACGAAGAGCCGGAGAAGGCCAGCCGTCCATTCGACAAGGAGCGCGACGGATTCGTGATGGCGGAGGGATCGGCGGCGCTGATCCTCGAGGAACGCGAGGCCGCCATCGCGCGCGGCGCCAGGATCATAGCTGAAGTCTGCGGTTACGCCGCCAACAGCGACGCCTACCATATCACCTCTCCGGCGCCCGAGGGACGCGGCGCGGCCAAGTGCATGCGGATGTGCCTCGAAGACAGCGACCTCGATCCCAACCAGGTCGATTATATCAACGCGCATGGCACCTCGACCGAGCAAGGCGATATCGCCGAGACTCAAGCGGTAAAGTGCGTCTTCGGCGAGCGAGCCGCGAAAGTTGCGATTAGCTCGACCAAGTCGATGACCGGGCACACGCTGGGCGCGGCCGGCGCAATCGAGTCGGTGTACACGGTCCTCGCGATCGAGCGCGGGATGATGCCGCCGACCATCAACCAGGAATTTCCCGACCCCGAATGCGACCTCGATTACGTGCCCAACAAGGCGCGCCCCGCCAAAATTCGGATCGCGCTCAACAATTCATTCGGCTTCGGCGGCACCAACACGACGCTGGCGTTCAGGCCCGCCAGCGAGAGCTGACCGGTTCATCATGGGTTCAAGAATTATCGCCACCGGACGGGCCGTCCCGCGCACCGCGCTGACCAACAAGGATCTCGAGCGGTACATGGACACGTCCGACCAATGGATACGGTCGCGCACCGGAATCGGCAGCCGCTACGCGATGCGCCAGGGCGAGTCGATAGCGGATATCGCGACCGCCGCCAGCCGCACGGCGCTCGAGCGGGCGGGAATCAAGCCGGGCGCGCTCGACGCGATCATAGTCGGCACGGTTTCCTCGGAGTACGCGTTTCCGTCGCTGGCGTGCCAGATTCAGAAGGGCTTAAGCATCTCGTCGATGCCGGCCTTCGACGTCGCCGCCGCCTGCTCGGGCTTCGTGTATGCGCTGCAAGTCGCAGACGCACAGATGCGCGCCGGCGACTTCAAGCGCGTACTGGTGGTCGGGGCCGACGCGCTCTCGACGATGGTGGATTGGAGCGATCGCCGGACCGCGGTGCTGTTTGGCGACGGCGCGGGCGCGTGCGTGATGGTCACCGAGCCGGGAAATCGCGGAGTGCTGTCGAGCCTGCTGCGCTCCGCGGGCGAGTATTGGAATTTGCTCTCGGTCCGCGCGACCGGAACCCGCAGCACGATTGATTCTGAAGTGCGGCGATGCGCCGATGACGCGATTCAGATGAAAGGCCCCGAGCTTTTCAAAATAGCCGTCAAGCGCATGGAAGAAATCAGCCGGCTGGTGGCCGAGCGCGCGGGCGTCAAGCTCGAAGAAATCGACCTGTTCGTGCCGCATCAGGCGAACCTGCGAATTATTTCCGTAGTCGCCGAGCGGCTCGGGCTGCCGCCGGAAAAAGTTTTCACCAACATCGATCGTTACGGCAACACCTCCGCGGCGTCCGTGCCAATCGCGCTCGACGAGGCTCTCGAGCAGGGCCGAATTCACGACGGCAATATCGTGATGCTGAACGCATGCGGCGGCGGCCTCACCTGGGGAGCGAATCTGATCCGCTGGTAACTTCTGGCTGGTTCCGCTTTCCTCAAATGCTAAACGAAATCCTCGCACGACGCGTGCTGATCGTGCTCGGCAAGGGCGGAGTCGGCAAAACTACCGTGAGCGCCGCGCTTGCAAAGCTCGCGGCGATGTCGGGCGCGCGCGCACTGATTATGGAATGCGACGCGCGGGCGCCGCTGGCCGCGACCTTCGGCGTCGCGCCGTCGTTCGTACCCGCGGAGGTCGCGCCGAATCTCGCGCTGATGACGCTCGACGGACGCGCCGCGCTCGAGGAATATCTGCGACTGGTGGTGCCGGGCCGGATGCTGCTGAAAGCGGTGTTCGCGAGCCGCCTCTATCAATTTTTCGTTCAAGCGGCGCCGGGGCTGCGCGAACTGATGATGCTCGGAAAGGTTTACTACGAAGCCGCGCGGACCGACGCCAAGCTGCCCGGCCGCCGCATTATAATCGTCGATGCGCCCGCCAGCGGCCAGGCGATGAGCCTGCTCAAGATGCCGACTGCCGCGCGCTCGACATTCGGCGACAGCGTGGTCGGCAAGGAAGCCGGCAACATTTCGCGGATGATGCGTGAGCGGCGCAGTAGCGCAATCATCCAGGTCACGACCGCGGACAGTCTTTCTATATCGGAGACTATCGAGACTCACGCCAGTTTGAGCCGCATTCATCTCGCCCCGGCGGCCGTGCTTTTCAATCGAACGCCGCGATCCGGGTTCGACGCCGATGACATATCGGCGCTGACGAACCGCCGTGGACCCCATTTGCGAAAGAAAGACCTCGAGCATCTCGCCGAGCTGGCCAAGTCGGATTTGAATCGCGTGTCGGACGCGCGCAAGGCGATCGCAAAAATCCGGGCCGAGACAGCGGGTCCGGTGCTCGAGATCGCCGAGCATGGCGGTCTGTCGGGAATCGAACTCATCGATCGCATCGCCGCCGAGCTTGCGCTTGCCCGGGATCGTGAAAATGAACCCGCGGCCCGCGCGATGCATCGGCGCTGATCGCGTGTCATTGCACCATTGGTTCAGTGTCGGATTTCATGCCGGGTTAGGGGATGAACTATTCAGCCTGACCCCGGCGGATTCGGCGTGCTACGTATACGGTATGGACAACTGTCAACCTGCCGCATACTCGCCGGCCTCGCTCGAAATCGGGCGAAGCCCGCTTCCGGCGAATATTAATTTTGACGGAACGAAACTAGCCCTATACCCGAGCCTTCCCAAAACCACTACATATGGTATGAATTGCGGTTCCCCGCCCGATTCGATCATTCAGAATCCCGCCCATCGCGGTCCTTCGCGGCGGGCGCGCATTATTTTCACCTTCGCCGACCGCATCAGCGAGCGCAAACCAGCGGCGCAATATAAGGCACTAGCTCAGCTTGTCAGCTTCGCAAACTAAACCAGCACCGTCATCGCGCACCGGCTGGAATCCCAATGCCTCGACAACTAACCTTTAGTCGATGCCCGACCGCGGAAAAACAGTTCGCCCCAAGGCCCGTGAACCATGGATTATCCGCACCTACGCGGGCTTCGGCGACGCACGCCAGGCCAACGAACGCTTCCTGGCAAACTTGAAGCAGGGCCAGCGCGGGCTTTCGATCGCGTTCGATCTGCCCACCCAAAACGGCTACGACCCCGACGCCCCGGTCGCGCGCGGCGAAGTCGGCGAAGCGGGCGTCTCGATTTGCCACTGGAACGACATGGAGCGGCTGTTCGAGGGAATCCCGCTTCAGTCGATCAATACCTCGATGACGATCAACGCGACCGCGCCGTTCATCCTGGCGCTTTACCTGGTCGTCGCGGAAAAGCACGGCGTACCATGGACTGAGCTGCGCGGCACGACGCAGAACGATCTGCTCAAGGAATTCGTCGCGCGCGGCACGTCGATTTTTCACCCTGAGTTGTCGTTTCGCCTTTCCACCGAGTTGATTCGATTCACGGTCGAGCGCGTGCCCAACTGGAATCCGATTAACTGTTGCGGCTACCACTACATGGAGAGCGGCGCCGGTCCGGCCGAGGAAATCGGCTACGCATTCGGCAACGCGCTGCTGATTCTCGACGCGATCCGCCCCAAGCTCGACGCGGCCGCGTTCGAGCAGACCGTCCGCCGCATTTCATTTTTCATCAACAGCGGCATCGAGCTGGTCCCCGAGATCTGCAAGATTCGCGCGTACTTCAAACTCTGGCGGGAGCTTTGCTCTTCCGAGTACGGCGTCGATAACGTGGCGTTTCGCGCCGGATGCCAGGTGCGCTCGCTCACGCTCACCGAGCCGCAGCCCGAAGTTAATATCATCCGCATTGCGTACGAGGCGCTCCCGGTCGTCATCTCGGCCGACGCGCGCGTCAACGCACTCCAGTTGCCGGGCTTTCGCGAGGCGCTCGCCCTCCCCGACCAGTCCGAGCAGACGCTCAGCTTGCGCACGCAGCAGGTTCTGATGCACGAGACGGGACTCGCAGGCTATGGCGATATTTTCGAGGGCAGCAAAATTATCGAGAAGCTCACCGCCGAGACCGCCGCGCGCGCGCGCGAAATCGCGATCCGGCTGCGCGAGGCCGGCTACTCGCGCGCCATTTCTATAGTCAGCGGCGACCTGACGCGCCAGCTTGCGGAGCGTTACAGGAAAGTCGAGTCGGGCGAGATCGTGCAAATCGGCGTCAACGCGTTTACCGGCGAAGTCGGACTCACGCCCCCGCCCAAAGAGAACACGGATCACGCGGCGGATGCGCTCAAGGAAAAGGAACGCATCGAGTCGATAAAAAAATGGCGCGCGGCGCGCGACCAGACCGCCGTGTCGAAAGCCCGCGAGGCGCTCGAACGCGCCGCCGCAAATAACAACAACGACCGCGGACTCGTCGAGGCGACTATCGAGCTCGCCCGCGCGGGCGGCACCGTCGGCGAATGGACGGATTCGCTCGTGCGCGTCAGCCGCGGCCGCTACACACCGCCGATTCTCGAAACCAGCGTGAGCGTCGGCGCGCTCAAGGTGCCGGTCGCGGGATCGACACGGAAAATTCGCATCGCGCTTGGCAAGGCGGGCCTCGACGGACATATCAACGCGATCAAGCTGCTCGCCCACGCGTGCATGCAGGCCGGGATGGAAGTAGTCCTCGCAGGATTCAAGCAGACGCCGGAGCAGATGGTTGCGACTGCCCTCGAGGAAGACGTCGACGTGCTCGCGATCTCGAGCCTCGCCGGCGCCCACATGTCCATCGCGCGGGAGACAATCGATCTGCTGAAAAGTCGTGGCGCAAGCGACGTGTCACTCGTGATGGGCGGAATAATCCCGGATGCCGACCGTAAAGCGCTGCTCGGGCTTGGCGTCAAGGCGGTTTTCACGCCCAAGGACTCCAATCTCGGCGAGATCGTCGGCCGCATCATCACGATCGCGGGCCGGGAAAAGTAAAAGGACATGAAACCTTTGAGAATTGGACGATATATTTCGATCGCCGCGACGCTTGCGATGCTGATCTCACGCCCTGCCTTCGCGGAACAGGGGCGGCCGTGGCTATGCCGCGACAAGCCGGTGTTCTCGTCCGATCGCTCGATGGAATACCAGGTCACTGCGCGGCCCGGACGGCAATGGCGAATTTTCTTCATGCAGTACTCGCCGGACGCGGCGCATGACGGATTCGATATCGTCAACTCGCGCGATATCGCGACGCGCGGCGATCCAGTGGCCGGGAATCTTGCGGCGGGCAGATATTTCGCGGTCGCTCTTTACCGCGGATCGGGCGGCCATTGGATATGTCCCGATTACACGCACGACGACCGCGATTCAAAACTAGGCGAACTGAGCAACCTCTGCTACGGCCAGGACGGCCCGCCCTGCCTGGTCAAGCTACAGGTGAAACCGGACCACCATTTAACTACGCCGCCCGCCCGCTAGAACCGCCCGCCTCATGCGAAGGTTCGCCTGAACTCTTCTGGAGACCTGAAGTCATCCGGTGAGTCGGGCAACGAGGGCGGTTCAATGCGCGACCTCCGCTGAACCAGTGTTGGCCTGCGCGGCGGCGTTCTCCTCCCTATCCATGTGCTCCGCCCGCAAGTCGGTTAGAGTTCTATCGTCGGGCGCGACCGCCCAGTCGTAGATGTTGATCGAAGACCAACCTGTCACCTCGCGGCCCCAGTCGTTATAGGAGAGAAGGCGGTCCTTGAAGCGGACCGTCTTGGAATCCTCCACCAGTGCTTCCGAATCTGGATAGTTCTTCACCCTCAAGCTCTCTCCCCGCTTCACGACTCCCCATTCCATGAGTTCCCGCATCTTAGGGAGCGTTGTACGGGTGCGCGTCTTATCCGTTCCCGTGATTCGGGCCTGCCCTCGGTCGGGGACAGCCTCCGGGAACGGGACAAGAAAATCTTCCATGCAAAGCGTCGGAATGAGCTTTTCGACAACGAGGTACAACGATTCGCCCGCTTTCATAGGATTAAGCGAGATACAGGCGATGTCGATGCCGTTATCGTTCATCCAAGCGGCGGCGGACAGCGTCTGTTCATCGAAGGCTGAAGCCACGAGAATGATCCGCTGGTGTTTGTTAAAGGATTTTTCGGCATTATTCTCCAGGAGGAACTTCTTCACGGTGCGTTTTCCAAGTTCTTCGGGCGTCAAGTCACCCTTTTCGAACTCGGCTGGCCACTTGTTGATATATCGGGCGAAAATGCGTTCGACTAATTCATCCACGCTACGGATTGTGGCGAGGCTCGCGGCGTAACGGACAGCCTGAAATTCGAGCGCTTCGGGCCGAGTGACCATATCCCGGGAGTCGCGTTTAATTTCGATGAGGACGAGGTTCCCCCACCCGTCGAGCGCAACAAGGTCGTTCCGGCCGTTGCTCGCGTTCACTACCTGTTGTCTGACGACCAGCAGTGTCTCGTCCTCGTCGTCGAAGATGCGGCCAATGTCCTTCCGAAGGAACTCCTCTATATTAGCCTCCTTGACGCCAAGCGACACAAATTTGGTCGCTTCCGGTTCCTTCTGCGGCTGGATTAGCCCCTCAGGCGTAACGGTAATCGGGATGATCATCTCTCTCCCCTATTCATTCTTTTGGGATTTGTTGGAGGCGGCGATCGGATTCGAACCGATGCATGGAGGTTTTGCAGACCTCTCCCTTAACCACTTGGGTACGCCGCCCCCGCGCTCTATTTTCGTCGCGACCGGACCCGATCAACTATCACGCGCGGGAAAGTCCATCAATTGAGCATCCACTCCGGGCACTGGTTCAGCTTCGATGATATGGACCAAATCCCTGTGACTCCTGAATCCGGGTTTCGGGCCGGATTTTGAGGATGAACTAATTCAGCCTGCCCCGCGCCGATTTCGCGTGCTACGCATACGCTATGGTCAACCGCCAGGATGCCTTGTACTCGCCCGGCTCGCCCGAAATCGGGCGACCTCCGCTCTCGGCTGAAATAATTTATGACGGAACGAAACTAGCCATAGAGCGCAGCCGTCCCAAAACCACTACGGATGGTAGAATTTGCTCTTTCCAGCTCTTTTCGATCAGCCAAAATCGCGCCCCTCGCAGCCTTCAGCTTGGCAAACTGAGCCAGTACCCCGCGCCGCCTGACCACTTCGGATCGACAGACTCAGTGGCTCAGTCGAAAATCTATCCGGCGGGCTCCAGCAGATCCGGCGAATCGTTATGCACATTGTTGATCTTGGGCGAAACCGGAGTCGCGATCAGCAGGTCAGCGGGCGCGGGAACCAGCAGGCACTTGAGCGCGAGCGGATCCGGCGCGCGCGGATCCATCCAGTCGTCGGCGTCGCGATCTGCAAGTATCACCGGCATCCGATCGTGATACGACGCGACCACGGCGTTGGCCGCCGTCGTGATAATCGTAAACGTCGTCTCCCACACGCTCGCCTCTTTCTGCCATGCCTCGTAAAGTCCGGCGAACAGGATCAGACGGCTGTCCTCGCGATGGAACCAGGTCGGCTGCCGCGCGGTCTTCGGCCCGGTCCATTCGAAGAATCCATCCGCCGGCACCACGCATCGCCGCTTACGGAACGCGTCGCGAAATGCGGGCCGCGCCTCGACCGTCTCCGACCGCGCGTTGATACACTTGGCCGCCATGCTGGCGTCTTTCGCGCCGCTCCTGACCAGGCCCCACCTGGCGGGAATCGCTTCGCGATTTTCGTATTTGATCCTGACGATGAAATGCTTCTGCATCGGCGCGACGTTGTAGCGCGGCCGATAATCGGCGAACGAGTCCGCCGGGACGCCGAGTTCCGCTGCGATCGAGTTGCCGTCGCGGCGCGTGATTGTGAATCGTCCGCACACTTCCGGAATTTACTGTCGCGCGTTTTCGCTGAAAAACTTGCCCAACTGATTTATACCGCCGCGAACGGGCTTGCGGCCAGCAAATCGTCGAATCAGCCGGCGGGAAATACCAGCCGAGCCGCGTGCCGCGCGACCATTAAATTTTCATTGGTGGGGATGACCCGCACGCGGCATCGGCTATCAGCGGCGCTGATCGTGTCCTGGTTGGAGTCGTTACGTCGCGGATCGATCGCGAGCCCGAGATGCGCCAGCCCCTGGCAGGCTTCCGCGCGTACCGCGGCGGCATGCTCGCCAATCCCGCCGGTGAAGATGAGCATGTCCAATCCGCCGAGCGCCGCTGCCAGTGCGCCAATCGCTTTTCTAATCTGATAGCAAAACATCTCGATCGCCTCCGCCGCATCCGCGTTCGATCCCCGCGCGTCCAGCAACGTCTTCACGTCGGAACTGAGTCCTGAGACTCCGAGCAACCCGGACTTCAGATTGACGAGCCGACTTAGTTGCGCGGCGTCGTAACCCTTCTGTTCGAGCAGATAAAGAATCACGCCTGGATCGAGATCGCCCGGCCGCGTCCCCATCATGAAGCCGCCCGCCGGCGTGAATCCCATCGTGGTGTCGAGCGGACGGCCGTTTTCGACTGCGGCCATGCTGGCCCCGTTGCCCAAGTGCGCGATTATCAGGCGCGTCGGAACGTCGGCTCTTAGAGCCTGCATGATGTACTCATAAGAGATCCCGTGAAAGCCGTAGCGCCGCACTCCCGCGTCCCATAGTTCGCGCGGCAACGGGAAGCGCTCGGCGCGCTCCGGCATTCCACGATGAAACGCGGTGTCGAAGCACGCGACCTGCGGAAGTTTCGGATGCCGCGCGGCAACCGCCTCGACGCCCCCGATTCCGCCCGGCATGTGCAGCGGTGCGAATGCGATCAGCCGTTTCAAATCGGCGATCAGCGCGGGCGTGACAATCTCCGGGGCCACATGATGCGCGCCGCCGTGAACGATTCGATGTCCGACCACGTCGAGGCGCGGCAGCTTCAAGCGCTCGAACTCGTCGAACAGCGCATCGACGGCAACTTGCGGGCGTGCGAGATCGCGATCCGATTCGGCGATCGAGCGGCCGTTGGCGTCGCGGATCGTGATTGTGCCGCCGCTCGAGCCGATCCGATCCGCCGCGCCCTCGGCCACAATGGATTCGGCGCCGCTGGAAACCGAGTACAGCGAGAACTTGCACGATGACGAACCAACGTTGATGCAGAGTATGATGTGACGAGCCGGCAAGCCTGATTCCTCAGTCGCCGCGGGGCCGCGCCGCCGGCGGCGATTCAGCCTGCTTGAAGACGCGCGCGATAAGTTCCTGCGCCTCAGCCTGAATCCGATGCAGATGATCGACGCCGCGAAAACTCTCCGCGTATATCTTGTAAACCTCTTCCGTGCCCGACGGACGCGCCGCGAACCATCCGCTCTCCGCGATCACCTTGATTCCGCCGATTGCCGCCCCGTTGCCGGGCGCAATGGTCAATGTTTTGAGAATTTTCTCACCCGCAAGTTCGCGCTCATTCAGTTGCCCGGGACTCAGCTTCCTTAGAATTTCCTTCTGCGCGAGCGTGGCGGGCGCATCGATTCTCTCGTACGCCGGCGCACCGAACTCGCGCGTCAGGTCATCGTACGTCGCTCCGGGGTCGCGCCCCACGCGCGCGGTCATCTCGGCGGCCAGCAAGCCGAGGATGAGTCCGTCCTTGTCGGTGGTCCACACGGTTCCATCGGTGCGCAGAAATGACGCGCCGGCACTTTCCTCGCCGCAAAATCCGACCGAACCATCGATCAGCCCGTCCACGAACCACTTGAAGCCGACCGGAGTCTCGATGAGCTTGCGCTCGAGGCTCGCCGCGACGCGATCGATCATGGCGCTGCTCACCACAGTCTTGCCGACCGCCGCATCTCTGCGCCATCGGGTGCGATTGCGAAACAGGTACGAGATCGCAACCGCGAGATAGTGATTCGGATTCATCAGGCCGCTCGAGCGAGTGACTATTCCGTGCCGGTCCGCGTCGGTGTCGTTGGCAAACGCAACGTCGAAACGATCGCGCATCGCGAGCAGTCGCACCATCGCGTACGGCGACGAGCAATCCATTCTGATTTTCCCATCCCAGTCGGCGGTCATGAAGCGAAATGTCGGATCGACCACGTCGCTGACCACCGTCGCCTTGATTCCGTACTTTTCGATCACCGCCGGCCAGTAGCGCACCGCCGCGCCGCCGAGCGGATCGATCCCGACCTGCACGCCCGCGCCGCGAATCGACTCCATGTCGACGACGTTGTCGAGGTCGCTGACGTAAGCGCCGATGTAATCGTGCTGATGAACCGTCGCGGCCGTGCGCGCCCGCTCGTACGGAACGCGCAGCACCCCGGCGAGGCCGGCCTTGAGAAATTCGTTGGCTGTATTCTGAATCCAATCGGTGACGGTGGAATCAGCCGGGCCGCCGTTGGACGGATTGTACTTGAAGCCGCCATCACACGGCGGATTGTGCGACGGCGTGATCACGATCCCGTCCGCCAGCCCGTCCTTGCGGCCGCGATTGTAGGTCAGGATCGCGTGCGATATCGCCGGCGTCGGCGTGTATCCGCCCTCGCTATCCACCATCGTCTCGACCCCGTTGGCAGCCAGCACTTCGAGCGCACTGGCGAACGCCGGGACCGAGAGCGCATGCGTGTCCATCCCGAGGTAGAGAGGACCGTTGATATTTTGACTTTTGCGATAGAGGCAAATCGCCTGGCTGATCGCGAGGATGTGCGCTTCGTTGAACGCGCTGTCGAACGAGGAGCCGCGATGCCCCGAGGTGCCGAACGCGACTCGTTGCGCGGGATTGTCGGCGTCGGGCTTGCAGGCGAAGTAAGCGGTGATCAAACGGGGGATATCGACGAGTTGCGATTGATCGACAGGTTTTCCGGCAAGCGGGCTTGCTTTCATCAAATTAATCCGGAGTCCATTTCCAGTTACGAATCGCAGGCATGTCTTCGAAAGTCTCGACTATGTATTTGCGATGGGCGTCGAGCGCGGCTTCAGTCATCGTGATGAGTTCGCGGGCGCGCTCCTGGTACCGCGGCGCGTGACGCAGCCCGTCGATGCAGAGGTGATAGCGGCTCGCCTCGTTCAGCACCAGCATGTCGAAAGGCGTGGTCGTGGTTCCCTCCTCGACGTAACCGTGCACGTGGAAACGATTCGGATTGGGCCGTCCGTGCAGGAGCTGATGAACCTCGCGCGGGTAACCATGAAAGGCGAAGATCACGTCCTTGTCGGGGGTGAAGAGTTCGAGAAAAGCGTCGTCGCTCATGCCGTGAGGATGGCGGTCGGGCGGAAACAGCGTCATGAGATCGACGACGTTCACGACTCGAATTTTCATTTCAGGAAGATACTTGCGAAACAGCCAAGCCGCCGCGATCGCCTCTTCCGTCATGACGTCGCCGGCGCATGCGAGCACGAGGTCCGGTTGTTCCATCCCGCCGTCGTTGCCGGCCCATCGCCACACCGACGCGCCGCGAGAACAATGCTCGCGGGCCGCATCGATATCGAGCCACACCGGATGTTCCTGCTTGTCGATCACGATCAGATTGATGTAGTCGCGGCTGCGCAGGCAATGATCGGCCACCGACAGCAGGCAGTTCGCGTCGGGCGGCAGGTATATCCGCGACACGATGCCCCGCTTGGTCAGCAAGGTGTCGATGAAGCCCGGGCCCTGATGGCTGAAGCCGTTGTGATCGTTGCGCCAGCAGGTCGAGGTGAGCAGGTAGTTCAGCGACGGGATCGGACGGCGCCATGGTAACCCGGTCTTGCATGTCTCCAGCCATTTCGCGTGCTGCGTCGTCATAGAATCCACGATCATGGCGAACGCCTCGTACGACGCGAAAATTCCGTGGCGTCCGGTAAGCGTGTAGCCTTCGAGCCATCCCTGGAGGCAATGCTCGCTTAGCACCTCCATCACGCGGCCGTCGTGCGAGACGTGATCATCGTAGCTCTCGACGCGGCTCACCAGGCATCGGTTCTCGACGTCGAAAACGTCGCCAAGGCGATTGGAGTTGGTTTCGTCGGGACAGAACAGGCGGAAGTTCTGCTGTTTGGAATTGCGCGTGAAGATATCGCGCATCAGCTTGCCGAAGGGGCGGGTGGATTCGACCTTGACGCTCCCAGGTTGTTCAATCGGCACCGCGTAGTCGGTAAAGGACGGGATATCGAGCGCGATGGTCAGAATTCCGCCGTTGGCGTGCGGATTCGCGCCCATCCGGCGATTTCCTTTTGGCGCAATCGCTTTGAGTTCGGGCTTCAGGCGGCCGTGTTCGTCGAACAACTCGTCAGGCTGGTAACTGCGCATCCACGCCTCGAGCAATTTCAAATGCTCGGGATTTTCCTTCACGCCCGCAAGCGGCACCTGATGCGCCCGGAAGGTCCCTTCAATCTGCACGCCGTCAACAACTTTCGGCCCGGTCCATCCTTTGAGCGTTCGCAGTACGATCGCAGGCCACGTCGGCCGCTTCCGGAGCCCGTTTGCGCGCGCGTCGGTCTGGATTGCGCGAATCCTCGCGTAACACTGTTCGAGCGTCGCAGCGAACTCGCGATGCATCCGCGGCGGTTCGTCGCCCTCGACAAAGTAGACCTCGTAGCCGTGGCCTTCGAGCAGGCGGCGCAGCTCTTCGTCGGTGTCGCGGCCAAATACGGTGGGGCCGGAAATTTTGTAACCGTTCAGATGGAGGATCGGCAGCACCGCACCGTCGCGCACCGGGTTGAGAAACTTTACGCCTTTCCATCCTCCTTCGAGCGGCGCGGTTTCCGCCTCGCCATCGCCGATCACGCACGCAACTATCAGGTCGGGATTGTCGAACGCCGCACCGAATGCGTGCACGAGTGAGTAGCCGAGTTCGCCACCTTCATTGATCGAACCCGGGACGTGAGGACCAGCATGACTCGGCACGCCGCCCGGAGTCGAGAATTGGCGAAACAGCAGGCGCATCCCCTCGCTGTCCTCGGAGATTCGCGGATAAATCTCGGAGTACGTGCCCTCGAGATAGGTATGCGACATGACCGACGGACCACCGTGCCCGGGACCGGAAATATAAATGACGTTGGCGTCGTGCTCGCGAATCAGCCGGTTGAGATGCGCGTAGATAAAGTTCTGCCCCGGTGAGGTCCCCCAATGGCCGAGCAGGCGCGGCTTGATGTGCTCGGGCCGGAGCGGCTCGCGCAGCAGAGGATTCGCCATCAGGTAGATTTGGCCGACGGTCAGGTAGTTGGACGCTCGCCAGTAGGCGTCGATGAGGGAAAGCTGCTGGTCTGAGAGCGGTTCCGACATGGAGAAGAGACCTCATCTCCCGGTGTGATATGCGATCGATTGCCGCTGATGCACAGCCTGGAGAGGCCGTCTGTCGCGATTTACCTGGAGCGGGTGATCGGTTTCGAACCGACGACCTCGTGCTTGGCAAGCACGCGCTCTACCAACTGAGCTACACCCGCTCTCCAAACCGGCGCGACGAACCCATTTGATTATCCGGCGCGGGAGCGTCTGTCAAATCACCGCCCGCTTGCCCGCCGCAGTAATTGGTTTTGGCCGCAGCGCCACCACCACGCGCACGTAATAATCGACGCACGACCACACGCTCACCGCCATCGCGATCCACAGCACGAACATCCCGGCGGCGAAGAAATCGACGTGCCAATACGTGTAATGAATCAGCAGACCCTGAATCGCGATCGACTGCAACGCCATCTTGTACTTGCCGAGCTCCTCGGAGGCCACGATTAACCCCTCGGCCGCCGCCACCGCGCGCAGTCCCGTCACCATTATTTCGCGCGTCACCAGCACGACCACCATCCACGCCGGCACGTGCGGCGTTCGCGTCATCCCGGCTAGCATGATCAGCACCGTCGCAACGACCAGCTTGTCGGCCATCGGATCGAGAAACTTGCCGAGCGTGCTGACCGAGTCGTAACTGCGCGCGAGGTAGCCGTCGAAATAATCGCTGACCGTCGCGATGAAGAACACCCCGGCTGCAAGCCACGCCGCACCCGGCCCGCTGTGCATCAGGATCAAGATCAGGATCGGCGCGGTGGCGATCCGGAACAGCGTGACAATATTTGGCGGCGTCATCGGCACGGGCTTGGCCTGTCGTAGGTTCTACGAAACTGCGCAGCGAAGGTTTCGTCTTTCGCTTTTTCGTTCTTTCGCTGCGATCCCCACCTTCCAGAATATTTGAATCGAATCACAGTGGCAAATCGCAGCCGCGCGATCGCCTTGACTGGCCGAGCGCAGACCGAGTAGCGTCATTTTGACACAACGCACGCTCCGCGATTCACCCCGCGGGCGCGCCCGAGGCCACCTGATGAGGCATAATGCGCAACTGTCCAGCGACTTCCTGGTTATCGGCGGCGGCATCGCGGGCCTGACGTTCGCGATCAAGGCGGCCGAAGCCGGCACTGTCACCGTTCTCACCAAGGCCGGCAGCTCCGAGGCCAACACCGCCTATGCGCAGGGCGGTATCGCCAGTGTGTGGAGCGTTGAGGACACGTTCGAATCGCACATCGAGGACACGATCCGCGCGGGCGCCGGGCTGTGCGATCGCGCCGCGGTCGAGACTATCGTTCGCGAGGGTCCCGAAGCGATTCGCGAATTGATCCGGCTCGGCACTCGCTTCACCCGCGTCGGGACCGAAGGCGCCGAAGTCGACTCCGAACAGGAATACGACCTCGGCCAGGAGGGCGGCCATAGCCATCGCCGCGTGCTTCACGCCCAGGACCTGACCGGCCGCGAAATAATGCGTGCGCTGACCGAGGCCGCCGCCGCGCGGCCGAACATCCGCACTTTGGAAAATCACGTCGCGATCAATCTGCTGGTCGAGACTGCCACCGCGGGAAAGCCGGGCGCATGCTGGGGCGTTTATGCGCTCGATCGCGAGACTCACGAAATCCGCAAAGTGATTTCGCGCGCCACGATGCTGGCGACGGGCGGCGCCGGCAAGGTCTATCTCTACACCACCAATCCCGATATCGCGTCGGGCGACGGCGTCGCGATGGCGTATCGGGCGGGCGCGTCCGTCGCCAACCTCGAGTTCTACCAGTTCCATCCCACCTGCCTGTACCATCCCGCCGCCAAGTCGTTTCTCATTTCCGAGGCGCTGCGCGGCGAGGGCGCGATTCTGAAATTGCCCGACGGCACCCCGTTCATGAAGCGCTACCATCCGGACGCCGAGCTGGCGCCGCGCGACGTGGTCGCGCGAGCGATCGATTCCGAGATGAAACGTCACGGCCTGGACTTCGTGTATCTCGATTTGAGCCATCGCGACGCCGATTTCATCCGGCTGCGGTTCCCCAATATCTTCAAGCGATGCTTGAGCTTCGGATATGACCTGACCAAAGGACCAATTCCGGTGGTGCCCGCGGCCCACTATATGTGCGGCGGCGTGCAGACCGATCTCGACGGACGCACCTCGATTCCGCACCTGTACGCCGCCGGCGAGGTCGCGATGACCGGTTTGCACGGCGCCAACCGGCTCGCGTCGAACTCGCTGCTCGAGGCCGCCGTGATGGGCCGGCGCGGCTTTGCCGCGGCGCGCGAAATCGTCGCGTCGGGAGGCGGCGCGCCGCCCGAATTTCCCCAGTGGGATCCCGGGCGTGCGATCCGCAGCGAGGAGCGCGTGATGATCACGCAGAGCTGGGACGAGATTCGCCGCCTGATGTGGAACTACGTCGGCATCGTGCGCAGCGACCAGCGCCTCGAGCGCGCGCTTCGCCGCATCGAGATGCTCAAGGACGAAATCCACCGCTACTACTGGGACCACCTGCTCGACGCCGACACGATCGAGTTGCGCAACCTGGCGATGGTCGCGGAGCTGGTCGTGCGATCCGCGATGAGCCGGCGCGAATCGCGCGGCTTGCATTACAACATCGATCATCCCGAAACGGGCGGCCCCGAATGGGTGCATCCGACGATACTGCAAAAGCCCGACCTTCGGATCTGAAAATCCCGCGCCGCGAAATCGATCTCATGCAAGCGAAGGAAGTGAAGATGTACTCGGACTACAAGAGTCCGTTCGCCTACCTCGCATTCGATCCCGCCTTCGCGCTCGAACAGCGATTTCGAATTCGCATCCGATGGATTCCGTTCCAGCTTCGAATCAAGGGCAAGGGCGAGCGCAGTCTCTACTCCGAACACAAGGCGCGCTACTCGTATCTCGACGCGCGCCGATGGGCCAAACCGCGCGGCCTGGTTATTCGCGGGCCGCTGAAGGTTTACGACACGACGCCGGCGCTGATCGGCGGCCTGTTCGCGGATGAGCACGGCCGCCTGCTCGATTACAGCCGTCGAGTTTTCGAGATGTTCTTTCGCCGCGAGCTCGAGGCCGATCAGCCCGACGCGGTCGCGAGCGTAATCGCAAGCCTCGGCATGTCCGCCGACGACTATCGCAAATATCTGTCAGGTGAAGGCGCCGCCGCCTATCAGCGCGCCCAGGAGGAAGCCGCCGCCGACCACGTCTTCGGCGTACCGCTGTTCTTCTTCGACGGCGAACCGTTCTGGGGTCACGACCGCATCCCGATTCTCGAGCATCGCCTCACCGAGGCAGGCCTGGCCGTTAACTGAATTACGCGACTGGTGCGGGCTGACGTGCTGGATTCGGCTCGTACGAGAACACCAGCTTGTCGCCGTCGAGGTCCGCGGTCGCCTTGCCGCCCTTCGTCAGCTTGCCGAACAGCACCTGATCTGCGAGCTCGCGCGCGATCTCGTTCTCGATCAACCGCCCGAGCGGGCGCGCGCCGAAGCGCGGGTCGTGACCATGTTCCGCCAGCCATTTCTTCGCCACCGGCGTCACCGTCAGCGTGACCTTCTGCTTGTCGAGGCGCTCCTGCAATTCCGCAATGAACTTGTCCACCACCCGTTCCATAACCGGCGGACTCAGCGGAGCAAATTCGATCGTGGCGGACAGCCGGTTTCTGAACTCCGGTGCGAACATCCTCTCCAGCACGCTCTTGGGATTTCCCTGGCCGGTTCCGCCGTGGAAACCGATCATCGCGCGCGATAGTTCCTGTGCGCCGGCGTTGGTGGTCATCACGAGGATCACGTTGCGGAAATCCGCCTTGCGCCCGTTGTTGTCGGTGAGCGTCGCGTGATCCATCACCTGCAACAGGATGCTGAACAAATCGGGATGCGCCTTTTCGATCTCATCGAGCAGCAGCACGCAATGCGGCGTCTTGTTGATCGCGTCGGTGAGCAATCCGCCCTGATCGAAACCGACGTATCCCGGCGGCGCGCCGATCAAGCGCGAAACCGTATGCCGCTCCATGTACTCGCTCATGTCGAAGCGGATGAACTCGACGCCCATCACTTTCGCGAGTTGCCGCGCGACTTCGGTCTTGCCTACCCCCGTCGGTCCGGCGAACAAAAAGGCGCCCACCGGTCTGTCGGGATGGCTGAGCCCCGAGCGAGCGAGCTTGATCGCGCGCGCCACCGAGTTGATCGCCTCGTCCTGGCCGAAGACCGCCTGCTTCATATCCTCGTCGAGCGTCTGCAGCCGTCCGCGATCGGTCGCCGACACCGTCCGCTCCGGAATCTTCGCCATCCGCGCGACCGTCCGCTCCACGTCGCGCGTGCCCACCGTCACGGGTTCCGTCGTCCCCGCGCCGCGCAAATGCCCCGCGACTCCCGCCTCGTCCATCACGTCGATCGCCTTGTCGGGCAGGAAGCGGTCGTTGACGTATCGCGCCGATAGCTCGACCGCCAATCTGATCGCCGAATTCGTGTAGCGGACGTTGTGATGCTTCTCGTAGTACGACTTGATGCCGCCCAGAATCTGCACGGCCTCGTCCTGCGTCGGCTCGACGACGTCGATTCGCTGGAAGCGCCGCGCCAGCGCTTTGTCCTTGTCGAACGAGCGCTTGTATTCCTGGTAGGTCGTCGAACCGATGCATCGCAGGTCGCCGGACGCGAGTGCGGGCTTGAGCAGGTTGGACGCATCCATTGTGCCGCCGGAAGCCGCGCCGGCGCCGACTATCGTGTGGATCTCGTCGATGAACAAAATCCGCTTCGAGTCGCCGACCACCGCCTTGATGACCGCCTTCAGGCGCTGCTCGAAGTCCCCGCGAAACCGCGTCCCCGCCAGCAACGCGCCCATGTCGAGCGCGTAGATCTCGACGCCCTTGAGCGCGTCGGGCACGTCGCCCTTGTGAATTGCCAGCGCCAGTCCCTCGGCCAGCGCGGTCTTGCCGACCCCTGCCTCGCCCACGAAGACCGGATTGTTCTTGCGCCGGCGCAGCAATACGTGCACCGCGCGCTCGAGTTCTTTCTTGCGGCCGACGAGCGGATCGATTTTTCCGTCCGCCGCGCGCTTGGCCAGATTGATCGCGTAAGTGTTGAGCGCCTTTGACGGCGACAGCTTGCGCTCGCCTTCTTCGTCGCCGGCTTCATGTTCGTGTCCGTCGCGATCGATCGAATCCTTGTCCGATTCCTCGCCGTCCTCGTCGTCTTCCGCGCCCGCCTTCGAAACCCCGTGCGAGATAAAATTGATCACGTCGAAGCGCGCGACGCCCTGCTCCTGCAGAAAGAAAATCGCCGGCGATTCGGTTTCATGGAACATCGCGACCAGCACGTTGCCGCCGGTGATTTCCTGGCGTCCCGCCGATTGCACGTGCAACGCCGCCCGCTGCAGCGCCCGCTGCACCCCGATCGCGTAGCGCGGCGAGACTTCCTCGCCCTTGGGCATCCGCTCGACCTGCTCGTCGAGGTAATGCGCCAGCTTGCGCCGGATCGAATCCAGATCGGCGCCGCAATTTTTCAGTATCGTGGTCGTCGTCACGTCGTGGAGCATCGCGAACAGCAGATGCTCCAGGCACACAAACTCGTGACGCCGGTTGACGGCTTCGCTCATCGCGAGTTGCAGCGTCACCTGCAGTTCGCGGCTGATCATGATGTTGTTATTCGACGGAGGCATCGATGCTACGGCCTGGTCATTCCTTTTCCATCACGCACTTGAGCGGATACTCGGCCTCACGCGCGAGTTCCTCGACGGTATGCGTCTTGGTCTCCGCGACTTCGAATGGATACACGCCCGCCACGCCCATCCCGTTCTGATGCACGTGGAGCATGATTCGGGTCGCTTCGGCGTGCTGCTTGTGAAATACCGCTTCCAACACTTCGACGACGAACTCCATCGGCGTGTAATCGTCGTTGAGCAAAATAACCTTGTACAGAGGCGGTTTGGCGGTCTGCGACTTGGTGCGGGTCTTGCGCTCGGTAGCGATATCGCCACCGCCGGAGCGGCCATTGCCGTCACCGTCACCGCCGGTGATTCGCGCCAAAACCATCCGCTTGCGCACGAAATCCACCATCGCACCTCTGTCGCTCGGAGCGCCTCCCTCGGCCTTACCAATATAATAACAAATTCGAGCATTCCTAGTGAGCATCCGGCAAAAATCGGTTCGGATGCGATAAGTCTGATATTTTGACTTTTCACTGTTGTGATTTGCTCGACCGAAGGGAGTGATAAATTGAAACTTTGCCATGAATGATTCCGCACCCAGACTCGAAGTCGCGATCATCGAGGGAATCGACAAGATTCCCCGCGCGGCGTGGGACGCCCTGCTCGCCCCCGACGATTCTCCGTTCGTCGAATGGGATTGGCTGTATGCGATGGAGCACTCCGGATCGGCTGCGCGCGACACCGGATGGGCCCCGTATCATCTCGTGGTTCGAGAGGCGCCCCGCAAACGAATCGTCGCCGCAGCCCCGCTCTACCTCAAGACCCACAGCATGGGCGAGTTCGTCTTCGACCATGGATGGGCCGACGCGGCCGAGCGCGCCGGCATCGGCTACTTCCCCAAGATTCTGGTCGGGGTGCCGTTCACGCCGCATACGGGACGCCGATTTCTAACCGCGCCGGGCGTCGATCGAGCCGGCCTCATCAATCTGCTCGGCCTCGCGCTCACATCCATCTGCGAGGATAACAAGCTGTCGAGTGTGCACGTCAATTTTTGCCAGCCCGACGAAGCTGCCGCGCTCGCGCCGATCGGATTCATGGAGCGGCTCGGCTATCAGTACCATTGGCATAACGCGGGCTTCGCGACCTTCGACGATTATCTGAACCGGCTCAAGCACAAGCGGCGCACCGCCGTCCGCCACGAACGCGCCGCGATGGACGAACAAGGCGTCCACATCCGCGTGATGGCGGGCGAGGAAATCCCCGACCGGATGTTCCCCGAGATGTACCGAATCTATTGCTCGACGATCGAAAAGCTTTACTGGGGCCGTCGATATCTCACCGAGGACTTTTTCGATCTCATCCGCAAATCCTTCAAACGCAACATGATTTTCATCGGCGCATACGCGGGACGCGAACTGATCGCGGGCGCCGTCAACCTGGCCAAGGCGAACGTGATGTACGGCCGCTATTGGGGATGCTTCCGCGAGGTCCGCTTCCTGCACTTCAACGTCTGCTACTACGCGGGCATCGAGCACTCGATTCTGAGCGGCATTCAGCGTTACGAGCCCGGCGCCGGCGGCGAATACAAATGGCTGCGCGGCTTCGATCCCGCCCTCACCCGCAGCATCCACTACGTCTCCAACCCGGATCTCAAGCGGGCAATTGCGGGATTCCTCAAGCGCGAGCGTCACGAAGTCGAGCGATGGATCGTCGCCGGCAAGGAGCGCAGCCAACTGAAGCCCCCGCCCCCCTCCGACCAGGAGATCGAGTAAGTGAAAAACGCGAGCGCGCGGCTAGTCGTCGTCGCGCTCGGTTTCCGGGATCGCTGTCGAGGTCAACGGGCGCGGGACGTTATCGACCGGATTCAGTTCAGGTATGTGTTTGTTGCCGCCGACGCCGAGTTCCTTGAACCGGCGCGCCGCGGGAAGAACCATCCGTTCCAATGAACCGACGACCTTGTTGTACGAGCCGACGGCTTTGTTGAGATCGCCACCAATATCTTCGATGTGTTCTGCCATGGTGCCCATGCGCTCGTACAAATCTTTACCAAGGTCGGCGATGCGCTGCGCGTTCTCCGCGAGCTGCTCCTGACGCCATCCGTAGGCCACCGCACGAAGCACTGCGATCAGCGTAGTCGGCGTGGCAAGAATCACGCGCTGGTTCACCCCCTGTTCAATCAAGGACGGATCCTGTTCGAGCGCGGCGCTGAAGAAGGCCTCGCCCGGGAGGAACATCACGACGAATTCGGGCGTCGGCTGCAGATGGTCCCAATAGTTCTTCGCACCCAGCTTGACCATATGATCGCGCACCTGCCGCGCGTGTTCCTTCAGTTTCGTCATTCGCAGCTCATCGGTCGGTGCTTCCACGGCGTCGAGATACGCCTGCAGCGGCGCTTTTGCATCGACCACGATATTCTTGCCGCCAGGAAGTTGGACGCGCATATCTGGCCTGAGTCTTCCGCTCTCGGTATCCACGCTCTCCTGCTGAAAGAAATCGCATCGCTCGATCATCCCGGCCAATTCCACGACGCGCTTGAGCTGAACTTCGCCCCATCGTCCGCGCACGATTGGGGCACGCAGCGCCTTTACGAGGTTTCCCGTCTCCGTTCGGAGCAAATCCTGCGTAGATATTAGCGACCTCACTTGCTCAGTCAGCGTTCCGTAAGCCGTGCTCCGAGCCTGTTCCAGCGACCGGATTTGCTTCGTCATTTCGGCGAGCGAATCGCCGAGCGGTTTCACGAGCGTTTCGATTTCCTGCTTGCGCGCTTCAAGCTCGCCTGCCGCCTCGCTTCTGACGGTGTTGAGTCTTTCGGTCGCAAGCGCCAGAAATCCGTCGTTGTTCTGGTGAAGGGCGTCGGCGGCGAGTGCTCGGAAGGTGTCAGAGAGCTGCTCCTTGGCTTTGTCGAGTAGACTTTTCTCCTCTCCAAGGCGCTTTTCGGTTTCTTCGAGCCGTACCTTGAGACGCGTTGCGTTCCGCTGCGCCAGCAACCATCCAATTGCAATCCCGAGGAAAGCACCGACCACAACTGCTGCCACGAATTCTATTGCCATCTGGCGCCCCCTGATTCCCCCGCGAGGATTCTATTCCCCAGGCGTGAAGCCGTCTAATCGACTGTCGACATTTTGCATCTCACGATGACAACAATTGTCCTGCGATGCGCCCATTCCCCGCGCCTGCTATCGTGACCCTGAAACGGAGCTGCTGCTTGAAAGACCTGCTCACCAAAGGCTCGATTCCGATTCTGCTCGGCACCGGCGGCGTCGGTAAGACGACTATCGCCGCCGCGCTCGGACTCGCCGGCGCATCTGCCAATCTCAACACCGCGGTCATAACCGTCGATCCTTCCGAGCGCCTGCGTGACGCGCTCGGCCTGGCCCGCCTGGGCGGTCAGCCAACCCGAATCGGCGGCCGGCAGCTTGCCGCGGCCGGGCTTGACCGCCGACTTCGGCTCTCCGCGATGATGCTCGACGTGACGGGCGCCTGGGACGCCATCGTCGAGCGCTTTATCGCCGACCCGGCGACGCGCCGCAGGATTTTCGACAATCCATTCTACAAAAGCCTGACTACCGAGTTCGCCGGCTCCGAAGCCTTCGCCGCGCTCCAGCAACTTTACGATCTTCATCAGACCGGCGCGTTCGAGCTCGAAGTCGTGGACACTCCTCCCGCGGCGCACTCCTTCGAGTTCCTGCAGACGCCCGCGCGGCTCATTCGCCTGCTCGATTCGCGGACTGCGCGATGGCTCTTTACGCCGTCGCTTTCTGCCGGGCGGATTGCGATGAAGGTCGCCAGCAAGGCGGCGCAATTTGTCGTGCGCGAGCTCGAGCGCTTTGCCGGCGGCAACGTGCTTTCGACCATCACGGATTTCTTCGCGGCCGCCGCCGACAGCATGGACGCAATTGTCGATCGTCTGCACAAGACTGAAGCGCTGCTGCATTCGCCCGCCGTCCGGTTCGTGATGGTGACGACGGCGGAACCCGATCGCATCCGCCAGGCGCGCGAGCTGCTCGCCCAGATGGACTCCGAAGGACTCAAGCTCGCCGCGATAGTGATCAATCGGTTCCTCGACGAGCGCACTTGGTCGGCCGTCGCGGATTTTGCCGAGCGTCCGTTGAGTCATCTCGCGGAAATTTGGGAATTGAGATCGTCGCTCGCCAGAGATGACGGGGATGCCGGCGGATTCGGCCGGCTGGTCCATCACTTCGAGGAGTATCGCGACCGGACCCTCGACGAGATCGAGCGCGTCGCGGCCTTCGCGCGCGAACTTCCGCCCGGCGTCAAGCTCGCGATCGCGCCGGAAATCGAAGCCGGCGTGCGCGACCTGGCCGCCCTCTCGCGAGTCTCCCGTTACGTGACCTCAGGCACCGCGATTCTGAAACCGCTCGAGGCGGCCGCATCGCGACTGCGCGTTTTTCAGGGTAAGGGTAGCGCGCACTTTTTTCAGTGAACGTGCAATGTGCCTTGGCCGCAAGAGGAGGCAATCGAACCGATTAGGCTTGCTGTGTTGCCGATGCCCACAGCATCCATGACGCCCGCCCGCACAATTGCTTGACCACAAGAGGATGCAATCGAACCGATAAGGCTTGCTGTGTTGCCGACGCCCACAGCATCCATGACGCCGGCACATTGCACGTTCACTGAAAAAAGCACGTTCACTGAAAAGAACCGGAGTGAGTCTGTAAGCCGGGTTCTGTGCCCTTGCGGGCGGCGATCATTCCTCTAGGCCGTCGATTGCTCGCCGGCTCATGCGACCATACCCGAGGCCTTAAGAGCGGGCCGCTCAGCCTCCTATTTGGTCTTGCTCCGGATGGGGTTTGGCATGCGCGCACGATCACTCGCGCGCCGGTGGGCTCTTACCCCACCATTTCACCCTTACCCTTTCGGGCGGTGTATTTTCTGTGCCACTTTCCGCGAATCGCTCCGCGCCGCCGTTAACGGCCATCCTGCCCTACGGAGCCCGGACTTTCCTCTTCCCTGTTCAGGAAGCGATCGCCCGACTCACTCCGGCCCCATCAGACTAGCATCTTTTTGATTCGGTCTCCCACGCGCGATCGCGCGAGATCCTTCGCTGCGCTCAGGATGACAAAAAAAGAGAACGCGTGGGCGATGGAATCAGATCCTGACCTCTCCTTGTCCAGGAGGTCGCGCAGGGCAAACTCCGCCCGCATTTTACTCGGGTGCAGGCTCCGCGTAGTACAGGACGCGCTGGCAGTTCGGGCAGAAATGTATCTGCCGATGCTTCTGGATCTCGTTGTATAGCTGTGGCGGCAGCCGCATCCTGCATCCCTGACAGGTCCCGCCCTTCGCCAATGCAACGGCGACGCCGGCGCGCCGGCTGAAAATCATCTGGTAGCGCGAGAGCAGATTCGCATCGACATTCTCGGCAACCTTCTCGCGGGACTCGCGATGCTTGCCGATGTTGCCCTTGAGCTCTTCGACTTCCGCCGCGATTTCCTTTTCCGCCGCCGCCAGATCGATGCGCCCCTTGGCGATCGCTTCGGTGAGCTCTTTGATTCGCGCGGTCCTCGCGTCCGCGCCTTCCATCGACGTGAGCGCCTCGCTCTCGAGCCGCTGATTGGTCTCCTTCAACGACTCGATTTCGTGCGTCAGCGCCTGCAATTCCTTATCGTTGCGGACCAGCGTCAATCGCATCCGCTTGTTGCGGATTCTGACTTCGCCCTCGGCCAGTTCACGCTCGGCCTTTTTGCGGGCCGCGGTTATTTCCTTGTCTTGTTCGCTAAGGCGATCGAATTCGGCCTGGTTCTTCTGGTTCTCATCGCGAAGTTGGTCAACTCGCCCGGCAATCGACGTCAGCGATTGCTCCAACTCTTGCAGTTGCCGGTCGATGATCTGGAGGTCCATCAGCCGGTTTATCTCTTCACGCAATTCTTCCCTCCGCTAAAGTTGTGCGCGTCGCGCAAAGTTTTTGTTCCTCATCATGATAAAGCCCGTCGGCTGGCGCCGCGGGCACGAATGGTATGGGCCCACCAGGATTTGAACCTGGGACCAGCCGGTTATGAGCCGGCAGCTCTGAACCTGGCTGAGCTATGGGCCCTCTGAAATGCATCAGGCTGCCGTGATCGTAGCAAGTTCGCGCGAAATACTTAAGAGCTGAGCGCTTGGACATTCGTTCAACTCGTGTGCATGCGTCCCGCCGCCAGATTCCCCACGGACACTCCGGTCTCTTCCCTCACAAACTCCCCAACAGGGACGAAGTCCCGCATCTTCTTCTTAATACCGGGTGCACGGGTCACCCCTGGCCGTTGGCACGGCTGGCCAGTATTAAGTCACTGGCACGGGCCGCGCCCGCCAACGGCGGGCGGCCTTAACATTGGGTGCAGGGGCCACCCCTGCCATCGCGTAGTCGCGAAAAGATGCGCTGCGCAGATTTTCGCGTCTTCTCACTGCGGGTGCAGGGGCCGCAGCCCCTGGCCGTGGCGACGGCAGCGCAGTATTAAGTCGCTGGCACGGGCCGCGCCCGCCAACGGCGGGCGGCCTTAATACTGGGTCAAGGGGTCACCCCTTGTTATCCTTGCTTTGAGTCGAGCAGTTGCTGCAAGGCGTCCTTGACGTCGGGTCGCGACCAGTCGAATCCGCCCA